>JADHNP010000001.1 GCA_016779445.1 Luminiphilus sp. | reverse complement strand
GCGCTAACTCGGGCTGTCGCGCAGAACCCTCAATCAACTTACCGCCAAGAATGCCAACGCCAATAGCAGCGCCCATTCCACCCAAACCCATCATAATGGCGGCGGCAACGTAAATCAGTTCCATGGTTGTCTCCTAAAAATACAAAGTGAAAATCAATGGTCCTCGTGTGCCATGCTGAGGTACACAATAGTCAGAACCATAAAGATGAAAGCCTGAAGGGTGATCACCAAAATGTGAAAAATCGCCCAGCCAATCTGTAACAGCGCAGCGGGCAACATCCAAAATAGCCCTACGCTGAACAACGCGGCGATCAGAATGAAAATCATCTCGCCAGCATACATATTGCCGAAAAGTCGCAATCCTAGAGAGAATGGCTTCGCCAGCAATCCCACGACCTCCATAAAGAGATTCACGGGAATAAATAATGGGTGGTTAAACGGGTTCATTGTCAGTTCTTTGACAAAGCCAAACCCCTTTACTTTTATCGAGTAGAAGAGCATTAGCAGAAATACGCCAATAGCCATGCCCATAGTGATGTTCGGGTCAGTCGAGGGCACGATTTTTTGATAGTCAACGCCCATTAACATTAAAGAGTGGGGGATTAAATCAACCGGGATCAAATCCATTAAGTTCATTAGAAAGACCCATACAAAAATTGTCAGGGCCAACGGCGCAATTAACGGGTTTCGCCCATGAAAGGTGTCTTTCACCGTGCCATCGATAAACTCTACGATCATTTCAACAAAATTAACCCAGCCCGCTGGCACCCCGGAGGTGGCGTGAACGGCAACACGGCGAAATAGCCAGCAGAATATGACGCCTAGCCCAACTGACCAGAGCATGGAGTCGACGTGGATGGCATTGAAGCCCATGGCCGCCATTTCGTCGGCTCCGTGGGCGAGCGTCCATTGCCCTTGAGCAGGCACAACGCTACCGTCATAACGCTCGTATCCCTCTGGCAACTTGCCGTAAGTCAAGTTAGTCAGGTGATGAACGATATACTCTGATACGGTCTGACTGTCGCCGTTTGCCGCCATTGTTGCCGCGAATCTCCCTGCGCCTTAAAAGGCGTCCTATTTAGTATTCTCTGCCGCCGTACCGGCCCGACCACTGGTTTTTGCCATCATTACTGACGGCAAAAACAAGGCAATCGCACTTCCCGCCAACACCGCCACAGGATCACTACCCGGCCGGACCGTAAAAAGAGCGGCGAAGCCCAATGTTGCCAAACTGTAGCGCGCCAACCCAAGCCATATAGGGCTAAGGACAGATCGCTCAGAAGTCAGGCTCACTGCAACCCAGCCACTCGGCAACAGAACGACTGCCGCACCCAGCAACATGTCCAGAGATATACGAACGCCGTGTAGCGCGCCAGCAACCCCCGCAGCAACACTGACCAACATCATGGTCATCAGCACAGCTTTTAACAGCCGTTTACGTGTCGTCGCGAAAGGCCCAGAAACAGCGTGTTTGGCCAAGATCAACCCAGCCCCCCTCTCATGCGCAGGGGAGTGTAGAGGAAAGGTTAAGACCCTTCAACACATAGGATTTAATCCAGTCTGTTTAAAATCCCGTCCAATTCGTCGAGGTTTGTGTACTGTATTTCCAATCGACCCCGACCGTTCTGTTGATGGTGAATCCTGACTCGCGCACCAAACCGATCGCTTAAATCTTGTTCTAACCGACTGACATCGGGGTCCTTATGAGGCTTTGGCGTGTCTTGCGCGCCCCAGCCCTTCACCAATACTTCCGTTTGTCTGACAGAGAGACGTCGCTTCACCACTTGTCGAGCCGCTCGTAGCTGATCTGCATTTTCAAGGCCCAGCAGCACCTTTGCGTGACCCACTTCGATTTCTCCCTGCCTCAGCATGTGCTGCACATCACCGTGCAAGTTCAGCAGCCGTAAACTGTTCGCGACAGCAGACCGGGATCGGCCCACCGCTTCAGCAATCTGTTCTTGGTTCAGCTCAAATTCATCTTGAAGCCGTTTTAGACCAGCCGCTTCCTCCACCGGGTTCAAGTCCTCTCTCTGAATGTTTTCAATAAGCGCTATGGCGATGGCATCTTTATCAGGCACATCCCTGATCACCACGGGCACATGATCTAATCCAGCGAGCTGCGCCGCCCGCCAGCGTCGCTCCCCAGACAGAATTTCGTACCGGTGGTTGGATAACGGACGGACAACCACGGGCTGCAAAATACCTTGCGCTGTAATGCTCGATGCGAGCGTTTGCAGGGCTTCTGGTTCGAATTCGCTTCGCGGTTGATAGATTCCCCGCTGCAAATGCTCAATAGGGACCTCTGCGGTTGCAACGGTGAACTCTGCACTACCGCTTGTTTCGGCGGTGCTTGCCGTCACTTCTTGATGTGGCTTGGCAATGAGGCCAGACCCAAGCAGAGCCTCTAGCCCCCGATTTAACTTTCGCTTCTGGACCATTAAACATTGTCCTTAGAATGATGTTCTTGCCTGCGCATAAATTCCCCGGCCAGCGCCATATAAGCGGTAGCGCCTCTGGCCAGACGATCATAAACAATTCCCGGCAGCCCGTGGCTTGGCGCCTCGGCCAAACGAACATTTCTCGGGATCACTGTCCGGTAAACCAAGCCCTCGAAATGCTGATGGAGCTGCTCAGACACCTCATTTGTTAGGGCATTTCTTGGATCGTAAAGCGTGCGCAAAATTCCTTCTACGCACAGGCTAGGATTCACTGTTTGATTGATCGTGTTGATCGTCTCTAGCAGAGCTGACAGCCCTTCCAACGCAAAATACTCACATTGCATCGTTATTAAGACAGAGTTTGCCGCCACTAATGCATTGAGAGTGAGCATGTTAAGTGAGGGGGGACAATCGATGATGACAAAATCGTATCGTTGCGTCCCTGACTCGAGCGCCTGCTTCAACCGCTGCTCTCGATCATCCACCGACAATAGGGCAACTTCAGCCGCTGTTAAATCACCATTGGCCGGCACCACGTCCATACGAAGTTGTGGAAGAGAGAGGGCAACCTCCTCTAATGGCTGCTGCTCTACCAATAGCTCATATGTACTGGTGACCAGCTCTGACTTGTTCAACCCGACAGATACCGATGCATTGCCTTGAGGATCCAAATCTAGGAGCAACACCCGCTTATCCATTGCTGCTAACGCGGCAGATAAATTGACGCTGGTTGTCGTTTTCCCCACGCCACCTTTTTGGTTGGCTATTGCAACAACCTTCATACAACCGCGCCTTGGCTTCGCCCAATTATCATCACATTGAAGGACCAGTCTTGTCCGGGCACCCTGATCTCTTTAGCCTGATGCAAATACATATTATCGGGTATCGCTGAATCGACCTTGGCAACACTATCGGTTGTCATTGCGTACAGCGACCCCTCTTTGCTCAACACGTGGCTGATTCTGGTTAGCGTTGTTTTCACGTCCGCAAATGCCCTTGTTAACACTGCATCGTAAACCGTTTTGGGCTGCCAGGACTCGATACGCACAGTTTCAATCTGGATGTTAGTTAAACCCAACTGTCTTTTCACCTCAGCCAAAAATCGCGTTTTTTTTCCATTGCTATCGATCAGCGTGTAGGGAAATTCCCGGTCCGCTATCGCCAGGGGAATGCCCGGTATGCCCGCCCCTGTGCCCACATCTAGTCGATTCGACCCCTGGAGAAGAGGTAAAACAGCCAAGCTTTCTAACACATGCCTCAACAACATTTCTTGTCTATCTCGAATTGACGTCAAGTTATAGGTTCTGTTCCATTTTTCGAGCAAATCCACATATGCAATGAGCTGTTCGAGTTGCATATCACTGAGTGAAATGCCTATGGATCGCGCGGATGAGCTAAGAAGTTGTGTTTCGGGTTCAGCCATTCGCTGTGGCGCGTAAAGACTCGCTCATCGCTCGCTTCTTGAGATAAACCAACAACAAAGACATTGCCGCGGGTGTGACGCCGGGTATTCTCCCAGCGCGAGCCAGATTGGTTGGTCGAAATTCAGCAAGTTTTTGAGAAATTTCATGGGACAATCCATCGACCTCATCAAAATTAAGATCGCTTGGAATTGTCATCGCCTCGTGTCGTTGTAAGCGGGAGATGTCCTGTTGTTGACGATCTATATACCCTGCGTATTTCAGCTGGATTGCGACCTGCTCCGCTACTGACTCTTGTACCGGGCGTTTTGAAGGCGCGGCCGCATATAATATCGTATGGGTTAATTCCGGTCGCTTTAACAGTTCAGCCAATGAGTACCCCCGATTCAGCGGCTTTGCTAAATAAGGCGTGATTTTTCGAGCTACTTCAGAGTCCGGTTGTACATATTCGCTTTCCAGCCTTTCTTTTTCTTGACCGATAGCCTCTCTCTTTTCAACAAAACAGCGCCATTGCTGTTCTCCTATAACACCCAGTACCCGGCCCGTTTCAGTTAGCCTCAAATCCGCATTATCTTCCCTCAACTGAAGCCGATATTCAGCACGAGAAGTGAACATTCGGTAGGGTTCTGAAGTGCCAAGCGTCACCAGATCATCAACCAACACGCCGATGTAAGCTTCGTCTCGTTTTGGCTCCCACGGATCGTGTTCTCTCACCAAGCACACAGCATTAATGCCAGCCACCAAACCTTGCGCTGCTGCCTCTTCGTAACCCGTTGTGCCATTGATTTGACCCGCAAAAAACAAACCCGAAACGGTTTTTGTTTCCAGGCTGTGCTGTAAATCGCGCGGGTCAAAATAATCGTACTCAATCGCGTATCCAGGTCTTGTGATATGCGCTTTTTCTAGTCCTTTAATTGACCGCACCAGACCCAGTTGAATGTCGAATGGTAAAGACGTGGAGATCCCATTGGGATAAAGCTCGTTTGTTGTCAGCCCTTCTGGTTCAATAAAAATCTGATGCGAGGATTTATCCGCAAACCGGTGAATTTTGTCTTCAATGCTCGGGCAATAACGCGGTCCGACACCTTCGATGACGCCGCCAAAAAGCGGAGAGCGATCAAGCCCGGATCGAATAAGCTCATGCGTTTTTTCATTTGTTTCCGTTATCCAACAGCACCGTTGCGACGGATGATCCTCACGTCGGCCCATCAACGACATCACCGGGCGGGGCTCGTCACCCCACTGTTCAGCCATCAAATTAAAATTGACGGAGCTAGCATCGATGCGCGGGGGTGTGCCTGTTTTTAACCGCCCTACCCTCGGACACACCTCCCTGAGGCGGTCTGCCAATCCCAAAGAAGCCGCATCTCCCATGCGCCCACCTGAAGCCTGAGACTCTCCCACATGCATTTTTCCATTAAGAAAAGTACCTGCGGTAAGCACTACTGCCCTAGCAGAGAAAACAATACCGGAGCGCGTGATAACACCAGATACCGCGTTTCCAGTAATTTTTATATCTTCTACTGCGTCTTGAAAAATCTGAACATTTTCAGTGTGTTCTAAAACTTCACGAATAGCCTGGCGATAAAGGGCGCGATCAGCTTGTGCGCGAGTTGCTCTCACTGCTGGACCCTTTCTTGCGTTCAACACCCTGAATTGGATTCCCGATAAATCAGTCGCGCGAGCCATAATGCCGCCCATAGCATCGACCTCTCTCACTAGGTGGCTTTTTCCAATGCCCCCAATAGCGGGGTTACACGACATTTGCCCCAAGGTATCCAGGGCATGAGTAATCAGCAGTGTTCGCGCACCCATGCGGGCGGAAGCCAAGGTCGCCTCTGTACCCGCGTGCCCACCACCGATCACGATGACGTCATATGCGTTTGGATGTTGCATGGCGGTAGCGTAACTACTTTTAAAAGCGGGAGCGGAGTATAAACGCGCTAACGGTCAGTATGAACCAGTCTAGTTGACGTAAATGGCCGCCAAAGGTCACAGTTTCACAGTAGTACACAACAATATATTAAGTAATATATATATGAAAAGTACTTAAATACTGTTGTTATTAGGGGGGCTAGTTTTGGAGGATAAGTCCAAAAACATCAATGTAAACAGCTTCTTATATGTCATCTAACGCTTAGGAAAACGCACTTAAAAATCCTGAGTTAGTTGGGGTTAACCCGTGGACAGTAGCGTGCCTACAAGAGGCGATAAAGGTATGCACAGGCGGGTATAGTGGTTCTCCCGATGTTACGCACAGTGCTTACCAAGCAGTTTGAAGCTAGGCGCTTATCTGTTGATACGATGTGCCAGACGTGTGCATAGGCTGTGAGTGACTTAACCGCATAGAAATAAAGATGTTTATCTAAACATTTATCGAGTTTTGAACCTTTAAACAGCCTTAAAAATATAGCGCCCTGTCATTTTCCGATGCAAAAAGAAGAAAAAATTTCTCCTAGCAACTCGTCTGCACCCAATACGCCGGTTATTTCTCCTAAGGTTTCATGAGCGTGTCGAAGATCTTCTGCCAAAATTTCTCCCGCACCAGTTTTATGAAACTGTTCAATACCTTTGTGAAGCAGGCCGTAGGTGGCCTGAAGAATCGCCACATGGCGTTCTCTGGCGCTATAGGGTGTTGAGGTTACAGTGTTGGAAAATCCCAGAATGGACAAAATTGCGTTTTCAAGCTCAGCAATACCCGCACCTGTTATTGCTGATACCCCAATAGTAGTGATGGCCTCTGATGGTTGTTCTCCCGGCTTGCGCTCAGAGAGGTCAATTTTATTTAGGACCCGGATGGCCGGAGCAGCGCCTTCGAAATGGTCCTCCGTATTTTTATCTGCTGCGTCATCAATTACTTCAATAACGAGATTGGCGGTTTCCAGTTCGCTACGGGCTCGCTGAATTCCCTCTTTTTCAATGATATCGGTTGCTTCCCTAATGCCTGCAGTGTCGGCAAATTCAAATGCTACGCCTTTTAAATTGAGCATCTGTTTCACAACATCTCTAGTGGTACCAGGTACAGCGGTAACGATGGCAACAGGTTCACGAGCAAGCTGATTCATTAGGCTACTTTTTCCGACATTAGGTTTGCCTGTAAGGACAATTTTCGCGGTTTTGCTCATCAGTGCGCCTTGTCGCGCATTGTTAATAAGGGTGTCCAGTCTAGTAAGTACAGTTGATAAGTTCTGGTGTATGTTTTTATCCGACAAAAAATCGATTTCTTCTTCTGGGAAATCAATGGCAGCTTCGATATAGATTCTGAGCTTGAGTAAATCATCACCGAGAGCGTTGACGGCATCGGAAAAAGCGCCTCTAAGCGAGGCAGATGCTTGCTGGGCTGCTTGTTGGGTGGGGGCATCAATGAGGTCTGCCAATCCTTCCGCTTGCGCGAGATCAAGCTTGTTATTCATAAAAGCCCGTTCTGAAAATTCTCCTGGCCTCGCCATGCGCGCCCCAAGCGCCAGACACGCGTTGAGCAACATCGAACTGATGACGACACCACCATGGCAATGAAGTTCGGCAACATCTTCGCCGGTAAAAGAGTTCGGCCCCTGAAAAAGCAAGACGAGACCCTGATCAATAACGACGCTTTGATGTACGAAGTTAGAGAGCGTTGGGGTTCGGGGTTCCACTGACCGCATACAAAGGGTTCGGGTAATGGGCCAAGCATGATGACCGGATAGCCTCACGATCGCTACGCCCCCTTTACCTGGAGGGGTGGCAATAGCGGCAATGGTGTCCCCGTCCAGCGCGGCAGTTTCGACCAGTTCAGATTGCTGATCCATATGAGGATTAAAGACTGCCGTTTTCAATTCGCCGATTGATGATGTATTGCTGTCCCATCGACAACAGATTATTGCAGAGCCAATAAAGCACTAAGCCGGCAGGGAACCACAGGAAAAAGAACGTAAACACGATGGGCATCCACTGCATAATTTTTGCTTGCATGGGGTCTGGTGGCGCTGGGTTAAGTTTTTGCATGTAAAACATACTTGCGCCCATCAGGATGGGTAACACAAAATATGGATCCATTACCGACAGGTCTTTTATCCAAAGTGCAAGCGGCGCTTGCCGTAACTCCACAGACTCCATCAGCACCCAATATAAGGCGATAAATACGGGCATTTGCACAAGGATGGGAAAACACCCACCCAAGGGATTAATTTTTTCCTTCTTGTAAAGCTCCATCATCGCCTGAGACTGCTTGGCCTTGTCATTAGCATATTCGTCCCGAATTGCCACGATGCGAGGCTGAACTTTTCTCATCCTCGCCATAGATTTGTAACCCGCAGCAGAGAGCTGAAAAAAGGCGAGTTTGACAAGCAGCGTCAAAACGATAATCGCTATACCCCAGTTCACGACAACCGACTGGATCGTTGTGAGGAGCCAAAAGAGTGGTTGGGCGATCCACCATAGCCAACCGTAATCAACAACCAAGTCGAGATGAGGCGCCAGATCAGATAAAACGGATTGGTTTTTTGGACCGACATAGAGGGTGTTAGTTACGGTAGACGTTTCCCCGGGAGCGAGGGTTAGTGCGGGTCCCGTATAGCCGATAATATTGAAGCCATTGTTGGTATGGCGGGTTCGATATCGATGGGTGTCGGTCGCACTAGGTACCCATGCGCTGACAAAGTAGTGTTGAAGCATTGCGATCCAGCCGCCTTGCACATCGGCTTTAAAAGGGTTTTCAGCCATTTCTTCAAAATCAAACTTTTCAAACCGTTGTTCAGAGTGTGTCAGCGCTGATCCCAAAAATGGGCGCATACCCATGCCTGAGTTATTGTCAGACGGTGCGGATGAACTATCTCTCTTTAGTTGGGCAAAAGGCGTGAGGTTAGTGGTCCGGCTTGATAAATTTTGTATCTCGTGGTCAACCAAAATCGTATGGCTGCCTCGCTGGAAGCGGTATATTTTTTTTACCGCAAGGGCGCCGTCGTCATTTTGGTAATGCAGGTCTATGTCAAGTGTGTTGCCGCTTGCGAGTTCGTAACTGGGCCTGTCTGTCCGATACAACGCACGCGCTTGGCGATCAATCCCATCTGGCCCGACCAGACCGGACTGCGCTACGTAGGTTCGTTGGCCGTTTCTTTCAAGGAGCACAAATGGGTCAGAGGGATCAGCGAGGGTTTTGGGGTAATCGCGCAAGGCCGCGCCCACAACATCTCCTCCCTCGAGGTCAATAATGATTTCGAGAACATCGGTAGTGACCCTTACCAATGAATTGGCTTGTGCGCTGATGCCGTTGTAAATGTCAGCGCTGGAAGACTGGGCAAGGTCTTCATCGCTGGGCAGGTCGTCCTGAGGCGATTGATCAAAACTTGTTGTGGGGTCCCCCAATAGGGTCGGGCTATCTTTCTGCGCGGTGGATTCGACAATGGGGCTCGCAGGTATCAAGGCCTGTTCATCGGCAGTGAAGCGCGTCCACTCTCCCAACAGCATAAGACCCAGCAGGATACTGGCGGCGATCAAAGCATATCGAGGGATGTCCATGTGTTCGGTCTCAGTCTGGTTGACGATATGGGTGGTGTTTCGGTACGGGGTCATATCCGCCGATACACCAGGGGTTACAGCGAATGACCCTGCGAACAGTGAGCCAACAGCCGGCTAGGGTACCGTGGGTCTGTAGTGCGTCAATCCCGTATTGTGAACAAGTTGGTGAAAAGCGGCACCATCGCCCGAGCCAAGGGCTCAACGTGAGTTGGTAGGCGCGTATGAGGAGGCATAGACCCCTTGCCAGTAATTGGTCCATGCGCTTCAGCCAACGCATAAAGTGCAGGCTTTTTTATTCAGTGCAAGCCACAGGTGATGCAGATCCCGCCAAACTAAGGGGTTTGAAAGTTGGTCTGCAGGGCTTCTGGCCAAAATCACCAGATCGAGAGAAACGGAAGGCTGATAGAGCCGAAAGTGCTCCCTGATGATGCGTTTTACTCGGTTTCGTCGGGTGGCTTTGCGGATGTGTTTTTTGGCAACGACGATACCGATCCTGGACCGCTTAGTTGGGGAGGGTTTCGCCAATATTAAAAATGAGCGCGTGCTGACGCGGATCTGCGGGGCGTTGAAAACGCCGCTGTAGTGATGTCGCTCAGAGAGCTTGGCGGATAATGGAAGCGTGGGCATGGGCCACTTAAGGGGCCCCTTGTGGCGTCGCTTAAGCCGAGAGCTTGCTACGACCGCGAGCCCTTCGCCGCGCTAACACCTGCCGACCGTTTTTCGTGGCCATTCGAGCGCGAAAACCATGGGTTCGCTTTCGCTTCAGGACACTGGGCTGGAATGTACGCTTCATGGCATCAACCTATTTACACTTTATGTATCAAACTTACATGTGGTCCCCGTGCCAAACAGCTTGTCTGTTCTACTGACGGTCGGGGGCGCGGATTATAGGGGTGGTGAGTGTTGTTGGCAACATTAATGAATGTCGTTTTAGGTGCGCCGTTAACGCAACCATATTTAAATCATCCACTGGTTGTGTCGCGGCAACATTGGCGATCGGCGATCGTTGGCGGATTGTGGGGAGCTCGGAAATTGAGGGGATGGTAAGTTAGCTAGCGCTTACAAACAGGGGCTCGGCAGGGTTCCCAATAATGACCGAGCAGCACTGAAAGCCACAAGTTAACCCAAAGTTAATAACAGGTTATGCACAGCCGGCCGCAAGTTTTGCTTGCAAATAGGAGGGTTGTTCTGTACGCGCTCAAAAACACGATAAAGTGCTGATATTAAGGCATAAAAAACATGTTGATAACGTTGTGGCGGTGTGGATAACTGGTTGCCGTGACGCGATCCGGAGCCTGGCTTTTTAAGCGGCTCACCCCAGGGGCGTTCATAGGCTTGTTCGGCGGGACCGATCCGTTCAAACAAAAAAAGAAGCACAAAGGTAGAACTAAAAAGGAGCGATTGCGTTGGCAGCCCCACAGCCGCTTACTAACCCCTGGCAGCATTGTTTGCATCGACTGGGTGGGGATATTCCGCAACAACAATTTAACACCTGGATACGGCCATTGCAGGCGGAGTGGAGAGATTCGGGTTTAATGTTGTTAGCGCCGAATCGTTTTATTCGAGATTTCGTTGTTGAGCGCTACGTGCCCATGATTTCTGGGTATTTGATGGATGTGGTTGCACCCACCTCAGCGCAAGTCTCGGTAACCGTTGCGGGTGACGGCGCGCGGGCGATAGCGCCTGTGATGCCGGCTGAGCGAACACCCCAGACGACGGCGTTGCCCATACAGGCCACGCCACCGGCACGCGTGTCTTCTTCGGGGGCGCTGGTAACCTCATCTAGGCTTGTTGAGGGTTATACTTTCGAGCGGTTTGTTGAAGGAAAAAGTAACCAGCTGGCGCTGGCTGCGTCACAACAGGTGGCTGAACACCCAGGGGCTTCCTATAACCCGCTGTTTCTCTACGGTGGTGTGGGCCTTGGTAAAACCCATTTGATGCATGCGGTGGGGAACGCCATGCGGCGCCGAAATCCCGAAGCAAAAATCATTTACCTGCATTCAGAGCGTTTTGTGGCGGATATGGTTAAAGCCCTGCAATTAAATGCTATCAATGATTTCAAGCGATTTTATCGGTCAGTAGACGCGCTTTTGATTGATGACATTCAGTTTTTTGCCAACAAGGATCGCTCTCAAGAAGAGTTTTTTCATACCTTTAATGCCTTGCTAGAGGGCGGTCAGCAAATGATTTTGACGTGCGATCGCTATCCGAGAGAGATTGAGGGGGTTGAAGAGCGTTTAAAGTCACGGTTTGGCTGGGGGCTGACGGTGGCAGTTGAGCCCCCTGATCTCGAAACGCGGGTGGCGATACTGATGAAGAAAGCGGAACAAAGTCATATTACGCTAGCGCCAGACGCCGCGTTTTTCATAGCGCAGCGGATTCGATCTAACGTAAGGGAGTTAGAGGGCGCCCTCAAGCGAGTGATAGCGAGCGCTAATTTCACCGGCCGCCCATTTGACATTGAGCTGATTAAAGACAGCCTGAAAGATTTGTTGGCGCTGCAGGACAAGCAGGTTTCGCTGGATAACATAAAGAGGAAGGTGGCCGAGTACTACAAGATTAAAGTAGCTGATTTGATGTCAAAACGACGCAACAGGAGCGTTGCTAGGCCGCGGCAGGTTGCAATGGCGTTGTCAAAAGAGCTGACTCGGCACAGCCTCCCTGAGATTGGAGATGCTTTTGGTGGCCGAGACCATACGACAGTGCTTCACGGATGCCGTAAGATAAAGGAGTTGCGCGACATTAACTCTGACATCAGCGAGGATTACCAAAACTTGCTTAGATCACTGACGACATGATGAAGCGTTGTCATAATTCGCCGTCAATGTCGTAATCATTGCCTAATAACCTGAGCTCATTGATATGAAATTCTCTATTGCCCGAGACACGCTGATCAAGCCTTTAAATTTGGTGGCGGGAGTGGTTGAAAGAAGACAAACGTTGCCGATTCTCTCCAACGTATTGATTGCTCTTGAGGGCTCACGGCTGTCCTTGACGGGCACCGATCTCGAGGTAGAGCTCGTCGGCCGACTGGACATTGAGGCGCCAGGGGTCGACGGCGAGGTGACGGTACCTGCGCGAAAGCTGGTCGACATTTGCAAGTCTTTACCCGAGGGTTCTAATATAGAATTTGCCGTGGATGCCGGGAAGGCCACCGTGAAGGCAGGTCGCAGCCGTTTTACCCTATCCACGTTGCCCGCTGCAGATTTTCCTACGGTGGATGCGGGCGCCGGTGATACCACCTTAGAAATTGAACAATCCCTCGTTAAGCAAATGATTGACGGTACCGCGTTTGCCATGGCGCAGCAGGACGTCCGTTATTATCTCAATGGCCTTTATTTTGAGTTGCTGGGCGGACGTCTCCGCGTTGTTGCGACAGACGGCCATAGACTGGCGCTTGCTACGTCACCAAAACGGGTAGAGGCGGCCGATATAGGCGTTATTATTCCCCGTAAAGGCGTGCTGGAGTTGTCACGTTTATTGGAGGGCGCGGCCTCTATTTCGCTTGCTATTGGCACTAATCACATTCGCGCGACAACCACCCAATATACCTTCACTTCTAAGCTAGTTGACGGCAAGTTTCCGGATTATGAGCGCGTAATACCGAAAAATCCCGACAAGTCAGTGGTAGGCGATCGAGCTGAGCTAAAGCAGGCATTTACCCGCACGGCAATTCTCTCCAATGAGAAGTACCGTGGCGTTCGGCTGCGGCTGTCCGAGAATAATCTTGATATCACCGCTAACAACCCAGAGCAGGAGCAAGCTGAAGAGGTTGTGGCTGTGGATTATAGCGGTGGCGAGATGGAGATCGGTTTTAACGTTAGCTATCTGTTGGATGTGCTGTCGGCCTTAAGCCAGGTGCAAGTTCGATTGTGCTTGTCTGACGAAGCCAGCTCGGCGCTGGTAGAGCACGCCGAGCCCCCCGCTGATGATGAGCCGGAACGACTTTATGTTGTGATGCCTATGCGCCTTTAAATTGCCTGCTTGAACTGAATGCTTGAGCATATAGAGATCAAGTGTGTTCGCAACCTGGCCAAATTAGAGGTTAGCCTTGCAAGTGGCGCGACCGCACTCTTTGGCGCTAACGGTTCCGGTAAAACCAGTTTTTTAGAGGCGGTTCATTTGCTTGGTGTAGGCCGTTCTTTTCGCACCCACCAATCTAAGCCCGTGATTCAACACGAAGCCACCTCGTGTCGCATTGTCGGGCGCGGGAGCAGCGGCGGCCGGCCGTTTGTTATGGGGATAGAGAAGTACCGCGACGGCCTGGTGCGAGCCAAAGTGAATGGCGAGACAATACCCTCCCTGTCGGCGTTGGCTCAGCAGCTCCCTTTGGTCTTGATGGATACGGAGGGTTTGACGCTCCTCACCGGCGCTCCAGAGGGGCGTCGCCGGTTGCTCGATGGCACGTTGTTCCACGTGGAACAGGGGTTTTTGGCTCTGTGGCGGCGCTATACCCACTTGCTCCGACAGAGAAATAGCGGCTTGCGCCGTGGTATACTGAGTTCAGATAAGGCATGGCGCCACGAGTTGGCTCAGGCAGGCGAGCAGTTGACCCAGGCGCGTGGAAGCGTGGTGGACCGTTATGCCGAAAAGCTGAGGCAGCTTGCTCCCGCTATTTCCCCAAATTTGGCAGAGGTGGGGATGGCGTTTCGCGCAGGCTGGGATCGACGAGAGTCGCTGCAGGCGGCATTGGAAAAAAACGCGCAAAGCGATGCTGCACAGGGGTTTACGCAGGTAGGGCCGCATCGCGCAGACCTGCGGTTTAACGCGGATGGTGCCGCTGCATCGGATGTGCTGTCGCGAGGCCAAATGAAGTTGTTGTTGGTGGCGTTGAAGCTGTCTCAGGGGCAGATTATTGAGGAGGCATCCAAAATGCCGCCGTTATATTTAATCGATGATCTGCCAGCAGAGCTTGATGAGGCACATTGCGCCAGTGTTTGTGCGCAGCTGCGAGGCGGGAGACAGGTCATTATGACGGCAGTGGATCGCGCCTCTCTGGAGAGAGCTTGGGGTACGGACCCCATTAATTTGTTCCACGTGGAACGTGGCGGCCTCACTATCCAGCGATAATTGAGTTGAAGAGTATTTTTCGCGAAGTGCCGAGTTGTTTAATGGATTGCTTGGCAACAGAAATAGACGGTGGCCGCTCATAAAGTGTGGCACCGGGCGGTTTGGAGCAGCCTGAGAGTCTTCCGATTTTGCGGGCTTGATGGCTGATCGACGAAATAACAGGCGCACATCAGAAAAGGTTAAAACGCTATGGCTGAAGACACCGACAGTGATACGACCCCTCGAGATTATGATTCCTCGAGCATAACCGTATTGAAAGGCCTGGACGCGGTGAGAAAGCGTCCTGGCATGTACATTGGTGATACCGACGATGGCACTGGCCTTCATCATATGGTGTTTGAATTGGTGGATAACAGTATCGATGAGGCTCTTGCAGGACATTGCAGCCAGATCGATATCGTGATTCACCCTGATGAGTCTGTGTCGGTGTCTGATAATGGCAGGGGCATTCCCACCGAACAGCATGAGGAAGGGGTATCAGCCGCTGAGGTGATAATGACGGTTCTTCACGCCGGCGGAAAATTTGACGATAACACCTATAAGGTATCTGGTGGGCTGCATGGGGTCGGAGTTTCGGTGGTGAACGCGCTGTCCTCTTCGTTGCAGCTGACTATTCGTCGCAAGGGTCAGCTATTCGAGCAGCACTATGCTCATGGCGTCCCACAAGCGCCTTTGGCCGTAGTGGGCGAGACTGCAGAGACAGGCACGTCCGTGCGCTTTACTCCCTCCCCCGAGACTTTCAGCAATATTGCATTTCACTACGACGTTCTGGGCAAACGCCTTCGAGAGCTCGCTTTTTTGAATAGTGGGGTGCGAATTTTCCTCAAGGATGAACGCACCTCCGAAGAGGAGCTCTTTTCGTATGAGGGAGGCCTTCGCGCTTTTGTTGAATTTCTCAATCAAAGCAAGACGCCCATTGCCAAAGTGTGTCATTTCCAGGCGCAGGCAGACGAAGGCGTAGAGGTTGAGGTCGCGCTGCAATGGAACGACGGTTTTCAGGAAGGCTTGTACTGTTATACCAACAATATTCCGCAGCGAGACGGCGGTACGCATCTCGCAGGATTCAGGGCGGGGCTGACGCGTTGCTTAAATAATTACATTGAAAAAGAAGGGCTTGCAAAGAAGGCGAAGGTGTCAACCACCGGGGATGACGCCCGGGAAGGCCTGATAGCCATCGTTTCCGTTAAAGTCCCGGACCCCAAGTTTTCCTCGCAGACCAAGGATAAATTGGTGTCAAGTGAGGTTAAAGGCGCAGTCGAACAAGCGATGAATCAGTTCTTTAATGATTTTCTGTTAGAAAACCCTGCCGAGGCCAAATTGGTCGTAGGCAAGATGATCGATGCTGCCAGAGCGCGTGAGGCGGCGCGCAAGGCTCGAGAGATGACGCGGCGAAAAGGGGCGCTGGATATTGCTGGGCTGCCTGGCAAGCTTGCGGATTGTCAGGAGCGGGATCCTGCCATGAGTGAACTGTACCTGGTAGAGGGAGATTCTGCAGGTGGTTCGGCAAAGCAGGGCAGAGACCGTCGCTTCCAAGCGATCCTCCCACTTAAAGGCAAAATACTGAATGTAGAAAAGGCGCGCTTCGATAAAATGCTGGGATCTGCTGAAATCGGAAATTTAGTCACCGCTCTGGGTTGTGGCATCGGCAAAGACGAATTTGATCCCGACAAGCTGCGTTATCACAGGATCATCATCATGACCGATGCGGATGTGGATGGTTCGCACATTCGCACACTGTACCTGACCTTCTTTTTCCGACAGATGCCAGAGCTCATTGAGCGCGGACACGTTTACATTGCACAGCCGCCTTTGTATAAATTGGCGCGCGGGAAGCAGAGTCGATATCTTAAAGATGAGCCCGCGTTGGCTGAGTATTTGACCCAGTCGGCGCTTGAGGAGGCAGCGCTTTTCGCTAATGCTGGCGCACCACCCCTCGCCGGTCCGGGGTTGGCCGACCTTGTATCAGCGTATCAGGGCGTGGCATCGAACATAGATCGGCTTGCCCGCGCTTTCCCCCGTGATGTGCTGTGGATGTTGCTTGAAGTGCCCAGTTTAGACGTGGAGTCCCTCGCGACTGAGGACGCTGTGAGCGCTTTCTCAAGCGATCTGAGTGAGCGCTTACTATCGCTAAAAGATAAGTCAGTTCAATACGAGGTGTTTGTTCGTCAAGACCCGGAGAGAGGGACTTTTTACCCGGTTGTCAGGCGGACGGCGCACAGCGTGGCCAATGACACCGTTCTGGGAAGAGGGTTTTTCGGCTCCTCAGAGTATCTGGCGTTGCGGTCTCTGGGTGAACAATTGCAGGGACTGATAGAGCCGGACGGATTTTTTCAGAGAGGAGAGAAGCGATTCGAAACACAGGATTTCGCCGCTGGCCTCAATTGGCTTTTGGCGGAGGCTCGTAAAGGATGCACCATCCAGCGTTATAAGGGCTTGGGCGAAATGAACCCGGGACAGCTCTGGGAAACCACCATGGACCCTGGTGCTAGGCGTATGTTGCAGGTGACGATTGAAGACGCCTTTCTGGCCGACCAGATGTTCTCGACGCTAATGGGAGACGACGTAGAGCCTCGGCGAGAGTTTATTGAGCAAAACGCATTGGCGGTCGCCAATCTGGACATCTGAGCCATTTTTGCGCGGCCTCGGCTCGGGGCTGTCAGTCCTCTGATGCAGGCTGCTGTTCCGACTGCTGGAGAGTCTCGAGGGCGACGTGGTCGATTTCTGGATCAATCGGCGCAAGTGTTTTTGGGAAAGTTTTGTTAGCTTTCTTTGAAAGTGATTGGAAGCGGGCGACTTTTCCTACCAGCCCCTGTTTACCCTGAACCGCTCGCAGGGTTTCATTGTATTTTTGCGTCGCAGTGGAGATGGACGACCCCAGCGCCTGCAGTCGATCGCCTAGCAAACAAACCGTATTATAAATATCGCCCGCCCGATCGCTGATTTCCCGGGCCTCGCGATTACTATGCTCAATCATCCACAAGTTGGCGACCGTTCGCAGAATCGGCATGAGTGTGGTGTGCGATACCAGCACTACATTCTTTTGGTATCCATGGTTGAAAAGTCCGCGCTGGCTGCGCATGACTTCGATGTAAGCGGGCTCTACTGGCATAAACATCAGTACGAAATCTGGGCTGTCCATCCCGGGCAGGTTGGCATAATCCTTCGCAGACAGCGCGTCGATATGATTGCGGACGGCTTTACCGTGGGCTTCTAGGGCGCTCGCGCGTTCGCCATCTGATTCGGCAGTAACTGCGCGTTCGTAGTCCACCAGCGACACCTTACTGTCGATGACCACGTTTTTCCCTTCCGGCAACCGGATGACAAAGTCCGGCACGTGCCTGTCTCCCCGCGAATCTTTCACGGTGACCTGAGCATCGTAATGCTCTCCTCGGCGTAAACCGGCGAGTTCGAGCGTCTTTTCTAGTTGGGCTTCACCCCAGTTTCCCACCAACTTTTTGTCGCCTTTCAGAGCGCGCGTCAGATTGTGGGCCTCATCTGACATGGATAATCCGACTGACTGGAGATGCTTGATTTGTTCGGATAAAGAGGCGTTGTTGCCAACCATATCAGTGTGAACCTGATTAACCCGTGTCTGGAATTGATCAATTTTTTCTGCGAGCGGCTTCAATAAGCTGTCTAAGCTTTTTTGGTTGGTACTTTCAAGGGCCTTACCGGAGGATGTGAGTAGCTTCTGACCTACTACTTCCAGCTCAGATCGGAGCGCAGTGCGCGACTCCTCCAGCCATTTCATTTGGTTTTGGTGGCTGGCTTCGCGCTCCGCAAGGGTCGCGCTCTGTGCGCTTAACTGCGCGGTTAACGTTGCTAGCTCTTTGTTAAGCGATAAGACTTCTGCCTCTAAGGATCTTGCTCGCTCTTCTGCGAGATTGGCTGTCGTCCGCTGCTCTGTTGACGACTCCCGGAGCGACATCAGTTCTTGTCTGCCGCGACTCAGAATGATTATCCCGAGCAGAAGCACGACAGTGCCTGCTGCCAAAAGGCCCACTAAAAATTGTGGATCTGTGTTCATTCAGCCCCTGAAGAGAGGAGGGCTATATCGGCGATTTGTGTGAACAGTCCTCGCAACATGTTAAGAAGTCCGAGTCGGTTAAGTCGCACATCGGGATCTTGCGCATTTACCATCACCGCATTAAAAAAATCATCAACCGGTTGCCTCAGGGTCGCCAATTCGTTTAGCGCTGATGTGTAATCTCGATCCGCTATTAACGGGTTGAGGGCCTTTCGGGTCGCGAGCACCATGTTGTGCAGTGAGTGCTCTGCCTCTTCGTCAAATTTTGTCGCATCCGGCGCCGGGAAGTCATCTGTTTCGGCTTTTGCGAGTAGGTTGGCGACGCGCTTATTGGCAGCGGCCAGTTGCTGCGCAGTTTCAGTAGCAGAAAACGTTGCCAATGCGTGGATTCGCAAGTCGATATCAAATAGGTCACTCTCGCTAGATGCCAGCACGGCTCGGACGACGTCGCCCGATACACCCCGCTCCGCATACCAATTGTCTAGCCGCTCGAAAATGTAGTTCAGCACCGAGTTTGCGCTGTCCTGTGCAAGCGACGCGGTGTGCTGATCCCGAGCAAAGTCGAGTAAGTCATGCAATGATACGGATTGTTCAAGACCGATCAGAATACGAATCACTGCGAGAGATGCGCGACGGAGTGCAAAAGGATCTTTTGATCCGGTCGGTGGCTCCCCGATACCGAAAATCCCCACCAGTGTATCTAGCCGGTCTGCTAAAGCGAGTGCGCTTGCCTCTGCAGATGTTGGCAAGCTGTCACCGGCAAAGCGCGGGAGATAATGCTCCTCGATCGCCTGTGCGACAGGCGCAGGCTCACCGTCGTTGAGGGCGTAGTTAGCACCGGCACTGCCCTGCAGCTCAGGAAATTCGAGCACCATTTCTGACACCAGATCGCATTTGGCGAGTGCCGCTGCTCGCGATGTCACCCCGCCATCGGCCCCAATTTTCTTGGCCAGATTAGCGGCTAGATTTGTCATGCGCCCGGATTTGTCGAGCAGGCTGCCCAGCTGTTGTTGAAAGACGACACTGGCTAATCGTGACTGCCGCGATGCCAGAGTAATGCGTTTGTCATTAGCGAAGAAAAACGCTGCGTCGGCAAGGCGAGGCCGGATCACCCGCTCGTTGCCGGCAATCACCCGGGCAGGGTTTTTGCTGTCAATATTGGCGATGGTAATAAATGCGGGCAGTAAGGCACCGGTGTTGGCGTCGTGAAGATGGAAGTATTTCTGATGGTTTTTCATCGCGGAAATGAGTGCTTTTTCCGGGACCTCCAAAAAGGTCGGATCAAAGCTCCCGCGCAATGCAATGGGCCACTCCACAAGACCGGTTACCTCGTTAAGCAGCTCATCGGATAGGGCGACAGTTTCTTCGGTTGTGACAAGGGCCGTGACTTGCTCGGTGATGATTCGCTTACGTTCTGCTTCATCTGCAATGACATTCGCATTGCGAAGCAGGGATGAATAATCGCTGGCTCTCGAAAGAGAGACAGGTTTGTCATGGTGAAAGCGGTGTCCACGACTTTCCCTGCCGCTAATGAGGCCAAACTGCTCATAGGGCAGCACTTCTTCTCCGAAAAGCAGCAACAGCCATTGCACCGGGCGAAGAAACTCGTCTCTCGAGAGACCCCATCGCATGCGCTTTGATACCGGTATTGTACTGACAGCATTTTTGATGATCTCGGGAATTACATCTCGCGCTGCGGCGCCTGTTTGGATCACGTGAGCGGCAATGCGCTCTATGCCATTTTCTTCCGAAATAGTGAGCGCCGAGGTATCGATGCCTTGCTTCCTTGCAAAACCCTCGGCTGCGGGCGTCCACTGACCCTGCTTATCCCGCGCAGCGCTTAAAGGAGGGCCAACAACGTGTCGTTCCTGATCGGCCCCACGGACGGCGACGTCCCGCACTAAAACGGCCAGGCGCCTGGGGGTCGAAAACTGTTCCACACTGGAATAGTGCAGAGAGTACTGTGTGAGATCCCGCGTAACCGTATCAACCAGAGCGGCTGCCATACCTGAAATCTCGCCAGCAGGAAGCTCCTCTGTGCCCAGTTCGAACAGCAGGTCCTCAGTACTCATGCGGACGCCTCGCCTTGTTGCGCCAGGCTGGCCAATGCGGAAGCGGCGAGATCAGCGTCGGCCATGGGAAATCCTAGCGCGCCTCGAGCCGCCACATAGGCTTTGGCTGTTGCCCGCGCCAATGTGCGTACGCGAAGGATATAACGTTGGCGTTCTGTGACGCCGATAGCGTGGCGAGCGTCAAGTAAATTAAAGGTGTGAGAGGCTTTCATAACGTATTCGTATGCGGGCAGAGGGAGCTTTTTTTCTGCCAGCCTGTTCGCTTCACGCTCATAGAATTCAAACTGTGAGAATAAATTATCGACATCGGCCTCCATAAAGTTATAAGAGGACATCTCTACTTCGTTCTGATGATAGACATCGCCATAGGTCACAGCACCGGACGGCAGGTCTGCCCAAACGAGGTCGTACACAGATTCGACGTCTTGCAAGTACATAGCAATGCGCTCAAGGCCATAGGTCAGCTCACCGGTGACCGGGTAACACTCCAAGCCACCGGCTTGCTGAAAATAAGTAAATTGACTGACCTCCATGCCGTTTAGCCAGACTTCCCAGCCCAGACCCCAGGCCCCCAGCGTTGGCGATTCCCAGTTGTCTTCAACAAAGCGGATGTCGTGTTCCAATGGGTCGAGACCCAGTGCATAGAGGCTGCCGAGATAAAGCGCCTGAAAATCATCAGGAGACGGCTTCATGACGACCTGAAACTGATAATAATGCTGCAGGCGGTTGGGGTTTTCACCATACCGGCCATCTGCGGGCCTTCGACTGGGTTGCACATACGCTGCATTCCAGTTTTCTGGTCCCAAGGCGCGTAGGAAGGTCGCTGGATGAAAGGTGCCTGCGCCTACCTCCATGTCCAGAGGCTGCAGCACAACGCATCCATGGCCAGCCCAATAGTCCTGCAATCGCAGGATTACGTCTTGAAATGTCGCGGGAACCACGGAAACAGCCCAAAATCAGTATGAAAGGTTAGTATAACTGCGATGCCTATTTCATAATCACTTTTCCGGAAGATTACCTGCAGAAAATCATTCTTTATGGCTGCCTCACAAAAACCTGTCTGGGTGGAATGGACAGTTATTTTGCTCATTCATCTGATGATGACTGTTACGCGATTACTCCCGCTCACATCGGCGCGTTCGCTCGGCAGGTCAATAGGTTCTCTACTTTATTGCTTCAATGCCCGTATGCGGCGCGTGGCTATCAGAAACCTTGAGCTGGCTTATCCCAGCTGGACGCCGACTCAAAGACGTCACATTGCTAAACAAAGTGTGCGGTCCACTGCAGAATTGATGGCAGAGATGGGTCGACTATGGATACACCCCTGGGAGGATATTGCGCCGTTGATCGAGGTCGACGGCTTGGAGTGCATCAAACAACCACTGGCCTCAGGTCAGGGGGTCATAGTATTAGGTCCTCATTTGGGCAATTGGGAGTTGCTGGGGATGCATCTTGCGACACAAGGTAACCTTGTTGCGCTATATGAGCCGCTTGCACTGAAAAAGCTCGATCGGCTCGTTCATAAGGGTCGACAACGCCTGGGTGGCAGGCTGGTACCCACGACACCTCGCGGACTCGCCGAGCTCCTTCGTACAGTGCGCGGTGGTGGTATCACAGGTATTTTGCCCGATCAGGTGCCGCGCGAGTTGAATGGCGGTTTGAATGCGCCGTTTTTTGGTGTCGAGTGTTTCACAGGAACGTTAGCGTATAACTTGATCAAGCGCTCTGGGGCAGCCGCGGTGATGGGTGCGGTGCTGCGGACGCCCACTGGTTTTAGGGCCATTTACCGAGCAGCGGAGCAAGGGGTTTATAGTGACGACCCTAAAGAAGCGCTTGCAGCTATCAACCTGGGTGTGGAAAAGCTGATCATGGATAACGAGTGCCAGTATCAGTGGCAGTACAAGCGGTTCCGCGTTCAGCCTTATGGGCAAGTGGACTACTACAACTGGGCTGCTTCACCGTTGCTGGACGAGAGCGACGCCCCCAAGTGAGGCAGGTAATGGGCAAGCTCCTCGCGGGCGCAATCGGATTTTTGGCTTTTGGCCCAGTTGGTTTGTTATTCGGACTGGTGTTGGGACATGCCTTTGATCGAGGTCTTTGGCGAGCATTGCAGCTGTCGGGTCCTGATGCTGTGCACCTTATGCGGGCGCAGTTTTTTGAGACGACCTTCACCCTTCTGGGATATGTCGCAAAATCTGATGGCCGAGTTTCTGAGGCTGAAATAGCGCAAACCGAAACGTTATTTGTGCAACTTAGACTCAACGCCGAGCAACGCCGAACAGCGATCTCGCATTTCAAAGCGGGATCGGTGTCAGGCTTTGATCCATCGCTTACGGTGTCCCGCTTTAAAGAATGTCTTGGTGGGCGTCGGCAGGCACAGCACACCTTATTGGTATTTCTGGTCGGTATCGCTCTTGCCGATGGCACGCTGTCCTCCGCTGAGCGGACTGCTTTGAACCAGATAGCCGCATTGCTTTCCGTTCCTCAGAGAGAGATTGATCAGCTTCTGTCGATGATCAATGCCCAGGCGCAATTCCAACAGCGCGCATACCAGCAGCAGGGTGGTCGACAGCGAGCAACTACTAATGAGCCTTCTGGGCTGGATACGGCTTATGCCGCGCTTGGATTGGCGCCTGATGCATCCAATAGTGAGTTGAAGCGCCGTTACCGCAAATTGATGAGCGAAAACCATCCAGATAAGCTCATTGCAGAGGGTGTGCCAGATGAGCTCCTAAGGGTCGCGACCGCACGTGCGCAGGAAATTACGGCGGCCTATGAAGTGATACAGCAATCTCGCGGGCTGAAATAACGGACCTGTGTAGGTGCCGCCGTGGTTGGTCTGCTCAATGGCGCCAGAATGCTGGAGTGAACAGCACGAGAAGAGTGAAGACCTCAAGCCTCCCCATGAGCATAGCCAGGCACAGGATAATTTTTCCGGCTTCGCTGACGCCAGCGTAGTTACTGGCCACTTTGCCGAGCCCCGGCCCCAAATTATTCAAGGTGGCGGCTACGGCAGAAAACGCGGATGGGAAGTCCAGTCCCGTCGCGAGTAGAGCAAGCCATATGGATACAAAGCAAAACATATAGACAGCAAAAAAACTCCACACTGCGCTGATGATTTCGGTTTGTACGCGCCGCGAGTCAATCTTGAGGGGAATGATGGCATTCGGATGCAGTAGCTGCCTGAGTTCGCGCACTCCCTGACGAAAAATAAGCAGGATTCTCATCGCTTTCATGCCACCGCCAGTTGACCCTACGCATCCGCCCATAAAGCTCAGCATTAGCAGCAATACAGGTAAAAATAATGGCCATATGGAAAAATCTTGTGTGGTGAAACCGGTGGTGGTGGCGATGGAGATTGTTTGGAATAGTCCATGGATCAGGCTGTCTTCCACATTGAACGTTTCGGTAAGTACCAGCAAGACGCAAATTACGCAGGTGGCCAGCGCGATTACGGTTAAGAAGAAGGCGGTTTCTGAATCGTGGGTATAAACCCGGATATCGCGACGCTGAATGGCGATGAAATGCAATCCAAAATTGACTGCTGAGACCACCATAAAAAATGAACTAATCAGTAAGATGCTATTTTGATCGTAGTAACCGAGACTTGCATCGTGAGTCGAAAATCCACCGATTGCGACGGTCGAAAATGCGTGACAAATGGCATCGAAAACGGTCATTCCTGCAAAGAAATAGGAAGCAGCGCAGGCAATGGTGAGCAGCAAATAGATGCCAAAGAGCGCTTTGGCGGTGCTGGTGATTCGGGGCGTTAATTTTCTTTCTTTCGAGGGGCCGGCGCTCTCAGCGCGATACAGCTGCATACCCCCAATACCCAGCATCGGCAGTACCGCAACAGCAAGCACAACGATGCCGATACCGCCTAGCCACTGCAGTAACTGCCGATACAGGAGAAGTGACTGAGGCAACGCATCCAGCCCCGTTATCACTGTGGCTCCAGTAGTGGTCAGTCCGGATATTGATTCAAAAACTGACGCCGCACCAGACAGATTAAGTGATGGAATGAGCCAGAAAGGAATGGCGCCAAATACACCCAACACCAACCAGAAAAGCGCCGTGACCAAGAATCCATCGCGAATGTTCAAGTCCCTTTTTAGGCTGCGGGTTGGCAACCAAAGCAAGATGCCGGCCAGCAATGTCATGCCAAAGCCGGTGGCAAAGGCGGATTCCACGCCATCACGATGAATGACGGAGAGAAATAGGGAGGGCAGCATGGCGCTGCTGAATAACATCAGCAAAACGCCGATGATTTTGAAGGCCATCGCAAACTGCATCAGATAAAGCCGAAGCCTACTGCAAAGAGTTTTTCGACAGCCGATATTTGCGAGCGGTCTGCAAGAAACAGAATGACATGATCATCTTCTTCTACCACGATATGATCGTGGGCAATCAGCACTTCATCGCCCCTCAGTATTGCCCCCACCGTGGCGCCCGTTGGCAAATGCAATTCATCAAGGCGTCTGCCCACGACTTTGGATGAATTCGCATCCCCGTGAGCGGTCAGCTCAATTGCTTCGGCCGCACCTCGCCTGAGCGAATGGACATTGCCGATGTCGCCTTTTCTCACGTGCGCCAAAAGGCTGCTAATCGTGATTTGTTGAGGGGAGATGGCGATGTCAATATCGTCGCCGATCAGATCAATGTAAGCCGCATTAGTGATCAGGGTAATTACCTTTTTGGCGCCCAGCCGCTTGGCGAGCATCGACATCATAATGTTTGATTCATCGTTGTCGGTCAGGGCGCAAAAGACATCGGTGTTCTCGATATTTTCCTGCTGCAATAACAGTGGCTCATTCCCGCTGCCATGAAGAACGAGCGTGTCTTCTAGGAGATCAGACAACACTCGACAACGGTCATACGAGCGCTCGATCACTTTGACCTGATAGTGTTTTTCAAGGCGTTCTGCCAGCGTCGAACCGATATTGCCGCCACCGGCAATCATGATTCTATGATAGGGCTTATCGATTGTTCTTAGTTCGGCGGTGACGGAGCGAATATGTTCACGAGCCGCGATGAAAAAGACTTCGTCATCAGGCTCTACTACCGTCGAGCCCTGAGGAATGATGGGGTCACCGCCGCTGCGGAAAATAGCAGCGACCCGGGTGTCCACTCGGGGCATGTGTTCTCGAATTTCCTGCAGCTCACGACCAACGATTGGTCCCCCCGCCAGCGCTCTGACCGCGACTAATCTGATGCGGCCCTCGGCAAAGTCGAGCACCTGCAGTGAACCGGGGTTAGCAATTAGCTGCTCTATATTTTTGGTGACCAGTTGCTCGGGTCCAATAATCACGTCCACGGGAATGGCGCCCGACTTGAATAGTGCGGTTTGTTCAGACAGGTACTTGGCGGAGCGAATGCGACTGATTTTGGTGGGCGTGCGGAACAGAGTGAAAGCGACAGAGCAGGCCAGCATATTGATTTCATCGCTGTCTGTTACTGCAACCAGCATGTCAGCATCTTCTGCTCCAGCATTGAGCAGCGTGGAGGGGTGGGCGCCGTTACCAAGGACGGTTCTGATATCCAACCGTTCTTGCAGGCGCTTCAGCGTCGCCGCATGCTCGTCGACGACGGTGATGTCGTTTTGCTCATCAGCCAGATGCTCAGCGAGTGTGCCGCCTACCTGACCTGCTCCGAGGATAATGATTTTCACCGGCTTGAGGATCCTCCCAAAGACCCGGCCACACCATAAACTATGTCAAACCCGACACGCCATGTGGATTAGTCACGTTCGTAAGTGCGCGAAGAAAAGCTAGGCGTACTGTTTTTTCAAAAGTGAAAAATACAGGCCGTCACCGTCGTCGACTTGCGGCAGTGTTTGCCATCCATATTCACAACGAACGCCCTCTGTTAGCGGCAGAGGCGTGACTTCCACGCTAGGCTCTTCACAGAACGCGCGGATGACATCATCGTTTTCGGCGCGCAAAATTGAGCAT
Organism: Luminiphilus sp.; assembly: GCA_016779445.1. Classification (GTDB taxonomy): domain Bacteria; phylum Pseudomonadota; class Gammaproteobacteria; order Pseudomonadales; family Halieaceae; genus Luminiphilus. The sequence goes on along the minus strand of JADHNP010000001.1, from coordinate 62,475 downwards.
GTAACATAAAGCAGGCGACCCCCTGGCTTTAATGCGGGCCAAAGTCCCCGCAGGATGGCAAGTTGCTGCTCGGCAAAGCCCTCCAGATCTGTTTCGCGACGGTGCAGTTTCACATCAGGGTTTCGGCGCATGACCCCGGTGGCCGAGCACGGCACGTCTGCAAGAATGGCATCGAAGGGGAACGATATTATCGCTGGTGGCAAATCTTTAGCGTCCGCCTTAACCATTTTAAGGGGTAGGCCAAGTCGAGCGCTGTTCTCTGCAACCCGCATCAATCGGGTCTCGCTGATATCGCAGGCTACCAGTTCACCAATGTTCGGTTGATATTCAAGCAGGTGACAGGCTTTCCCGCCAGGCGCTGAGCAGGCGTCAAGAATACGCTCTCCCGCTTGCGGGTTGATGAGTCCCGCTACGAGTTGAGCTGACCGGTCCTGTACGCTGGCCCATCCTTCCGAAAAGCCCGGCAGTGTGAAAACATCGACACCGCGACTGAGGATAATCCCCGTGCCGAGCCTCTGGCAAATCTCGGCGTCAATGCCCACCGCAGTGAGAGCAGTGAGGTAATCACTCCGGGAGATTTTGAGTGTGTTCACCCGTAAGACCATTGGCGGCCGGCTACGAGAGGCCGCGGCGATCCCCTCGATCCCGTCCCCATATTCCGTTACTAATTGATTATAGAGCCAGTCGGGTAAAGCGGCGCGTTGGGCGGGACTCAGTGCTTTAAGAGAAATACCTTGTCGTTGATGGTTGCGCAGCACACCGTTTACCAGACCGGTAGCCCAGTGTTTTTTCAGATCTTTGGCAGCATTTACTGTTTCGGAAAGGGCAGCATGTGCGGGTGTTTTTAGATGCGATTGTTCATAGAGGCCGATGCAGATAAGCGCCTGAATATCGGCATCCTTACTGCGTAGCGGTTTTTTTAAAAATTGTCGCGACAGCGGCGCGAGCAAGGGCCATTCTCGCAAAGAGCCGTAGATCAACTCCTGACAGAGCGCGCGACTCGGTGGTTGAATGCCGTCAAGCACGCTGGGCAACAACCGATGGAGTGACTCGCCTTCGAGCACGCGGCGGATAACCTTGGCTGCGGTTGCTCGTGCAGAAGCCACGGTTAGCCCTCGATGACCGATGAGAAGAGACACCCCGGCATCAGTCGTGTTCTGTAGCCATTGAGCAGCGTCGCCGCTGACTGTGGTTTCGCTCCAGGCATTTGTGCTTCGGTGATGACAAGCATTCCCTCGCCACAGGCGACCCGAATCCCGTCATTGCCGGTCGCGACGATGGCTCCCGCAGCGGATTGATGTGGGGCTTCTGATGGTGAAGCATTCGCTATCTTCATTCGATCGCTACCGAGGAAGGTGAAGCAGCATGGCGCTGGGTAAAATGCCCTGATGCGGCGCGCGATATTCTGTGCACTGTCAGCCCAATCAATGAGCGCTTCCTTCTTCTCAATTTTGTTGGCATAACTTGCCTGAGTGTGATCTTGAGATGTGGCTGAACCTAAAAAACGGTCGACATCCTCCAGCGTTTCGAGCAGTGCAGCAGCCCCCAGTTCTGCGAGCGCTGACTGTAAGGATCCGGCGGTGTGCGCTGGTGTAATCGGTAGTCGCCGTGTCATGAGAACAGGACCTGTATCGAGACCCGCTTCCATCGTCATGACGCTGACGCCGGTTTCTGCATCACCCGCTTCGATGGCCCGCTGTATCGGCGCCGCGCCGCGCCACCTGGGGAGCAGTGAAGCGTGCACGTTAATGCAGCCCAATCGAGGAATGGCAAGAATTTCTCCTGGAAGAATGAGCCCATAGGCGACGACGACTATCAGATCAGCGCCAAGGGCCGAGAGGGATCGTGCTGCATCAGGGTGCTTCAGTGTTTCGGGTTGTAATACGGTTAAGCCCGCTTCCAGCGCCAGCGTCTTTACAGCGGAGGGTTGTAATCGTTTGCCTCGGCCGGCTGGCCGGTCGGGCTGAGTCAATACGGCTACAACTGAATGCGGGCCTTGGTGCAGCATCTCAAGATGCTTCGCTGCAAATACAGGTGTGCCTGCAAAGACAATATTCAGGGGGCGGGACATCAATTAGTCTCGGTGCTTTTGATCTTTAACTAACTTGCTACGAATGCGCTGTCGTTTGAGGGGTGATAAATAATCGACAAATAGCTTGCCTTCCAGATGATCGATCTCGTGTTGTAAGCAAATGCTCATGAGTCCATCCAGCTGTTCTGTAAAAATGGCCCCATCGCGATCCATTGCGGTGACCTCAATGAGCGACGGTCTTTCGACAGTTTCATAAAAACCCGGAACAGACAGGCAACCCTCGTCATATCGGCCCAGTGTGTCGTCAATAATGGATATCTCGGGGTTGATGAAAACACGCGGATTCGAGTGGTCTTCTGTGATATCGATGACGATAACCCGCCGGTGGACATCAACCTGACTTGCGGCCAATCCGATACCAGGCGCTGCATACATGGTTTCAAACATGTCATCGACTAGCTGTTGGATGCGAGAGTCAACCTGGGTCACTGCGACAGCGCGGGTGCGCAAGCGAGGGTCCGGAAATTCGAGAATCGAAAGTAAAGCCATGCCAAAGTCCGCTCTGGAAGCTGATTTAAAACGGGGAAAAGTGTTCGGATTTGGTCTTGCCGTGTCCTCAGCGCCCCCCCACACTCTGATTATACCTTGATGCTTTAGCGCGATGGACCGCGCTCAAATGGTTTTGAGGGGCGCCGATGCTGGCGGAGGTAAACAAAGGAGTGAATACCTTGGAAAAGAGCAAAGGGTTCAAGCGCAAGACTGCTCGCGGGAACACAAAAGTTGGAGCCGCCGAGACTTGGCGAGGTGTTTGTTTCGCTTGGCTTGCCGTCTGGCTGGTGTCCGCTTTGGCTCCTGCTGCGGTCATTGCGCAAGCCCAGCCGTCACTCGCACTCAACCCTGAAGTGCCGCTGACTTACCTCGTGAAACCTGATGATACCTTGTGGGATATCGCAGCTTTGTATCTTCGTGATCCGTGGCGATGGCAGGCGCTATGGGCAGAGAATCCCCAAGTAGAAAATCCGCAGCTGATTTTTCCTGGAGATGTTTTGCGCCTTTTTTGGAAGGATGGCAGTCCACAGCTAACTCAACAGGCTCAGGCTGATATCAAGTTGACCCCCGGACTTCGAGCGAGCCCTTATGAATTAGCAATACCGATGATTCCTCGCGAACAGATTGCACCCTTTTTGCGCAATCACAGTGTCGTTAAACCCGAAGTACTGGATGCCTCTCCCTATGTGGTGTCGGGTGATTCGGGTCGGCTGATGAGCGGGGTCGGCGACACAATCTTTACCATGGGGTCGGCGTCCGAAGAGCTCGATTATCGATTGATACGCCCTGTAACGGCGCTTGAGGATCCAGTGACAGGGGAGCACCTTGGTACTTTTGTATTGGAGGTTGGTGAGGCCAGACAGCGACGTTCGCAGGGTGATAATGAGTTGACGCCAATGACGGTGACTCATATGCGCCAGGAAATTCGCGTCGGAGATCGGTTGCAACCCTTCGGTGAGACTGACCTTGGGGTAGGTTTCCTGCCCCAGGCTCCGCAGGGGAATATCGAGAAGGGTTTTTTGATTGCAGTGGCGGATGGTCTGACACAGATCGGCCCTATGGATATTGTGGTGATCAATCTGGGAGAGCGGGAAGCGCTCCGAGTGGGTGATGTTCTGGCGATCCACCAAACGGGGCCATTGGTTGAGGAGCCGGTTGCGGGGGGTATGGTTCGCTTACCCGATATACGTGCGGGCGTTTTATTGGTATTTGCGGTTTATGAGCGGGCGAGCTTTGGGCTAGTGCTGGAAGCCAAGAGGGCGATGGCGGTGGGAGATAAAGTCGTCAACCCGTGAGGAGGTATTGATCGCATCTCTTTATCTGCCCTGCCATGGCGGCGAGCTTTTCTGCTCGTGCTTGCAGTCATATTAGTTGTTTGACCTAGAGGGGAGGCTCAAGGATAAGCGATGGCACACCAATTCGGCTTTGATGCCGTCGCAGATGCGCAATGGCTTGCGCTCAGCAACGGGGTTTACTCAGGCGCTCGGTGGCTGGCTGCGCTACTACAACGCTTTCCTTCACCTACATCGCTTCTTGAGTGTTCACCTGATGAGGCGCGAACCCTTGGTGCCGAATCCCTGCAGCAAAAAATTGAGTGCGCCAAAGCCTGTGACGCGCTGACGCCTCTAGTGCAGCAAGCGCCGCTGAACCTCGTTGCCGCTCACCATCCGGAATATCCTCCTCTGCTCTTTGAATGCGAGGACCGACCGCCGTTTCTGTTTGTCCACGGCGATCTCGAGGTTTTGCAGGCTGATATGCTATCGATTGTGGGCACCCGCAAACCTTCTCTCGATGGTAAGCGCGCTGCAGCAGAGTTTACCGCCGCCGCAACCCGAGCGGGACGCACGGTGGTGAGCGGTTTGGCGTTGGGTATTGATGGGCTTGCGCATCAATCTGCTCTGGCAGTGGGGGGCAAGACGGTCGCGATACTGCCCTCAGGCCTGAATACAATCTATCCTGCCCGGCATCGGCATCTCGCCGACCGGATCAGGCAGTCGGGCGCACTGGTTAGTGAATTCCCAATGAATACGCCTCCCCGCAAACACCATTTTTATCGACGCAACCGCACGCTATCCGGATTCAGTCCGGCTACTTTAGTGGTGGAAGCCGGTCGTCCTAGCGGCACTTTGCTCACTGCTTCAGCTGCGGCGGATCAGGGCCGGGATGTATTGGCATTGCCGTGGTCTGTTTACCACCCTGAGGGATCGGGCTGTCGATACCTTCTGGATGATGGGGCGATATTAATGACTTCGGTTGAGGCGTTTTACGGCTATTTGGGTGCACATAATCTGGATTTGCCCGAGCGCGCTCCGCTATTGCCCCTCTCGCCGGATGTTGCTGAAGACCCCGATCAACGAGATATCCTGATGTTGATGGGGCGGCGCCCTGTTCAGCCCGAGATACTGGCAGGTCATCTCGGCTGGGAGCTGGAGCGCTGCCTCTCTTGCTTGGCATCTCTGGAGGTGTCCGGTTGTATCAGGAAAACCTCTGCCGGTTATCAAACTTCTCGCTAGTTATTGGGTTGGCTCCAGAGTCGCCGCGTGCGGTAAGGTATCGTTTTAACGCCAATGATCTGTAAAGTGAATCGATATTTAACAGCAATTTATTCTGCTAGCTGGCGGGCTCCTGTTATAGCAGCGCGGTTGCGAGCCGGTGCCGTGGTGGCTTGTCCGGCAGAGGGGGTTTGGGGCCTGAGTTGCGATCCTTTTAACGAAGAAGCTGTCCTCGATGTCCTGCAGATGAAGGGTCGCGAGATCAGCAAAGGCCTGATTGTCGTAGCGGCGTCAGCCGACATTTTTTCTGCGCTGCTTGACCCTTTGCCAAGCAGTGCGCGGGGCGCGATCTTGGATTCCTGGCCTGGCCCCAATACCTGGTTAGTGCCTCATCGCAGCTGCTTTCCTCACTGGATAACCGGCGACAGTGATGAGGTGGCAATTCGGGTTACGTCCGCTCCAGCGCTGAAAGCATTGTGTCTCGCTTTTGACGGGCCGTTAGTGTCGACCAGCGCTAACCCTGCCGGATTATCCCCACCACATGCGGTATGGCAGTTACGCCGTTATTTTGGTCCCCGGCTACCAGCGATGCCGGGGGCGCTTGACCCTCAAGGCAAAGCGTCAACAATACGTCGCGTGGGGGATGGCTCGATTTTGCGGGCGTGAAGTTATTTTAAGGAGAACTAAATGGACGCAGCGGCGGTCGAAGCCTATCTGAAGTCATTGCAAATACGCATTTGCGACGCACTGTCTGTCATCGATGGAAATCGGGAATTTACGACGGAAAGCTGGGAGAGGCCGGAAGGCGGTGGCGGAATCAGTCGGGTGTTGGCGGAAGGCGATGTGATTGAAAAGGGGGGCGTGAATTTTAGCCACGTCATGGGTGCAGAAATGCCTGCATCTGCCACACAACACAGGCCGGAGCTGGCCGGCCGCAGTTTCCGTGCTATGGGTATATCGGTCGTCATTCATCCCCGTAATCCCCATGCCCCTACCTCACATGCGAACGTCAGAATGTTTCTGGCAGAGAAGGAGGGGGAGCCGCCGGTGTGGTGGATGGGCGGAGGCTTTGACTTGACGCCTTACTACGGCTACCAGGAGGATGCCCTGTCTTGGCATCACACGGCCAAGGCAGCCTGCGATCCTTTCGGCAGCGACGTGTATCCGCGGTTCAAAAAATGGTGTGACGATTATTTTTTTCTGCCCCATCGGCAGGAGCCTCGCGGTATCGGTGGCCTGTTTTATGACGACCTTAATGAATGGGGCTTTGATCAAACTTTTGCTTTCATGCGCAGCGTGGGTGACAGTTACTTGCAGGCTTACCTTCCCATCCTTGAGCGACGCAAGGATGCCCCTTGGACTGAAGCGGAGCGGCAGTGGCAACTCTATCGACGGGGACGTTATGTGGAGTTCAACCTCGTCTACGATCGCGGCACCTTGTTTGGTCTTCAATCCAATGGGCGCACTGAGGCTATCCTGATGTCGTTGCCGCCACTTGTGCGCTGGGAGTACGGTCTGCAGCCGAAAGCGGGGACCCCCGAGGCGCAATTAATGACGGATTTTCTAACGCCTAGAGATTGGTTGACCGCGGCGACTTAATGTCATTTTTGGGCCGTCAATGGACAAAGGGCAGCCCAATCGGGGTTGAAGGTAACAGGGCCTGAGGAAGGTGCTTATGGACAGGATCACGGGTCGATTCGCGGTGGTGGGCAGTCCCATTGAGCACAGTTTATCGCCACGTATTCACGCCGCGTTTGCGGGACAAACGGGCCGAACGATTGATTACCGCGCTGAGCAGGTTGATCCTGAGACCTTCGAACCCTGGGTTGGAGATTTTTTTAAACGCGAGGGTCGTGGCTTGAACGTAACGCTGCCCTTTAAAACCCGTGCTTACCAGCTGGCACAAGTAGCGTCTGAGCGAGCAAATTTGGCGGGTGCCGCTAACTTTCTCACTTTTGATCAAGACGGTCGATTGTTTGCAGATAACACTGATGGGAAAGGCCTTGTGACCGATATGGTGACGAATGCGGATTGGTCTTTGCGCGGTGCACGTATTTTGATTTTGGGTGCGGGTGGTGCAGTGAAGGGTGTTATGTCCGCTTTATTGTCGGAACAGCCCTCGACGATTTATGTGGTCAATCGCACGGCCAGTCGCGCAGAGGCACTAGCCGCCGACTGGTCCGGGAGCGTTATTCCGGTTTGTGGTGGCGGGTACGAAACAGCCGATACCATGATGTGGGATGTGATTATTAATGGCACAAGTACAGGTCTGTCCGGAGGCTTGCCTGCGTTGCCCGATTCTGTCGCCTTGGCTGAGGGATGTGTTTGTTACGACATGGCGTATGGCGGCGCGGCGGCGCCGTTTTTGGCATGGTCCGCCAGCCAAGGCGCCCGTGACGCGCGGGATGGTTTGGGTATGTTGGTTGAGCAGGCGGCTGAGAGTTACTTTTTATGGCTTGGAGAATATCCAGACACACAAACCGTTTTATCGTCCCTGCGAGCGGTTTAGCTGGCTCACTATTGGGTGGCGAGATAGCGGTTTTTAAGTGATACATAGCCGGCCGCACTATAGGGCAAAAACTCCCGTTCTTCCTCGGTTAGCGGCCGCATCTCTTTTGCTGGGCTGCCTCCGTAAAGGAAACCGCTCAGAAGCCGTTTGCCCGGAGTGATCAGAGCGCCGGCGGCGATGATCACCTCGGACTCGACCGTAACGGCGTCCATCACGATAGCGCCCATGCCCACCAATACCCTGTCACCAACAGTGCAGCCATGGAGAAGCGCGCGGTGACCAATTGTGACGTCATCGCCGATGCTGAGCGGAAAGCCTCCCGGGTTGTAAGGTCCGTCATGGGTAACGTGCAAAACCGAACCGTCTTGAATATTGGTTCTCGCGCCGATGCGAATAATTTGAACATCACCCCGCATTGCCGCATGGGGCCAAACGCTGGAGTCATCACCCAGATGAACGTCGCCCATAACCACCGCCGTTGGGTCAACCATGACCCGATCACCCAGCCTGGGCGCCACACCGAGCACCGCTCGGATATTCGAGGCCCCCCTAAAATCGATGTCAGACAAAATGGTGCTCCAGCGATGTATTGAGGTTGCTACACTACTCAAGCTTTTATCAGCGAGAGACGAGATAGTATGTCGGATAATGGGTCGGAACCCAATCAGCGACCGCGGTTTATAGCCGGAGCGACTTGCCCCAACTGTCAGGCTGAGGACCGTATGGTGATTGACATGGGCCAAGATGTCAGGCGCTGTGTGGCCTGCGACTTTTCCGAGAGTAGGCCAAGTGCCAATCCGGATTTGCCATCCACCCGGGTGACGCGAGCGGCGGCGAGGCGATTGGACACGGCTGCTGACACCATCAAGATCCTAGGGGACTAAAGCGCCACTATTGGATAGCGAGATTGCCCTGGACCACAGGTCTAAAATAACTCGTGCTCATGTTCGGGATTCGTGAAAAGCATTAGTATTCATACCTCTTGCCACGCAACATACGCGCCGCACGCGGGTTGTGGCCAAATGCCCGTAGCTTTTTCAGCAATTCCGCTATAATCCCGCGCTTTTTCACCTGTCAGTGGCGCGGATTTGCGCGCCATCCAACGAAACGGAGTACTCACGAGATGGGGAGAATTTTTTCAGCAGCGGCCTGGTTTCTAGTTGCGCCGCTGGCCGAAGCTGGAAACCAGATCAATATGTCGCCGGGCGTAACCGAGATGGGCGGCAATATCTTTGAATTGCATATGCTCATTATGTGGATTTGCGTTGGTATAGGCGTGCTGGTGTTTGGCGCGATGTTCTATTCTATTTTTGCGCACCGCAAGTCTAAGGGGCACCAAGCTTCCCAGTTTCATGAGAGCACTCAGGTTGAAGTCGCTTGGACGGTAATTCCTTTCCTTATTTTGATCGCAATGGCGTTTCCGGCGACATCCACCCTGCTTGACGTTTATGACAATGATGAGTCTGAACTCGACATCTTGATTACCGGTCATCAGTGGAAGTGGAAGTATGAATACTTAGATGACTCCGGGGAGACTGTTGTCTTCTTCTCCAACCTGGCCACGCCTCAGGAAGAGATTTACAACACCCAAGGTAAAGGCGAGAACTATTTGCTGGAGGTCGATGAGCCTCTCGTAATTCCAACTCATACCAAGGTGCGCTTTCTCATTACTGCCAACGATGTGATTCATTCCTGGTGGGTTCCTGAAATTGCAGTAAAACGCGACGCTATTCCCGGCTTTATTAATGAAGCCTGGACCCGCGTGCCTGAGGAGGGGATCTACCGGGGTCAGTGCACGGAGCTTTGTGGCGCTTATCACGGGTTCATGCCGATAGAAGTTCACGCGGTCTCTCGCGACGAATTCGACAGCTGGATTGCTGCCAAGCGTGGCATCGCTGCGGCACAAACCGAGCTGGCCATGCAGACCCTGTCGGTGGATGAACTGATGGATGAAGGCAAGCGTGTTTACGATTCGGCGTGTCTGGTTTGTCACGGTGCCGGCGGAGAGGGCGGTGTGGGCAATGCAATAGCGGGTAGCCCGGTGGTGCTCGGAGATATTGCAGCGCATATGGCGCTAGTAGCGGATGGTGTTTCTGGAACGGCTATGCAGGCATTCGGTGATCAGTTGACAGCAGTCGATATGGCCGCTGTCCTGACCTATCAGCGTAATGCCTTTGGAAATAACACGGGCGATGTCGTCCAGCCCGGTGACGTCGCCGGCACCAAGAACGGTTAACAGGAGAGAATCCCATGGGCGATCATCATCACGGACCTGCCACGGGCGTTACACGCTGGTTGTTCACAACAAACCACAAGGACATCGGTACGATGTATCTGTGGTTCTCCTTTGCCATGTTCCTGTTGGGTGGATTCTTCGCGATGGTCATCCGGGCCGAATTGTTTCAGCCGGGCATGCAACTGGTAGAGCCGGGCTTCTTCAATCAAATGACCACGCTACACGGCCTGATCATGGTTTTTGGGGCGATCATGCCGTCTTTCGTTGGTTTGGCCAATTGGCTGATACCGATGATGATTGGGGCGCCTGATATGGCGCTTCCTCGGATGAACAACTGGAGCTTTTGGATTCTCCCACCTGCGTTTTTAATGTTGGCCTCGACCTTGTTTATGGAAGGGGGCGCGCCTGCGTTTGGCTGGACTTTTTATGCGCCGCTTTCTACTACTTATGCAGCGCCTTCCGTCACGTTCTTTATCTTTGCGATTCACATTCTTGGTGTCTCTTCGATTATGGGGTCGATCAACATTATCGCCACGGTAATGAACATGCGTGCGCCTGGCATGACTTATATGAAGATGCCCATGTTCGTCTGGACATGGCTGATCACCGCCTTTCTACTCGTTGCGGTGATGCCGGTACTGGCTGGTGCTGTCACCATGATGTTGATGGATATCCATTTCGGCACTAGCTTTTTCTCAGCTGCTGGAGGGGGTGATCCGGTGCTGTTTCAGCATATTTTCTGGTTTTTTGGCCACCCCGAGGTCTACATCATTATCTTGCCCGCGTTTGGCGTGGTGTCCCAGATTATTCCTGCGTTTTCCCGCAAGCCCCTTTTCGGTTACGCGTCAATGGTTTACGCCACAGCGTCTATCGCGTTTTTGTCATTCATCGTCTGGGCGCATCACATGTACACGGTTGGTATGCCTCTGGCGGGAGAGCTGTTCTTTATGTATGCAACGATGCTCATCGCGGTACCTACCGGGGTAAAGGTTTTTAACTGGATAACCACAATGTGGCGAGGATCGCTCACCTTTGAGACGCCAATGCTTTTTTGTATCGGTTTCCTGGTGTTATTTACATTGGGTGGTTTCACCGGCCTAATGCTGTCGATCGCCCCTGCTGATTTTCAGTATCACGATACTTATTTTGTCGTCGCCCATTTTCATTACGTGATGGTGGCGGGTGCCGTTTTTTCCATGACGGCGGCGATTTACTATTGGTTGCCGAAATGGTGTGGGCGGATGTATAGCGAGTCTATGGGTAAGACTCATTTCTGGATCTCCTTTATTGGCTTCAATATCACTTTTTTCCCGCAGCACTTTGTCGGGCTTGCGGGTATGCCGCGGCGTATTCCCGACTACGCACTGCAATTTGCCGATTTCAACATGATGTCCTCTATTGGTGCCTTTATTTACGGCGCGTCTCAGCTCTTGTTCCTTTACAACGTCGTTGCCACCATTGTTGCTGGTAAACCGGTATCAGAAGAAAAGGTATGGGATGGCGCGGAAGGCCTCGAATGGACGGTGGCGACACCGGCTCCTTACCATACTTTTGAAGAACCCCCGGCGGTGCCCAAGCCAGTGGGGACTTTTTAAGGTGGCGGTATTAGGCTCCCCACGGCGCGATTGACCATGTCCGGCCTCCGTCTAAGTAAAGTGCCTGCGACTGACACCGCCTTAAAGCTGTTGGCGGTTGCGGTGTTGATGTTTTCCTTTGTCTTTGTAGTGATGGTGCCCCTGTATAACGTGTTGTGCGATGCGTTGGGAATCAATGGAAAAACATCCGGTCAGGCATACACTTCGGTCCCTGTTTCAGTCGATACCTCCCGCAAGGTGACGGTGCAGTTTGTGGCCATTAATAACGACGGCATGCCCTGGACTTTTGCTCCTGACGATCGGGTGATGCGCGTGCATCCCGGTGCCGCGACCGGCACGATGTTCCACGCAGTGAACCCCACCAATGCCAATATGGTCGCCCAGGCTATCCCCAGCATTTCACCAAGCAGAGCGGCAGCATTTTTTCATAAAACCGAATGTTTCTGTTTCGATCAACAAGCGCTGGCAAGCAATGCCACGGTAGATATGCCTTTGCAGTTTATTGTTGATCAGGAGTTACCTGGCGATATTCATACCATCACGCTTTCCTACACCTTGTTTGATATAACCGACTCGGTTCAGGATGGCCTGGCCGCCCTCTAGTGGTGGCTTTCTAGGAGATAGTTATGGCGAGCGACACCACCACCCCGCAGGGCTATGAGAAGTACTACGTCCCTGAGTCCTCAAGCTTAGCCGTTCGGGCCACAATAGGGCTGATTTTGTCAGTTTTTGGCGCCGCATTAATGCTCAATGACATGACCTTCGGCAGCGAGGGGGAGTCTTCCAATTCAGTGTGGGTGCTGACCGCCGGCTTGGCGTTTTTCGTTTTTACTTTGGCCAGTTGGTTTGGCACGGTGATTAAAGAAAATATTGCCGGTATGAATAGCGGCCAGCTTAACCAGAGCTACGTTTTGGGCATGTTTTGGTTCATTTTTTCTGAAGTGATGTTTTTCGCCGCCTTCTTTGGCGCGCTGCTCTACGTTCGCCAGTTCGTTGGCCCATGGCTTGCCGGTGAAGGGGACGGAGGTCGGATGAATGGGTTGCTCTGGCCCGGCTTTGAATTCACTTGGCCCCCCGTCACGACGCCACAGGAAGTGGTGGGTGGAGTAGACGCTCAGGTGATCGCGAACAACGGTGCTTTTGTCTCGCAAGAGACGTCTATGGCCCCTGCGGATGCACATGCTTGGTATGCCTGGCTGCCAATGTGGAATACTCTGATCTTGCTGTCATCAAGTGCCACCGTGCACGTCGCGCACACCGGTATTCTCGCAGCTGACCGCAAAAAGTTTAATCGCTGGCTTGGTATTACCGTTGGTTTGGCGCTGGTGTTTCTCGTTTTGCAGGCGGTGGAATATTACGAAGCCTATGCCTTGTATGGGTTAACCCTGAACTCCGGCATTTACGGATCGACCTTTTTCATGCTGACGGGCTTTCACGGATTCCACGTGGCGATGGGTATGACGATGTTGCTGGTGCAATGGCTACGCTCACTGAAAAATCAGCACTTTACAGCTTCTGATCATTTTGGATTCGAAGCTTCGAGCTGGTATTGGCATTTTGTTGATGTAGTCTGGGTTTTTCTATTTCTTTTTGTTTATATTCTTTGATTCAGCGGGCGAGTCGCAAGCGCGCCCTTTTTACTGTCTGATTCTGCTAGCCGCCAAGCGCCGCGTGCTGTGCCTCGGCGGGTTTTAACTGCTGAAAATACAGATGGCGGCTTATTCCAAGGGTCGCGATAAAGTGGGGCCCGGGTCCCAGGGGTTGCGGTGACCCAGTTGACCAGTAATAACGCCGTAGGCAATTACAACCAGCAAACAAGCGCCTAATCCGAGGCGAACACCAAGGGAATGGAAGAGCCGCCGTTTGTTTGAACTGCCTTGATCAGACATCAGAAAAACCAGGCCTGTGGCGAGGCTTGCCACGAGCGCTATCATGAGCAGGATGATGATAATTTTGAGCATGGGCTTGGCCTTTTGGGGTCATTTGCTGCACGCTTTAGGGCTGTGCACCGATCCAGCGAGATGCCGATATGCAGTTTAACCGAACATGGGGTCCACTGACGGTAAGGGTTGATGTGCGAGCCGCAGTTGCGGGTGCGATATTATTTTTTTTACTCTTGAATCTTGGCTTTTGGCAGTTGGGCCGCGCGGGAGAGAAGGCGGCACTTGAGGCTCGCTGGCAGGCCCGAAGCGAACTGCCGGCCGTCTCGCCACACGTTATTTTCGAAAGTGAAGGAAATAGCGAAACGGATCAATGGGTGGATCGTGCCGTCCGTTGGGAGGGGCGGTTCAAGCCACAAGACTATTTACTACTCGACAATCGCATCTACCGAGGGCAGGTTGGCTATCACTTAATTGCGCTTGCCGAGTCGCAAGGCTTGCTGGTCCCGGTCAATTTGGGTTGGTTGGCTGGTGATCCGTCTCGCAGAACGCTCCCGACGCCAGTGCTTCCATCTGACTTAATGGTAATTGAGGGCAAGGTATACGTTCCCGCAGGCAGCCCTATTGTGATGCAAAAACCCTTGCCGCCCCAAAGCCTTCCAGCTGTCGTGCAAACGCTTTATTGGGATGATTGGAGCGAGTCACTTTCCGCGATTACCCAACAAGCGGTGCTTCCTTACGAAGTCAGAATTGAGCCCGGTTCCCCCGCTGCACTGGAGGCGGAGTGGCCGCTTGTTAATCAATCTCCCTCCAAACATATCGGTTATGCGGTGCAATGGTTTGCGATGGCCGCTGTGCTGTGTGTGATTGGCGTTGCGCGAATGACCAATCTGCCCGCGTTACTGAAAGGCTCACGTGGCATATGAAGCAGGATGATTCGGCGTTGCAGCAACGACACGCGCGGAGGGTGTTGCTGCTTATCGCAGGCATTCCTGTTGTTATGATGCTAGCCGCTACGGCCTTGTGGTGGACTGTAGAAGCGGGTTATCTGAACGTAGTTGATCGATTTGGCACCGCTAATCATGGTGCTCTGGTCACGCCACCACGATCTGTTAGCGAGATCGTCTTTCGTCACGAGGGTGCTGCGGAGGTTCTCTGGGGTGATCTCCCGGTGAAGTGGCGGATGGTGATGGTTCAGCGAGGCGATACTTGCGACACCGTTTGTCAAAACCAGCTTTACCAGACCCGACAGATTCACGCGGCACTCGGGAAGGATTTTAATCGGATAGGCCGAGTGTTACTGGGCGATGCGCCGCTCGGGGGGGTCGTTCTTGCTGACAGCGATCCAGCGCAGAGCGAACAAAGGATGCTGGCTGGATGGCTGGCGCGCGAACATCAAGGACTCACGTCGCTGACGCTACCCGCTGCGATACTCGATGAGCTCGTCCCGGAAGTCAGTGCCTCTCCTACGCAATGGTATGTGGTGGACCCAGCGGGCTGGATCATGATGCGGATGTCCGACGACCTGCATTATAAAGACGTTATCAGCGATTTGAGGTTCTTGTTGAAACACTCGGGCGCCTGATGCGGAATTCGTTGTGATCACGGTGCGTATGGATTTCGACACATTGCTGTATCTCGTTTTGGTGCAGTAAGCGCATTACAACATGCCGAGGCCTCGGTGGTGGGCCCAGGCGATAAGTAAGGGAAAACGCGTGAAAAACTCAAAAACTCCCGGGGTGTATTGGACGGTAGCGGGCGTAGTGGTCTTTATGGTCCTTGTCGTTGCGAGCTTCGTCCACCGCGTCGGCGAGCCCAGAATAATGAGCTTGGCGGAAACCCGCGCCAACGGGCTATTCCTATTTGATACCCCCAGAGACCTCGGCGCGTTTGAATTGCTAGACCATACAGGCGAGCCCTTTTCTCCGACGCAATTGTTGGGGCGCTGGACCATCATATTTTTTGGGTTTACCCACTGCCCGGATATTTGCCCAACGACTATGGCCGAGCTTGCTGATCTCAAGGCGCAATTAGTGGGCACCGAGGCCGGGGCAACGCAAGTGATCATGGTGTCCGTTGACCCCGCTCGTGATACGCCTGAGCGGCTGGCTGAGTATGTGCCGTACTTTCATCCCGAGTTCCTTGGTGTGACGGGAGACTTTCCGGCAATTTTGAGTTTTGCTCAAAGGTTGAATGCGCCTTTTCGCAAGGTGAGCGACCCGAATAATGGATACCAGATGGAGCACAGCGCAAACGTTGCGTTAATGAACCCTCGCGGCGATTATCACGGTTTTTTCCGTGCCCCGCTCGATGTCCCGAAAATGCGAGTAACCTTAAGATCTACCCAATATTTGTGGGAAAACTGACACCATGACGCAGCGATTGATTTTGGTCGACGGCTCCTCCTACCTGTTTCGCGCCTACCACGCGCTGCCACCCCTTACCAATTCGAAAGGGCTTAATACCGGCGCCGCCAAAGGCGTCATTGGCATGATTCGGAAGCTGATGGCCGATTACGAAGGCGATCAAGTCGTTGTGGTATTTGACGCCAAAGGCCCGACTTTTCGAAATGAGATCTACGCCGATTACAAGGCGAACCGCCCACCTATGCCCGAGGAACTCAGAGAGCAAATAGCGCCGATTCACTCGACAATACGTGCCATGGGCTTGCCGCTTGTCTGTGTAGAGGGCGTCGAGGCAGATGACGTTATTGGCACGCTTTCTCTAGAAGCTTCTCGCACCGGTCGCGAGGTCGTCATTTCCACCGGCGACAAAGACATGGCGCAACTGGTGGATGAGCACGTAACGCTGATTAACACCATGAATAACACGGCAATGGATCGAGCGGGCGTGATCGAGAAATTCGGTGTGCCCCCTGAGCTCATTATCGATTTGCTGGCGCTCATGGGCGATAAGGTCGATAACATTCCCGGAGTGGCGGGTGTCGGCGAGAAATCGGCGACAGCCCTGTTGCAGCATTTGGGTGGTGTGTCGTCAATTTATGAGCAGCTGTCGGCTGTGGCAGCACTGCCGATTCGTGGCGCGAAAAGCGTGGCAAACAAATTAGAGATGGCACGCGAGGCCGCCGAGCTCAGCTACACTTTGGCCACTATCAAGACTGATTGTGATCTGGGACTCGAAACGGAAGACTTGATTTCTCGCGCTCCCGATACAGAGGCGTTGGTTGCGCTCTTCCGAGAACTGGAATTCAAGACCTGGCTTGAGGCCTTGCTTACCGGCAATGATGGCGCTACCGACCTTGCCGCACCCACAGATGAAGGGGGTGCGCCCGAGGTCTGTCGCGCCAGCGATGCCATCGCCGTAACGACAATAGTCGATCAAACGACTCTGGATGAGTGGTTGTCTCGTTTGAGCACGGCAGCGTTGTTTGCTTTTGATACTGAGACCACCAGCCTCAATTACATGATCGCAGAGGTGGTCGGTGTTTCGTTTGCCTTGGAAGCGGGCGCGGCAGCCTATGTACCACTTGCACATGATTACCCGGGCGCACCGGATCAGCTCGATAGACAGCAAGTGTTGGACCGTCTTCGGCCCATCCTAGAGGATGAGTCTGTCGGTAAAGTGGGGCAGCATCTTAAGTACGATGCGAACGTACTGGCCAACCATGACATCACCTTAAGGGGTATCCGCGAAGACACCATGCTGGAGTCTTATGTCCTCGACTCGACCAGTAGCCGACATGATCTTGATACGCTTGCACTGTCACATTTGAATCAAAGCACAATTAGTTTTGAGGAAGTCGCTGGAAAAGGCGCCAAACAGCTGACGTTCAATCAGGTGCCCATTGAGCAGGCGGCGCCTTATGCGGCCGAGGACGCAGAGGTTACCTGGCGGCTCCATGCGGTACTTTCAGATCGATTGCATCAGGTGGAGAGCCTTTCCAGTTTGTATCGAGAGCTGGAGATCCCTTTAGTACCGGTGCTCTCCAGAATTGAGCGCAACGGTGCCCTGGTGTGCCGCGACACACTCGCTTCCCACAGTCAGGAGTTGGGGCAGCGGATGCTGGCGTTGGAAGCGAACGCACACGAATTGGCTGGCGGGCCATTTAACCTTGGATCTCCAAAGCAACTGGGGGAGATTCTGTTTAATCGGCTTGAATTGCCCGTGCTCAAGAAGACGCCGAAAGGTGCTCCGTCTACAGCAGAAGATGTGCTCGCCGAACTGGCGCTCGATTATCCGCTGCCCGCCGTGTTGATGGAGTACCGCAGTCTTAGCAAGTTGAAGTCGACGTATACCGATAAATTGCCAGAAATGATCGATAGTAAAACCGGGCGTGTGCATACTTCCTATCATCAGGCCGTGACGGCTACCGGCCGCCTGTCATCATCCGACCCCAACCTGCAGAACATCCCGATTCGTACAGAGGAGGGCAGGCGAATTCGTCAGGCCTTTATTGCTGCTGACGGCTGTAAGATTGTTGCGGCTGACTACTCCCAGATTGAACTGCGCATCATGGCGCATTTATCGCAAGATGCCGGGTTGCTCGGCGCTTTTGCAGAGGGTCTCGATGTGCACAGTGCGACAGCCGCAGAGGTGTTTGGCGTCGATATCAACCAGGTTTCTGGGGACCAGCGGCGCAAAGCGAAAGCGATAAATTTTGGCTTGATTTACGGCATGTCGGCCTTCGGACTCGGCAAGCAGTTGGGCTTGGGCCGCAATGAGGCGCAGGAGTACATTGATCTTTATTTTGATCGGTATCCAGGGGTTGCTGATTATATGGCGCGGACACGATCGCTAGCGCATGAGAAGGGCTATGTGGAGACGCTGCGAGGACGGCGTTTGTATTTGCCTGAAATCAATGCGCGCAATCGCCAGCGTCAACAGGCCGCGGAGAGAACCGCCATCAATGCGCCTATGCAAGGTACAGCGGCTGACATGATTAAACTGGCCATGCTGGCGGTCGATGAGTGGCTAGATGAGGACCAGGTTCCGGCACGCATGATCATGCAGGTGCACGACGAGCTTGTCTTTGAAGCCGACGCCAGTGCAATAGAGGAGGTGTGTGCCAGGGTTAGCGACTTAATGTCGCGCGTGGGATTGTTAGACGTACCACTGGTAGTGGACGTGGGGGTAGGCAATAACTGGGACGAGGCTCACTGAGGCCTATGGTGTTTCGTTAGCGTCTAGCACGGAGTCATCCGTAAGCCATCGATTCAATTGACGTCCTAGCTCGTCAACACCAAGACCTTTTAAAGATGAAAAGAGCTGCATGCTCACTAACTCAGCGTGCGCAGAGAGCTGGCCGCGAACTGTTAGCAGGGTGTTTTGAGCGGGACCGCGCTTTAGCTTGTCACACTTTGTGAGCAAAATATGTACTGGCATGCCGGCGGTAACTGCCCAGCCCAGCATTTGCTGGTCAGGCTCTGTCAGTGGATGCCTAATGTCCATCAGTATCACGAGCCCCCTTAGGCTCTGGCGGTGTTGAAGATACCGCTCCAGTTGCTGATTCCATTTTTTCTTTACCGCCAGTGGCACTTTGGCAAACCCATAGCCCGGTAGATCGACCAATCGCTGGTTGTCGCTCAGCGCAAAAAAATTGATGAGTTGCGTCCGCCCCGGGGTACGCGATGTTCTTGCCAGCTTTTTTTGCCCTGTTAATGTATTGATTGCGCTCGACTTTCCGGAGTTTGACCTGCCAGCGAAAGCCACTTCCCAACCGAGATCTGAGGGGGCATTTTCAATCGCACTTGCGCTTTGTAAAAAAGCGGCGTGACGGAAGTTGGCGGGTGGCGGCGCGGCGCTGAGATCATTCATTTTGCGATTTGTGCCCGGACTCGGAACGTCTATAATGCCACGCTCTTAGCGTAGGGGCCCCATAAACCGGTCGTCTTCGTGAGGGGAGTAGAGATATCGTTGTTGCCGTGGCCTCTGGGTCATTATGAGGACGACGACAGGTAACAGCGTTTGAGCGCCTGAGCCGGTGCATATTTTACTTCGTAAAAGTATAACGCTCCGCCGGTGAAGACCGCTGTCTTCTCCGACAGAAATAGTGTTCGATTTAGCAGAGGGTCTGACCATGAAATCTTTGACATTTATTCGCAATAAGTCTTTGTTGGTTGCCGTCACGGCGGCCCTTGCTGTGCCCGTGGCACTTGCTGGCGATCCCCCGCCTCAGTACGCCGCGTCTTGTGGTGCATGTCATGCCGTGGGTGTGGCGGGCGCTCCAGCCACTGGCGACGTCGACGCGTGGGCACCCCGTCTTGAAAAGGGCATGGACGCGCTTGTAGCATCGGTGCGCAATGGCCTTAACGCCATGCCGCCTGGCGGGTTGTGCAACAGCTGTAGCGACGAGGATTACGCAGCGTTGATTACCTATATGGCGACTGCACAGTAAGCATCGACCCTTGAAATATAGAGAGAGCCTGTGATTGCATATCGCCAGCAGGCTCAGAAAAAGCGACGGGAAAATTTATGCTCCAGTTTGTGATGAAAACGACACTTGGCTTTGCGGCCGTGATGTCGCTGTTGGCGAACGCCAGTGCACTAGCCGCCAGCGGTGATGTTGAGGCGGGTCAGGCAAAGGCCGCTACCTGTGTTGCGTGTCATGGGGTTGATGGCAACAGTGCAGCGCCGACTTTCCCAAAGCTCGCAGGCCTTGGACACAAGTACTTGCTCAAGCAAATGAAAGATATCCGCGATGGCCGACGTCCGGTTGCGCTGATGGCCGGGCAGGTCGATAACATGACTGACGAGGACCTCTCTGACATTGCGGCCTTTTATACCGCTCAGGCCCGCTCAGGTGGCAGTGCGGATCCAGATAAAGTCGACTTAGGTCGGAAAGTCTATCTGGCAGGCATCGCGGAGCGACAAGTACCTGCTTGCTCGGGCTGTCATAGTCCGACCGGAAACGGCAATGGTCCAGCGGGGTACCCGGCACTAGGCGGACAGCATGCTGATTATCTCGTCTCGCAGTTGAAAATGTTTCGTAAGGGGTACGAAGACCCTACGGGCCGCACCAACGGAGGCGAGGCAAAAATTATGCGCACTACAGCGTTTGGCATGAGTGACATGGAGATTGAAGCGGTCGCGAGTTATATTGCCGGTTTGCAGCCCGGCCTCTGATCTTTTTGTTTCAGTGGTGCGGGAAGTCTTAAGAATGCGTTCCAAGGAGGGATAACCCATGTCTTTTTATCATCTGCGCTCAGCTATTTCGCCCTTCCTTGGGCTCACGTTAGCGGTCAGCTGCATCTTCAGCCTTAGCCTGTCGGCGGAAGAGCGTTGGGTAGAGGGCCAGCATTATCAAGTGATCACACCACCGGTTGCGGTCGGTAAGTCCGACGATGTTGTTGTGACAGAATTTTTTTGGTACGGCTGTGGTCATTGCTATACCTTCGAACCCATGCTGACGGCGTGGGGAAAACAGTTGCCAGATGGCGCAGTGGTGAAGCCGTCTCCCGCAGTATGGAATGACCCCATGCGTATGCATGCGAAAGCGTTTTATATTGCCGAAGTACTTGGCGTCAAAGCCGTGATGCACCCCGTCATTTTTGACGCTATGCACGTGCAGCGAAAACGACTGGTCTCCCGGCTGGCACTTCGTGATTTGTTCGAAGATAACGGTGTCGACCCTGAGCAGTTCGATAACGCCTATGATTCTTTTGGTGTCGATTCGCAGGTGAGGCAGGCCGATGCCCGCGCGCGCTCGGCAAAGGTGTCTGGTACCCCGACCTTGATGGTTGCAGGTAAATACCTGATCGAAACTAGAGGCGCCGGTAACCAGACCAATATGCTGGACATTGCGCGGCACCTCATAGAGAAAGAGTTGGCGGCGCGCTAGCGGTCCGCTGCAGGGGCGGACACGGCGGTGCGTGTGACAACGCGCCGCAGTTCAAAGCTGGAGTGAACGCCTGACACCCCCTCTATTCTAGTCAGCTTCCCCAATAAGAATTGCTCGTAGTGAGCCATGTCTCGGACCACCGCTTTCAGAAGGTAATCGGCGCTCTGGCCCGTCACCACACAGCAATCAACCACCTCCGGCAGCTCTGAGATCATCTGTTCAAAAAGCGTAAAGCGATCGGGAGTATGTCGGTCCATTGTGACGCTAATATGTGCTGTGAGGTTCAGCCCCAGCTTTTTCGGATCTACCATTGCGACTTGATGGGTGATTACTCTCTCGGAGATCAGCCGCTTCACTCGTCTGGCGCAGGGAGTGGCCGATAGTCCAACACGCTCCGCCAGTTCCAAATTACTAAGGCCGGCATCCTCTTGTAAAACCTGCAGGATACGGTGGTCCATTCGATCCAAAGGAGAGTGTGATTGATTCATATAATGGGCTGATATTAGTCAAATATGCATTAAAAATATCATATATTAGTGATAAACGCTCAATATAAAGGAAATATCGCTCAAAAAAGTGTTTAACGCTGTCTTGGCGCGGTTACACTACTCACCGCTACCCCAAAGCAGGATTACCAACGTGACAGATATGCGCTTCGATCATCGTAAATACCGCGCTTTTCAGCCTATCGTTAAAACTGATCGTCGCTGGCCTGATCGCGTCATCAGTCGCGCACCCCAATGGTGCTCGGTAGATCTTCGCGATGGTAATCAAGCGTTGGTAGAGCCCATGAACGCGGCGCAAAAACTCCGTCTATGGGAACTACTGCTGGCTATTGGGTTCAAGCAAATAGAAGTGGGCTTCCCCTCAGCCTCCAGTCATGACTTCGATTTTTTGAGGAAACTGATTGAGGAGGACCGGATACCGGCAGATGTCACTGTGCAGGTATTAACGCAAGCAAGGCCAGATCTTATAGAGAAAACCTTCGAGGCGCTTCATGGAGTTCGCCGTGCCGTAGTGCATTTTTACAACAGCACATCAACCGTGCAGCGGGAATATGTCTTTGGGCTAGATCGGCAAGGCATTTGCGATATTGCCGTTAACGGGGCCCGTTTGGTCAAGGAGGCGGCACTGGCGCGTCCCGAGACCGAATGGGTTTTCGAATACAGCCCCGAAAGCTTTACTGGCACAGAATTACAGTTTGCGGTAACCGTATGCGACGCTGTCAATGAGGTGCTGGCTCCGACACCGGAGCAGCCGGTTATCATTAATTTGCCTGCCACAGTAGAGATGAGCACGCCCAATATTTATGCCGATCAGATAGAGCGATTTTGTGATCAGATTAAGCACCGTGAAGCACTGATTATTTCGCTTCACACCCACAATGATCGGGGCTGCGCAGTGGCTGCTGCGGAGCTGGGCGTCATGGCAGGGGCGGATCGTGTTGAAGGGACGTTGCTGGGCAACGGGGAGCGAACCGGTAATATGGATATCATGACCATGGCGATGAATCTTTACAGCCAGGGCATCGATCCGGAGCTCGATTTCAGTCACATGGACGAAATATGCACTGTGGCCCGGGAATGCACGCAATTACCGGTTCATCCGCGACACCCCTATGCGGGAGAGCTTGTCTTTACTGCATTTTCCGGTAGTCATCAGGATGCGATTCACAAGTGTCTCTCCAAGCGCAGTGATGACGACGCTTGGGATGTTGCGTACCTCCCTATTGACCCCTCTGACATCGGCCGTACTTATCAAGAGGTGATACGGATTAATAGTCAGTCTGGCAAGGGCGGTGTTGCACACGTCCTGAGGCGTGATCATGGTCTGGAGTTGCCACGTTGGCTGCAGTTAGATTTCAGCAGCGCCGTACAGGGACTGGCGGAGGACAGCGAATCTGAAGTGTCTTCTGATGATATTTATGCGCTATTCGGCGCGACTTATTTGAGCACCTCGGAGCGGTGGCAACTGGGTGATTATCAATTGTCGCGACAGGGAGGCTCTGACGGTCTGGAGGTGACCCTGCATGGTCCCAATGGCAATGTCATACTGTCGGGGCACGGGAACGGTGTGGTCGATGCTTTTGTTCAAGCGATGGAAAACTTTACCGGACGACACCTCGTTGTGGTGGAATATTCTGAGCACACGTTGGGACAAAGTGCTGATGCGGAGGCGGTGTGTTACGTACAGCTCAACATCGATGGAGAACGCCCTTGCGGGGTGGGCCGCAGCCACGACATTGTGCAGGCTTCTCTGGCAGCGATTCTTTCCGCTCTCGATGGGCGAGGTCTGGTGTTAGCCCGAGCCGCCTGAGCCGAAACTCAAAGAGTGAGATGAAGACAGGACAGGTTTGTTTACCTGCGTTCCTGGCTCAACGTCGTCGCCCGTCGGTAACGCGCTGGGCACTTCTCGGCTGCCTGCTGATCGTAGCGATTCTGAATGGTTGCTCAGCAACCCAAGTTATTTACAACCGCGCAGATATCCTTATTCGGTGGTATCTCGATGACTATGTCACCTTGGATCGTGATCAACAGGCGCGCTTTGATGAGCGGTTGGATGCGCTGCTTGAGTGGCATAGACAGGAGGAGTTACCAGAATATGTCCTGCTCCTCGATGATGCGCTGGTAATTCTTGACACTGATGTGTCGCTTGCAGCGACGCGATCTATGGCAGAAGGCATTGAATCTGCGGCTATCCGATTACAGGATCGATTCCTTGAGCTATTGCTGAGTACGGGTGAAAACCTGACGTCTGCTCAGCGCGCCGACTTTATTGAAGCGTTGCTGGCAAAACAGGAGGCGTTCGAGGCGGATCGTCTGGCACGCAGTGACGCAGAGTATCGCGACGATCTTGGACAGCGGTTTGATAAGCAGCTTGGACGTTATCTTGGTCGTCTGACTGACGAGCAAGCTCGCCGCCTGCAGGAGGGTGTAGCTGAAATGACCCGACTGGATCATTTCTGGTTGCAGGATCGGCGAGTTTGGATTTTAGCGTTATCAAATATTCTGTTGGCCGATGAGCCAGATTGGGCCGATCAGGTGAGGGCTCTTATTGCGGGCCGTGATGAGGCGCTGCTACCCGATTACCGAGAGGGTATCGAACACAACGGGGAAGTCATTCTGCAGCTTTCTCGGGACGTGCTTCTGATGCGCACCGAGAAGCAGGATAAAAAGCTCAGGGCGCGCCTGATCGCATTGCGAGACGATCTTGCGGCGTTGTCTGACGCTTGAGTCAGCCTCTGCCAGCAATCAGTTTTTGATCGCGAATGGCCCCTTTATCGGCACTAGTCACCATGCTGGCGTAGACCTTCAACGCGGTTGATACCTGTCGCGGACGTTCCGCTTCAGGTTGCCAGGGACGGGCTCTAGCATTCATGGCCTCGCGCCGACCGGCGAGTGTCGCCTCGTCGACCAACACATTGATGCGCCTGGCCGGTATGTCAATTTCTATCGGATCGCCCGGTTCGATCAATCCGATGGTGCCCCCAGCAGCGGCTTCTGGCGAAACATGGCCTATCGATAGCCCCGAAGTGCCTCCAGAGAAGCGGCCGTCTGTGATCAGTGCACAGGCCTTTCCCAACCCCTTGGATTTCAGATAACTGGTGGGGTAAAGCATTTCCTGCATGCCTGGCCCCCCCCGGGGTCCCTCATAACGCACAATCACAACATCACCAGCCTGGACGCGGTCCTCCAAAATATCCGCAACCGCCGCTTCCTGACTTTCGCAGACATGGGCTGGCCCGGTGAAGCGCAAAGAATCCTCCTCAACGCCTGCGGTTTTGACAACACATCCCGATTCGGCAAGGTTGCCAAACAGCACGGCCAAGCCTCCCTCTTCAGAGTAGGCGTGCGCTCGTGAGCGGATACAACCGCCCTCCCGATCCATATCGAGGGTAGGCCAGCGCAGGTTCTGGCTGAATGCTTGCTGGGTCGGAATCCCTGCTGGGCCGGCGGCAAAGAGGGTTTTCACTTCTTCGGAGTCGGTTTGCATGATGTCCCAGAGAGCGAGTGCTTCCCCAAGGCTCTCGCTGTGGACCGTTGGCAAGTCGAGATGCAGCAGTTCACTCCTCGCCAGCTCGCCTAAGATCGCCATGACGCCTCCCGCTCGGTGCACATCTTCCATGTGGTAAAGCGGGGTGCTGGGCGCAACCTTGCACAATTGCGGCACCTTGCGTGAGAGCTGATCAATCGCGGCCAGATCAAAGTCCACACCGGCTTCTTGTGCAGCGGCCAGTAAATGCAGAATCGTGTTGGTAGAGCCGCCCATTGCAATGTCGAGCGTCATGGCGTTTTCGAATGCGCGACGGTTTGCAATTTCGCGAGGTAAGGCGGTGGCATCGTCTTGCTCGTACCAGCGTTTCGCCAGCCCCACTATCGTGCGTCCCGCGCGCAGGAACAGTTGCTCCCGGTCAGCATGGGTCGCAAGCAACGACCCATTGCCTGGCAGGCTGAGGCCCAGCGCCTCGGTGAGGCAGTTCATGGAGTTGGCGGTGAACATGCCCGAGCAAGAACCACAGGTGGGACAGGCCGAACGCTCATAGGCGTCAACGGTGGCGTCATCGGCGTTGCTGTCCGCAGCAATCACCATGGCATCGACTAGATCAAGCTTGTGCTCAGAGAGGGCAGTCTTGCCGGCTTCCATGGGCCCACCCGATACAAAGACCACAGGGATATTGAGCCGCATTGCAGCATTTAGCATTCCCGGAGTGATCTTGTCGCAATTGGAAATACAGACCATGGCGTCGGCACAGTGTGCGTTGACCATATATTCCACTGAGTCGGCGATGAGGTCGCGCGAGGGCAAGCTGTACAGCATGCCGTCATGGCCCATGGCAATCCCGTCATCCACGGCAATGGTATTAAACTCTTTGGCAACGCCACCGGCAGCTTCGATCTCTCTTGCCACCAGTTGACCCAGATCCTTGAGATGCACATGACCTGGAACAAATTGGGTAAACGAATTCACCACCGCGATGATGGGCTTTTCAAAATCTTCGTCCTGCATACCTGTGGCGCGCCAGAGCGCGCGCGCGCCAGCCATATTTCGTCCAGCTGTAGAGGTACGGGATCGATATTGCGGCATCGAACTCTCCGATTGGTATGAGAAACGGGGCTTTAGCTTAACACTGGCTGGCCTTCAGGTTGAGACGGGCCTCACCAGTACGCTTGCATTGCGTTGCCAATTGTATAAACGCTGCTTTTTTTCAGGAAGTTGTTCCTGAGAGCCGGTCGTGAAGCCTTGCTCAAGAAACCAATGGGTGCTCTGGGTCGTCAGCGCGAAAACATCGGTCAACGCCAGTGCGCTGGCTCGCGCCAGTAATTCATGCAATAGCTGCTCTGCACGACCAGTTCTTCGGTAGTCCGGATGAGTCGCTACGCAGGCGATTTCGCCTAGGTTGACCTCTTGATAGGGGTAGAGCGCCGCGCAGGCAATAATGCGCCCGTCTCGCTCCAGTATGACAAAGTGATGGATTTCTTCTTCCAGCCGCTCTCGAGACCGCCTCACCAGCGCGCCACTTTCTTCCAGAGGCCGGATCAGTTCTACAATGCCGGCAATATCGTCGATATCTGCGGATCGCGCCTGCTCGTAAGGGTTTTGGGCAATCAGCGTGCCGGCGCCGTCATGAGTGAAAAGCTCTTCTAGCAGCGCGCCCTCTCGTTCGTAACTGAGCAGGTGGCTACGCTTCACCCCATTGCCACACGCCTGACATGCTGCGTCGCGCAGGCGTCTTTGCTCTGCATCCTGAATGTCTAAAAGCGCTGCATCTGCGACGGTAGATTGCCTGATCAAAATGCCTTTGGTGTTGTTGAGTCCAGGCTGCTGGTCCAGAAAAATTAGCTTGTCAGCCTCGATTGTCACTGCCACCGCCTCAGCCACCTCGCTGGCGCTAAGATTGAAAAGCTCACCCGCCGGTGAGTAGCCCAAGGGGGAGATAAGCGCAATGGCATCGTGATCAAGGATCGCGCGGATCGCGTCGGCGTCGACTCGGCGCACCGTGCCACTGTGCAAATAGTCGATGCCTTCATGGATGCCTAGTGGCTTCGCAGTCACAATATTGCCGCTCATCACACGCAGTCTGGCACCCCGAAGCGGCGTATTTGGCAGCCCCATTGAAATAAGCTGCTCGAGTTTGAGGCGTTGTTGCGACGCAACATCACTGGCCAGCGCGAGTGTTGCGTCGTCGGTGACACGGATACCCTGATGAAATGTTGCGGGCCGACCACTCATGCTAAGGCGCTCATCGATAGCCCCTCTGGTCGCATGGACCAGCACCAGCCGCACGCCCAAAGAATGCAGCAGTGCGAGGTCATGTATCAGCGTGATCAGCGTTGGCGCGTTTAGACACCCATTGCCCAGATAGACCACAAAAGTGCTACCACGGTGAGCCTTGATATACGGCGCCGTGTATCGAAACCACGCAATGTTGTGCTGGGTGGACGTCATTTTTGATGTGGACTCTCTCGGTGGGGCTAGACGCAGTGTTGTTCAGCCCGAGAAGGGCGCATCCTACCTGAGTGCTAGCCTCGCAAGAAAGGTAAAAAATCGCAGTGCTAACTGCGCGCCTCTCTCTATGGCGGGCTAGGCGTGTTGCCGATACGCTGGGCGCATAGCAATCAAGAGGCAGTGCATGAGATTCGATAATCGACCATTTGCTGAGGGGCTGACACAGGCTTTCGAAGAAGCGGTGGCGCGCCTGATTACCCGCATCGGTGAATCCGACTTTACGGTGCTGTATGACCGGGTGCATGAAAAAGGACAACAGGCGGTTTTTGAAAAGCTAATGGCAAGCAGTGCGTTTTTTGTCGAACAGGTGGCGCGCCATCGCGATTGGTTGATGCGCGTTTTGGCCGATGGCAGCTTGCTACATGCTTCCTATCAGCAGTCTAGCGATTGGGATCAGGCACTGGAGTCGATGATTGGCTCGTCGGTCAGTGAGGCCGAACATATGCGGACGCTGCGCATTTTCCGAAACCGGCACATGCTGCGTATCCTGTGGCGTGACGCAGCGCAAATCAGCACTATTGAGGCTGCTTTTTTACAGCTTACTCAGTTAGCCGATTGTTGCATCCGTTTTGCCGTGCGCTCTGCCCGCGCGGCGTTACTGCCAAAATATGGTGACCCTTATGGCAGTGAGTCGGATGAGATTCAGTCGCTGGTCGTACTGGCCATGGGCAAGCTCGGCGGCAAGGAGCTGAATTTTTCCTCTGACATCGATTTGATTTTCGCCTACCCGGAGTCGGGTGCGACTCGTGGTGGGCGGCAAAGCTTGGATAACCAAACATACTTCACCCGGCTTGGGCAGATAGCTATTCGACTGCTCGATGGGGTGACAGAGGAGGGTTTTGTTTTCCGCGTCGATATGCGGCTTCGCCCTTACGGTGACAGTGGTGCGCTGGTGGGGTCTTTCAATGCCCTGGAACTCTATTATCAGGAGCAGGGGCGTGAGTGGGAGCGCTACGCCATGATCAAAGCGCGGCCCGTCACGGGCCATCCTGCCGCGCAGCAAAGTCTTGTGAAAATGCTGAATGGATTTGTTTATCGTCGCTATACCGATTTCTCGGTGATTGCCGCTTTGAGAGAAATGAAGTCAATGATGCGATCCGAAGTGACCCGCCTTGGCATTGACCAGGATCTCAAACGGGGCGAGGGCGGTATCCGAGAGATAGAGTTCATTGCCCAGAGTTTACAACTGATCCACGGTGGTCGGATGCCCGAGCTCCAGTGCACACCTTTACTCGAGACGCTACAGCGCCTTTCTGACACGGGTGTGCTACCTCAGCATCAGGCATTGATGCTGGCTGGCCATTACTGCACGGCGCGCTGTCTGGAACATGCATTGCAGGCAATGCAGGACCGGCAGACCCAAGCGCTTCCTGATGAGCCGCAAGCACGGGAGCAGCTCGCCCTTCTGGCGGGCTTTGCTAGCTGGGCAGATTTGGAAGTGAAATCGACAAATGCCCGTAGGGACGTCGCCGATTTGTTCAACGCTTTGATCGCCGACCCCCGGGATCCGACGAAGTCTACGATCTCCCCAGATACGATCGTTTACTCAGCCCTCAGTGCGACTCAACTCAAAGCATTGGGGTACCAACAGGCCGACGAAACGTGGGCGACGCTGGAGCATTTTCTGGATACGGCCTGGGTTTCGTCCCTGCAAGGGGAGGGGCGCCAACGGCTGGAGGCGTTTCTGCCCATTTTGTGCGAAGTTGCAGGGCGGGAGAATGAGCCGGATCTGGCGTTGGCACGGGCATTACCTTTTGTCCGGGCGGTATGTCGTCGCAGCTCGTATCTGGTTTTACTGCAAGAGAATCCGCGCGCACTTAAGCATCTGATCGTACTGGTCGCTTCGAGTGAGTGGTTGGCGGAGAGGCTGGCGGCCCGTCCTGAATTAGTTGACGAGCTGCTGCACGAAGCCACGCTTTATAGTGCGCCTTCTCGAGCAGAGCTTCATTCTTTGGTGAGGCAACAGCTCCTGCGTATTCCCGAAGAAGATCTGGAAGCACAAATGAATGCCCTGAGTCGGATTAAGGACGGGGTCGTGCTGCGGGTAGCCGCGAGCGAGCTTTCTGGCACATTGCCGATTATGAACGTCAGTGACAATCTGACTTTTCTGGCAGAGGCCATGGTTGAGCACGCTGTGGTGGTGGCGCGAGCCGAACTGGTCAAGCGGTTTGGTGAGCCAGAAGGGGATAGGGCCGGGTTAGCCGTGATGGCTTACGGCAAGTTGGGCGGAATCGAATTGAGCTACGGTTCGGATCTCGATCTGGTTTTTGTGTTCGACGGTGCTGATGGCCAAACGGCGGGCCCTAAAGTCATCGATAACGCGCTTTTCTACACCCGGCTTGCCCAACGAGTGGTGCATGTTTTATCGGCGCAGACCTTGTCGGGAAGGCTTTATGAGATCGATTTGCGTCTCCGGCCCGATGGGGATTCTGGATTGGTTGCCACCACACTCTCGGCGCTAAGGCGCTATCAGTTGGAGTCTGCATGGACGTGGGAGCATCAAGCGTTGGTCAGAAGCCGCACAGTCGCCGGTGATAGTTCATTAAAAAAATCTCTGGAGGCCTTAAGACGCGAGGTGCTGGCGTTACCCAGAGATCATGCGAATGTGGCCAGAGACGTCTGCGATATGCGCGGGAAAATGCGCGCGGAGCACGAAGCCGTATCGCAGCCCTCGGCACATGCGCGCCTCAAGCTCGATGCGGGCGGTATTGTCGATATCGAATTTGTGGTGCAATACCTCGTTCTTGTGCATGCTCATAAGCACCCAGCGCTGGCTGATTGGTCCGACGTTATTCGATTGCTTGAAACAATGGAGAAGCTCGGGCTGGTATCGGGCGCTGCAGCAGATACGTTGTCACGGGCTTACCTCGGTTATCGTGGCGCTGTGCACAGGCTGGCGCTTAGAGGGGTGGTTTCAGAAACGGGGGAGGTGATAGACAGGCAATGGCAAAGCCAAGTCATAGCGGTAACAGAAGCCTTATTGCCAGGCCTTCAAGCAAGGTAGAATTCGATCACTTTACCTAAACGATCAAGACAGACGCTGCAAAGGAATCCACATGGACCTCTCTAAACTTTCTGGCCACATTTGGCTCGATGGCGAAATGGTGCCCTGGCATGAAGCCCGGGTTCATGTTCTCACTCACACGTTTCATTATGGTCTTGGCGTTTTTGAGGGAGTTCGTGCTTATCAGACACCCGATGGCCCCTGCATTTTCCGGCTTGAGGATCATACCGACCGCCTTTTCCGGTCTGCCCATATTCTGAGAATGGATATGCCTTTCGATAAGGAGATTTTGAATGCCGCACAGCGCGCGGTCGTTCGCGAAAATGGGCTCGATGAAGCGTATATCCGACCTATGTGTTTTCTTGGTTCTGAGGGGATGGGGTTACGTGCTGATAATTTGAAAACCCATGTCATGGTGGCGTCATGGCCCTGGCCGTCTTACATGGACCCTGAAGCGAGAGACCGCGGTATTCGCGTTGCCACTTCGAGCTATACCCGTCATCACGTCAACATCACCATGTGCAAGGCTAAAGCCAATGGCAATTACATCAATTCCATTCTTGCCCTGCGGGAGGCCATGGATGCTGGGTTTGAGGAAGCGTTGCTTCTCGATAACGAAGGTTATGTGGCCGAGGGTAGCGGCGAAAACGTTTTCCTGGTTCGCGACAATGTGCTGTACACACCGGAACTGACCTCTTGTCTTGAGGGCATTACGAGGGACAGTATTTTCCGCATTGCGGCCGATCAGGGGCTCACGGTGAAAGAAAAACGGATTACGCGTGATGAGGTGTATGTGGCAGATGAGGCATTTTTTACCGGCACTGCAGCAGAAGTGGTGCCGATTCGTGAGGTTGATCACCGCAGGATAGGGAGTGGCACACGCGGGCCGGTGACTGAAACCCTGCAGAGGATTTACTTGGAATCAGTGCGCGCTGGTCAGCCCGAATATGCGGACTGGCTGGCGCCCGTCGTCAACTAAGCTCATACCGCGTTGGCCGGTCATTGCGACAGGATGCCCTCGGTGGTGTTGGCAAGTCGGAGGCGATGGTTAAAGGGCCGCCGGGGTTCAAAGCGATCGTGAATGTCTCGTTGAGCACCCTTATGACAAAGGAATAGTGCAGATGGAAAGTCTCACCAGCGGTATTCAGTACCGACATTGGCCGGTGGCGGATGCAAAAGCCTGTGTGTTGCTGGTGCATGGCCTGGCGGAGCACACGGGTCGCTATCATCGCTTGGCGGCGCACTTTAACAGTGCCGGAATCGCCGTGGTGGGCCCTGATCATATTGGGCACGGCGCTTCCCCCGGAGTGAGGGCCCATGTTCGCCGATTTTCAGATTATCTCGAGCCGCTGACGGCGCTGCGCGAGCGCATCAAGGAGTGGTATCCCGATAAGCCGGTATTTTTGTTGGGGCACAGCATGGGGGGGTTAATTGGTGCCCATGCGTTACTGGTATCCCAGAAGTCCTATCATGGCGCGATGTTTTCGGGCCCGGCGTTCACGGCGGTTGATCCCGTGTCGGTACCGGTGATGTGGATAGGGCGACTACTGCGTTACGTGTTTCCCAAGATGGGCATGCTGGCGCTCAATGCCACGGAGGTCAGCAGAGATCCCGCCGTTGTTGCGGACTACATCGCAGACCCGCTCGTCTATAACGGCAAGATCACAACTTCTCTGGGACTCGAGATTCTTGATGCGATGGAAGTGGCCATCAGCCGAGCAGGGGAGATCACGCTACCGGTTTATATTGCCCACGGTGAAGCAGACGTGATGGCGGGCCCTGAGGGCTCAACGGCCTTTTTCGAGTCACTGGCTAGTGCCGACAAGTCCCTCGATTTTTGGCCCGGGCTTTATCATGAAATTTTCCACGAACCCGAGTCAGAAGAGGTCATGGCGCGGTACCTAACGTGGCTGGAGGCCCGCTTGTGAGATCCGAGCGCGCGCTGGTCCTAGGGGCTGGCGGCCAGCTTGGGCGCGCACTGATGGCCTGTTCTCCCAAGAACCTGTCGGTGACGGGGCTTACCCGGGACGAGTGCGACATCACTGATCGCACTGTCGTGCAGCAATGCCTGGATCAGCTTGACCCCCAGCTGGTGATCAATGCTGCTGCGTACACCGCGGTCGATGATGCGGAAGATGTCCCCGATCGCGCATTTTCCATCAATGCCCATGGCCCCGAGTATCTGGCGACGGCCTGTGCGCAACGCAGCATTCGCCTCGTACATGTGTCGACCGATTTTGTTTTTGACGGCCAGGCGGATGCGCCCTACTCACCGGATGCGTTGACCGCGCCCCTCGGCGTGTACGGTGAGAGCAAATGGCAGGGCGATCAGGCGGTCGAGGCCAGTGGTGCCAATCACGTGATTGTGCGCACGAGTTGGGTCTATGCGGCGTCCGGTCGAAACTTTGTGCTGACGATGCTGCGGCTCATGCGAGAACGTCCGGTGGTGCGTGTCGTGAATGACCAAACCGGCGCGCCGACTCTGGCCCGCGGGCTGGCTGAGATTTGTTGGTCATTGGCACTGCATCCCAAGGCCCACGGCACCTTCCACTGGTCTGACGCCGGCGCGATCACATGGTATGACTTTGCCTGTGGCATTCGTGACGAAGCCCTATCGCTGGGATTGCTGACTACCCCCGTTAGTGTGGAGCCGATATCGACTGAGGCCTTTCCTACCAAAGCGAAACGACCCGCTTACAGCGTATTGGATGCCAGTCAAACCGCCGAGATATTGGGTTTGGTGCAGCGCCCGTGGCGCGCGGCTCTCAGGGACATGCTAGGGTCTCTCGCCGAGCAGGGAGGTATGACGTAGTGACGCAGTCTTTGTTGGTAACGGGTGGCGCGGGCTTTATCGGCGTGAACTTTGTTTATCACTGGGCCGAGGCACACCCCCAGGATTCCCTGGTGGTGTTGGATGCCCTCACCTACGCGGGGAATCGCACCAGTCTTGCGCCGCTGGAGCAGACGGGGCGCATTCATTTCGTAGAGGGCAACATCTGCGACGCGCCCCTGGTAGATCGCGTAATGTCCAAGCATCAGGTCAGTGCCGTGGTGCATTTTGCGGCTGAGAGCCACGTCGACCGATCAATTACCGGGCCCGATGCGTTCATTCGTACTAATCTGGAGGGCACTCATACACTCCTATCTGCTGCGCGGCGCGCCTGGTTATCGGGGTCTGGCGTCGAGCATCGCTTTCACCATGTTTCTACCGACGAAGTGTATGGCTCTCTCGCTGCGGGCGATCCGTCCTTCACAGAAACCACGCGGTACGAGCCGAATTCGCCTTATTCCGCGAGCAAGGCGGGCAGTGATCATCTGGTGCGCGCCTACCACCACACCTACGGGTTACAAGTTACGACCAGTAACTGCTCCAACAACTATGGCCCGTACCATTTTCCGGAAAAGCTGATTCCTCTGTGCCTGACGCGTATTCTCGATGGCGGGCAACTGCCTGTTTATGGAGACGGCAGCAATATTCGGGACTGGCTTTATGTAGAGGATCACGCTCGTGGGATTGCTCGCATTCTCGAATCTGGCACATCGGGAGAGGTCTACAACATCGGTGGCCACAACGAATGGGCCAATCTCGATATTGTCAGGCTACTCTGTCAGGTGATGGATGAGCGCTTCGCGGCAAACGAAGCACTCGCGATCCGTTTTCCAAAGGCACCCCAGGTGCAGGGTGAGAGTGCGGCGTCTCTGATTAAGTTTGTTACTGATCGCGCTGGCCACGATTGGCGCTACGCCATTGACGCCACTAAGATTGAACGTGAACTGGGGTTCACACCGCGAGAGACTTTTGAGACAGGGCTAGCCAAGACCATAGACTGGTATTTAAACAACGAGGCGTGGTGGCGTCCTTTACTTCAGTGATCCCCTGTGGCGAGATCAAGCGGGATCTCACGTCTTTCTATACCTGACGTGTGGAACCCGGCATGGGCCTCTCCTCATAGCGTTACCACCTTGAGACAGCCAGACCTCTGGGGTCTCAACTCAAGTCGGGGTAAAGCGGGATCGCGTCCCAGGGAAGGCCGTTGCGATCCTTGTCCGAGAGTATGGGGGCGTGGTCAGGCGCTAATGGCCACTGGACGCCCACCGTGGGGTCGTCCCATGCTAGCGACAGCTCACTTTGCGGGTGATAGTAGTCGGTGCACTTGTAGATAAAGTCGGCCGAAGGCGTCACTACCAGAAAACCGTGGGCGCAGCCTGGGGGCACCCAAAGCTGTTCCTGTCCCTCCTCGGTCAGCATGACGCCATGCCATTGGCCACAGGTCGGGGAGGCGGCGCGGCAGTCTACGACCACATCAAATACCGCCCCGGAGGTGACTCTGACCAATTTACCCTGGGGTTTTTCTGTCTGCAGATGCAGACCGCGCAAAATACCTTGAGCGGAGTGGCTGTGGTTGTCCTGCACAAAGGGCAGATCAATCCCTGCCTCGGCGTAGCGGCTTGCATGCCAGGTTTCAAGGAAAAACCCGCGTGCGTCACCGTGTACGGTGGGCTTGATGAGACAGGCGCCTGCGACGGAAGTGCCTTCAATCTGCATCAAAAAACGGCCCGTCGTTGCTGATCATGTTCTCGAGATAGGCGCCGTAACCGCTTTTTAACAAGGGAGCTGCCAACGCCAAGACCTGGTCAGCGCTGATGTATCCCAAACGGTAGGCGATCTCCTCGAGGCAGGCGACTTTGAGGCCTTGCCGCTCCTCAATGACCCGTATGAAGTTGCCGGCATCCAGTAAAGACTGGTGGGTACCCGTGTCGAGCCAAGCGGTTCCCTGAGCCATTACCTCCACCTGAAGGTTATCGTGTGCCAGATAGTGTTGGTTGACGTCAGTAATCTCGAGCTCACCGCGAGCCGAAGGCGTTATATTTTTGGCGACATTCACTACCGTATTGTCGTAAAAGTACAGGCCCGTGACGGCGTAGTGGGACCGTGGGTGAGCCGGTTTTTCCTCTATCCCCACGGCGCGGCCTTCATGGTTGAACTCCACAACGCCATAGCGCTCTGGGTCTTTAACATAATAGGCAAACACTGAGGCACCGTCGGCGCGCTGTGTCGCTCGGTGCAGCTTGGTGGTCAGACCGGAGCCGTAAAAAATATTGTCCCCGAGGATAAGACAGACCGGATTGCTGCCAATAAACGCCTCTCCCAGCAAGAATGCCTGTGCCAGCCCATCGGGGCTTGGTTGCAGGGTGTATTGAATGTTAATCCCCCACTGGCTGCCATCCCCGAGAAGGTCGGCATAGGCAAGTTGATCTCGCGGAGTGGTAATAATCAGCACATCTTTGATGCCCGATTGCATCAGCGTGGCGAGGGGGTAATAAATCATGGGTTTATCAAAGACGGGCATCAACTGCTTGCTCACCGTCGTCGTCAGCGGGTGCAAGCGGGTCCCTGATCCGCCCGCGAGGATAATGCCCTTGTAATGAGTCTGCACGGCAGTATCGAACCACTTACTGTGAGGAGGTCCAGTTTATCCTTCGATGGCGGGGTTGGCGACCCGAGGGTACAATTGCGTCGGTATCAGGTAGCCCATCCTTGCAGTGAAAATATGGCACAATCACTGCCATAACTCGCTTTTTCCCCGGAGTTTTGTATCAACGCACCCTTTCCCTCGGCCGATGTTACCCCGGGCGCTACTGTTGAGGCGCCTGATCGGCCGCTGCGCATTGCCCTTTTGGGGTATCGCTCTGCCCCTTTCTCGGGTGGGCAGGGCGTGTATCTCCGCTACCTTAGTCGGGCGTTACAGGCTTTGGGTCATCATGTAACGGTGGTTTCGGGGCCGCCCTATCCTCATCTGGTTGAGGGTGTGGAACTGGTCAAGCTACCCAGTTTGGACTTGTATTCGCGGGATCTCTGGTCGGTCGGCCCTCAAGAACTCCGGAACAGGCTGGGCAGAAAAGAATGGCTGAGCAAGCTATCCGGTGGATTTGCCGAACCCTGGGCCTTTGGAGAAAGAGCGCGCGATTGGCTATTGGAAAATGCGAATCACTTTGATGTGATTCACGACAATCAAACGCTGGCGCCGGGGGTTCTTGACCTGCAAAAGGCGGGCTTGCCTGTTGTGACGACGGTCCACCATCCCATTACGCGGGATTTACGCGTCGCGCTGGCAGGGGAGCCGATCTGGTGGCGGCGGCTGCTGATTCGTCGCTGGCATTCTTTTTTAGGGATGCAAAAGCGCGTGGCATCGCGGTTGAATCATATTGCGACCGTATCTGCCGCTTCGGCAATCGATATCGCCACCGATTTTGGCGTGCCGCCCAGCGCCATCAGCATTGTGCCCAATGGCGTCGATACAGCACTGTTTCGACCATTGCCCGCAGTAGCGCGGAATCCGAATCAGATTATTGCGACGGCATCAGCCGACGCGCCACTGAAGGGGCTATCTGTGTTGCTTCATGCTTTCTCTTCATTGTGCGCAACGTGGCCGGACCTCCGCCTGGTGCTGATTGCCAGACCAAAGCCAGGCGGTGCGACAGAAAGTCTGATTAACCGGCTCGGCCTTGCGGAACGCATTCGCTTTGTGAGTAACGCCACGCATGAAGATATCAACCGGCTTTATGCCGAGAGTGCGGTTGCGGTAGTGCCCTCACTTTACGAAGGTTTTGGCTTGCCTGCGGTGGAAGCCATGGCCGCGGGTATTCCTTTGGTGTCGAGTGACGGCGGCGCGTTATCAGAAGTGGTGTCCAGCGGCGGTTTACTGGTGCCTGCCGGAGACAGCGCAGCGCTGGCAAGCGCTTTACACAAAGTACTTTCCTGCCCTGAGGCGGCGAGGGATCTTGGCAATCGAGGTTTGGCGCGCGCAAAAACCCACTTTTGTTGGTCTATCTGCGCTCGGCAGATGGTCCGCTTATATCGCGCCAGCATTGATCGATGCTGACCATAGATTTTAACAGGTTGGCGTTGATGCCTGGGCAGTTGTGTCTGGATATCGGTTGCGGAGAAGGTCGTCATTCCCTTGCGGCTTACGCCTATTCGGGGGTGTATGCGCTTGGGCTCGATCTTTCTGAGCAGGATCTTGCCACTGCGGCCAGTCGTATTGCTGATATGCAAGCCCATGCTCCCTTGGGGGAAATAGGCTTTGGCGCAGGTGATGCCACACGCTTACCGATCGCCGATGAGCGGGTCGATGTGGTGATTGCCAGCGAGATTCTCGAGCATATCCCCGATTATCTTCAGGTCCTGAAGGAAGCAATGCGTGTTTTGAAACCCGGGGGTCGTCTCTGCATTAGCGTCCCGCGACAGTGGCCAGAGTGGGTATGCTGGCAATTAAGCGAGGGATACCGCACAAGCCCGGGGGGCCACATCCGGATATTCGATGCGACCCATTTGCGTCGGGAAGTGCAGCGCTATGGTTTTTTGTACCGTGGCCGCGGTAGCGCCCATGCGCTGCATGTCCCTTACTGGTGGCTTAAGTGCATTTATTGGCGCCGAGATCATGAGCCTTGGATACTGAGGATGTATCACAAATTACTGGTGTGGGACTTAATGCGGCGCCCATGGCTCACGCGCGTGGTGGATGCAGTGTTAAATCCACTTATGGGGAAGAGTGTGGTGATGTATTTCTCCAAGCCAGAGAGTGGGGGCGAGCGCCAATGAACGCGCCTTTTTCCGGTTTGCGGGCTTTCCCCGCGCAGTGGCTCCGCCCGACGGTCGAGTTTTTGCTCGCCAGCCAGCGTGTTTCGGGAGAAATACCCTGGTTTGACGGAGGGCACACCGATCCATGGGATCACACTGAGGCCGCAATGGGTTTGAGTGTTGCTGGAGCGGTTCATGCCGCAGAGCGTGCCTACACCTGGCTGGCACAAACTCAGCTGGAAGATGGCAGCTGGTGGGCCTGTTATCGCGACGGCTGTCCGGATCCCTCTGTGCAGCGTCGCGAAACCAATTATGTGGCCTATGTGGCGACCGGGGTTTGGCATCATTTTCAGATTACCCAAGATCAACAGTTTCTTGAGCGTCTCTTTCCTACTGTGGTCAGGGCGTTGGATTTTGTGCTGCGCTATCAGGGTCCCGACGGAGAAATCGATTGGGCGATAGATCCGACTGGTGCCCCCTTGGGTGATGCGCTGATGACGGGGTGCAGCTCCATCTATAAATCCTTGGAGTGTGGCATTCTCATCGAGGACTACTTGGCGGCGCCTCCATCAGGATGGCGAGACGCCAGAGCGCGCTTAGGTCAAGCACTACGAGAGCGTCCCGACCGGTTTGACCGCACCTGGGAGTCCAAGTCGCGTTATGCGATGGACTGGTTTTATCCGATTTTGGCGGGCGTGGTCAGGGGCCCCGCAGCTCAGAAGCGGTTGGATCAGCGATGGCATGAGTTTGTGGAGCCAGGGATTGGTTGTCGTTGTGAGAATCATCAGCCTTGGGCAACGGTGGCAGAATCCTGCGAGCTGGTATTGGCGCTGCTGGCGGCGGGGCGCCGTGAGCAGGCTGTGGAGCTGTTCAGCTGGTTAGTGCAGTGGCGCGATGCCGATGGGGCGTGGTGGACCGGGTACCAGTTTGAGGAATCGGTGCTTTGGCCTCTGGAAAAACCCACCTGGACTGCGGGCGCAGTCTTGCTGGCGATCGATGCGCTTACTGGCCACACCGCCGGAAGCGATTTGTTTTTAGGCTCTGCTCTGGAAGACGACGAGTAGCGAACGAATAGGTCATTATCGTCGGTTAACAGCTCTTAGGTAGCGATTCTCCTGAGACCTCTCAGGCTACCGATGCCCTCTAGCGATTCGAATAAACCCGACTGCTGCGCTAAACGCCAAATCGTGAAGGGGGCTTGGCCGCCTTCTGACGGATCCGGGAATACATCGTGGATGGCGAGAATCCCCCCGGGCAGCACCCTTGGCGCCCAGACGCGAAAGTCTGCCAATGCTGCGGAGAGACTGTGGCCGCCGTCGATGAATACCATGCCCAGCTGGCCCGACCAGGAGCGGGCAAACCGCGTGCTGTCAGTGACAACGGGGATGACTTCATTTTCCAGACCGGCCAGCCGAATATTGCGCCGAAACATTGTTAGGGTATCCACATCTCCTTTAGCGTCGACGAGTTCAGTGTCGTGATGGCTTTCTCCTGGTTGGTGCTCCTCTGAGCCGCGATGATGATCAACGGCAAAGACGAGGCTTTGTTTTTCTTTTGCGGCCTGAGCCAGCCAGATAGTCGATCGGCCGCAATAACTGCCAATCTCCAGTATCGGTCCCATGACTGCCGTTTCCAGCGCCCACTCATAGAGTCGGAGGCCCTCCCCGTCAGGCAGGAAGCCTCTGACATCATCATGGGGCGGCTGGGGCATTAGTAACTGATTTCCGAGTCAATATTTCGAGCTTCGGTCCGATAGGGTCCCACGGCTACTAATGAGGTCCAGAGAGCAAGCGCCCACTCAGCGCTGTTCAGTCCTCGCATGTCAGCGCGACTGATTTTGGCGGAACGGGTCAATGACCGTTGCGAGATTATTCGCTGCCCGACGCGGTTGCTGCGGGGGGCGCCAGCAAAAAACCCTCAAGTCTGGCGATGTCCTCTGGAGAAAGTGTGCCGGCGACTTCTTTCAGACGGAGTGAATTGATGACAAAGTCATAACGGCTGTTTGCATAGTCCCGTTGTGCAGCGAAGAGTTCATTTTGCGCATTGAGGACGTCGACAATATTTCTTGTTCCCACTTCGTATCCCGCCTGAGTGGCATCGACTGCACTTTGACTGGATACGATAGATTGTTTGCGCGCCATTACTCTTGATACGTCGGACATGACTGTCATATGGAGAGAGCGGGCTTGTGTCACGGTAGTCCGGGTAAGATTGATCCGTGTTTCCCGTGCAGCATTGAATTGCTCGGCCGCTCTGCGCCGATTGGCGCTGGTAGCACCACCAACGAAAATGGGCACGTCGAAACGAATCTGCCAGGTCTCATTTGTTTGATCTGAGTCCGGGTCAAAATTAAATAAACTTTCAGGGTTCTGCCTTATGCTGCCCGTGGTTTCGGTGTCCTGGTAACGGTAGGTCGCCGTCACCCTCGGGGCATGCCCCATCTTGAAAGACGTTGCATTCTGTCGCGCTGCCTCTTCGCCGAATCGGGCTGCGGCAAGCTGGTTGTTATTCTCAAGCGCAAAGTCTACCCACTCGCTGCGATCAGCGGGTTCTGGTGGTTGGGGATCAAACTCTTCTCCGAGGACATAAAGCGTACCGGGCGTTTGTCCTGTGAGCACCGACAAGTTTTCTTTTGCTACTGCGACATTATTTTCGTCGACAATGCGTGTCACCTGTGAGTTATCTCGCGCTGCTTCAGCCTCATAAACATCGGTAATTGCAATGAGGCCTACCTCAAAGCGCTGCCTTGTTTGTTCCAATTGTCGCTCGAAAGCACGTTCTTGCGCTTGAGATGCCCGGAGGTTGTCCTGTGCGCGTAGGACCCCAAAATAGGATTGCACAACTCGAACGATTAAATCCTGCTGCGCAGCTGACAACGTCGCTTCAGCCTGAAGAGACGTTTCCTTCCCTGCTTGCCAGCCAAACCAAGCCGACAAATCGAAAAGCGTCTGAGACAGACTGACATCATAACCATCGGTATCAGTATTTCTGACAGAGGTGACGTCAATCGTGTCAAGGGCGCCGGTTTCTGGATTGATGTAAACGTTGGGAGAAGTGGTTTCAGCCTCTGAGTCGGTGATGGTGTATCCCGCCCGCGCCTGAGGTAAAAGCGGCGCCAAAGCGAGCTTTTCAAGCTCAAGATCCGCCCTGTATTGCGCCACTCGGGATTTAAGCAGCGCGTCGTTTTCCAAAGCCAGTTCATAAATATCGACCAATGTGTCGGCTAAGGTCGGCGCACTCAGCGCGCTGCACAATGCCATGATCAGCCAAATGGACGGGGAGTAAGGTAGTGGAGGCGCGTTTTGCATGAAGCCATGAATCTCGGTCAAATATGGGCCGACAGTTTACCACTCTGATAACCCGTTTTGCCGGAGAAACACCACAACTTTTTGGTTGTTCGCGTGGGGTCGGCGCTTGCTACACTTTGGCCTATGGTGAACAAAGTGGAAAAAATGAGTGCTCGCCGGCGGAGTCGTCGGGGATATCAGATAGATCTTTCCGATCTACATGCGCAGTGTGAGGCCAACTATCACCGCCTGATGCGTTTATTCCCCGCATATGAGCAGCGGAGCGAGTGCGTTTTTGCGGCGGGTGATGTTTCCGTGGTGCTGGAGGTAATGGCACGTGACCGTTACACGACTGATATGCGCTTACGGTACCAGGGTGCCACTCCGGGATTACCCAAGAGCAGTCATTTTGACTTGCGTCTGTATCATGATGCGCGCATGGCAGAGGTTGTTCACTGCAGCACTTCGCGGCGATTTGAGGCCCGTTACCGGTACCCCAATCCCCTGATGTTGCAACAGGATGAGAAGTTTCAACAAAATCGGTTTGCCGCTGAGCTGTTGGAGTTTTGTCTCAGCTTTGGCCGGTCTCTAGAAACGACGCTGTCAAACCCCGACAACCGGCACCCATGACAGATCTCAGTGGCGAGGCCACCCTCAGCACGGCGCCCGTGAGCCGCCTTATACAGCTGTCTGATACGCACCTGATGAAAGATCCGGGCGGTAAACTGGTAGGTATTGATACTGACCAATCATTCGCTGCAGTCTGCCGGTTGATAGGCCAGCAGCCGGCCATCGATGCGTTACTTCTTACGGGGGATTTGGCCGGAGACGAGGCAGAATCGGCGTACACCCGACTCCGCGAAAGATTGGCGACACTGGGCGTTCCCAGTTTTTGGCTGCCTGGCAATCACGATGCAGCTTCGCGGGAAAATACCATTTTTGATGAACACTTTAAGCGACATATCCGCTTTCCCCACTGGGATATTTTGATGCTTAATACTCAGCGACTGGGTGACGTGGCGGGCTGCCTTGCCGAAGCCGAGTTGATTTTTCTAAGGGCAGCTGTAGCCCGCAGTCGATCTACGCAGCGGCCCCTATTGGTGGCGACCCACCATCCTTTGGCTCCAGTAGGATGCCGATGGCTGGATGATCAGGTGGTGAGAAATGGGGCGGAGGCGCTCGCTATTTTGGCGCCGCTCAGGGAGAGGGCGATCGTGATCTCTGGCCATGTTCATCAGGATGCTGCGCAGGTGCATGCTGGCGTGCGCTGTTATACCGTACCCTCCACCTGTGTCCAATTTGCGCCGGGTTCACAGCAGTTTCAGGTCGATGATCAGCCGCCCGGGTGCCGTTTATTGGAAATGTATGAAGATGGGCGTCTTGAGACGCAGATACTGCGGGTTATTGATGAGTCGTTCCCGGTAGATCGCCTGTCTACAGGTTATGCTTGATAGACAGATGGATCAGGGAGCCCTCCGCGCCCTGATGCCCTGACTAGCGAGCAATCTCGCAACTCCCAATGACAGGTATGAAGTGTACTGATATATGACGCAATACAACGCTGACGCGATAGAGGTTCTCACTGGCCTCGAGCCGGTTCGTAAGCGACCCGGGATGTATACCGACACGACCCGACCTAATCACTTGGCTCAGGAGGTCGTTGATAACTCGGTTGATGAGGCGCTCGCGGGGTTTTGTAGCCAGATCGATGTGACGTTGCACAGTGACGGTGCTGTGAGCGTTGTCGACGACGGCCGCGGCATGCCTGTTGATCTGCACCCTGAACAGAAATTACCGGGTGTCGAAGTGATTCTGTCGACACTTCATGCTGGCGGTAAGTTCTCTGATAAAAGCTATCAGTTCAGCGGTGGGCTGCATGGTGTGGGTGTTTCGGTTGTCAATGCGCTATCCGAGCGACTCGATGTCACTATCCGTCGGGGAGGCGAGGTACACACCATGGCGTTTTCTGGTGGTGAGAAACTGACTGATTTGGGTGTTACCGGCACCTGTGGAAAACGGAATACAGGGACCGGTATCCGTTTCAAACCAGACGCCCGCTACTTTGACTCCGCCAACTTCTCGATGTCCAAATTAAGCCACGCGCTGCGCGCCAAAGCCGTATTGTGCCCCGGATTACGCGTCACCCTCACCGACGAAAAGAAGAAAGAAAAAACCGAGTGGTATTACGAAGACGGTATTTCCGATTATCTCGCCGATGCAACCATTGATTTCCCGGTCATTCCCGAAACGCCTTTCACCTCCCACTTTGAGGGCGACACCGCTGCTGTGGGGTGGGCGATTCAATGGCTACCCGAGGGTGGCGACGTGGTTGCAGAGTCCTATGTTAATTTGATTCCCACGCCACAGGGTGGCACTCACGTCAATGGTTTGCGATCGGGCCTGCTTGAGGCCATGCGAGAATTTTGTGAGTTACGTAATCTACTCCCCCGGGGCGTCAAGTTAACGGCCGAAGATGTGTGGGACCGTTGCTGTTTCGTGCTGTCATCAAAGCTGCAGGATCCACAGTTCTCGGGTCAGACCAAGGAGCGGCTGTCTTCAAGGGAGGCGGCGGGCTTTGTCGCCGGGGTGACAAAAGACGCGTTTGGTTTATGGCTCAATCAGCATACCTCTGATGCTGAACGCTTAGCAGAAATCTGCATTGAGCGCGCCCAGAGCAGGCTTCGCTCTGCGAAAAAAGTGGTCCGTAAAAAGGTCTCATCGGGACCGGCGCTGCCGGGCAAGTTGGCAGATTGCACTTCGGAGGACCCGGAGCGCGGTGAGTTATTTCTGGTAGAGGGAGATTCTGCCGGAGGGTCGGCCAAACAAGCTCGAGACCGTGAATATCAAGCAATTCTGCCCCTGCGAGGCAAGATTCTGAATACCTGGGAAGTCGACGTTAGCGAAATTCTTGCCTCTCAGGAGGTCAATAA
This sequence comes from Luminiphilus sp., assembly GCA_016779445.1. Lineage (GTDB taxonomy): Bacteria > Pseudomonadota > Gammaproteobacteria > Pseudomonadales > Halieaceae > Luminiphilus. The sequence continues at coordinate 18,074 of JADHNP010000001.1, read as the reverse complement.
TATTTCTGTTGCACTGGGCATTGAGCCGGGAAGTGCTGATCTCAATCAGCTTCGCTATCATAAGGTTTGCATTCTCGCCGACGCCGATTCTGACGGCCTACATATTGCCACGCTGATTTGCGCGCTGTTTCTGCGGCATTTTCGTCCCCTCGTGCGGGCGGGGCATGTCTTCGTGGCTATGCCGCCGCTGTATCGCATCGATGTCGGCAAAGAGGTGTATTACGCGCTGGATGAATCCGAGAAAAATGGCATCCTCGATCGTCTAGCCGCTGAGAACAAGCGGGCAAAGCCGTCGGTGCAGCGTTTTAAAGGATTGGGAGAGATGAATCCTCCCCAGTTAAGGGAGACAACGATGGATCCGGACACTCGTCGATTGGTGCAGCTGTTGCTCGACGAAGGGGCGGACACCGATAGTACCTTTGACCTGCTACTCGCTAAAAAGCGAGCCGGTGACCGCAAGCATTGGCTCGAGCGGAAAGGCGACCTCGCGGATATCGCCAGTTAGCCCAGCGGCAACTACCAAGGAAAGGAGAAGCATCATGATGAATCGATTGGCATGGCTCGGGTTGGGTATCTTGCTGGTAACGACGCCCTCCTGGGCGAACTGGGAGGTGGCGGCGGACTCTCGCGTTCAGTTTGTATCGATCAAACAAAATACGGTCGGTGAGATTAGTCACTTTGAACGCGTTAGCGGCGCGGTATCTCAGGATGGGCAGGTCGATATTCGTGTCTCACTCGACTCCGTGGAAACCATGATCGGTATCCGCAATCAGCGTATGAAGGAGATGTTGTTTGAGGTTGGGGTGTATCCGCAGGCCAGTATCACCGCAAAACTGGATCCTGAAGCCCTGACGCTAGCTGCTTCCGGATATGGCGGCGAAATCACGACTGATATCAACATCGATCTTCATGGCACATCGGTGACCAAGTCGGCAACATTGCAGGTGACGCCGATGAAAGACGGCCTGGGCGTTTCGACATCGGAGCCTATTTTGATACACGCAGCAGAATTCGGACTAGAGCCGGGTGTGGCGGCGCTTCAGGAGGTGGCAGGGTTGCTGGCGATCAGTCGTGTAGTGCCCGTGACCGTCAGTCTGAGACTGGTAAAATCAGAGGCCGCGCCGGTAGACTCCTAAGGGCAGACCACTGGAGCTTATTGCCAGCCAGCGGCCTTCAGCATCGCGTTTAGTTCAGCCTGATAGCGCGTAGCAGCAGCCTGATCACCTGCTAAAAGACTGTATTGCGCTAGCGCTGCCAGCACGTTGGGCTGGCCCGGTGCCTGTCGTTGCGTGTAGGTCAGGGTCTCAAGTGCCTCTTTGGCCTGGCCTTGATCATTCAGCGCGACGGCAAGCACGTAATGGTAATAACCGGGCGTCACTTCTAGCGCCGCCGCTTTTTTTAGCGCAACGAGCGCTGCATCATGATTACCCAGCCGCACTTCTAAAAGCCCAAGAGAAAACCATAGGCCGGCATCGTTTGCGTTGAGTGCAATACCTTCATCCAATAACACTTTTGCTGCTGCATCATCACCGAGCGTACGATGCAAGTCGGCCAGATTGATGCGCGATACTGTGGCCTGTGGATTTTTCTTGAGCGCGCTGAGAAGCCTGTCTTTAGCGGCTGTGACGTCGCCACGTGCTAGTTGAAATCCACCCAGCTGCGTGAGTACCGATGGCATATCCAAATGCTGGGACTGAACGCCAATATATTCGTCAAATAAGACATTTAGGGTTTCCTCCGCAGGCGTTTGGGGCTTAATGGGCAGCTCCGCTAAACGTTCTGCTACGAGCATACGGTTCGCCAGTACCGGGTCTTTGGCCAGAGGCAGAAGTAATCTCTCGCGTTGTGTGATGGGCAGTGGCCCCGTTGCTTCGATGGCGGCTAGCCTAATGAGGGGGTCACTGCTGTCTAGCCAGAGGGGTAGCGAGGGCATCAGTCGGTTCGGAGCCAACCTGCCGAGGTGTGCGATCGCCGAGGCGCGCAGTATGCCGGTAGCGTCATTATTGTTGGCTGTCGCAATCAACGCTGGTGTGGCCCGGATATCTCCCTGGTCTGCGGCATGAAATGCGCGCCCAGGATGATTGCGCCGATCGGTGAATCGGATACCCCAGTCCATCAGAGCGGAATAAGCCCAGTCAGCACTTTGGTCGGTATGACACTGATTGCAGGCATTGGGGCTGCCTGTGCTCAGTGACAGGTCTGGCCGCGGGATACGCATGCTGTGGTCGCGCCGATCGTCGACACCCATATAAATCTGGCTGGGCATATGGCAGTCGACACAGGCACTGCCGGATCCGCCGGAAGTATGCCGATGATGCTCAGGGCTGTCGTAGCGAGATGGTAGGTGACACTGCCCGCACACAGCATTACCGTCGGCGATGAGTTGATTGCTGTGCGGATCGTGGCAGTTTGTGCATACCACACCCGCTTGATGCATTTTGCTCTGAATAAACGAGCCGTAGACATAGACTTCATCGCGTATCTGGCCATCCGGCCAGTAAAGCGGATCTTCGATCAGGGCCAGCCGGTGGGTATCCAGAAGGGGCTTGCCCGGGTGGTATTCCCCCAGCGTGCCGCGTCGGGCATGACAACGACCGCAGGTATCGATTTGCGTTGTATCGGTAAGCGGCTCAGTCCGCTCAGCGATGCTCGCACCCTCGAGCCAATGCCACTCGCCCCGGGCGGACAGGCTCATGTCGAATCCAGTTTGAGTGGGTGTGAGCGACCCCTTCGCGGCTAACTGCTGGTGCCTGCTACCGGGTCCGTGACAAGCTTCGCAACCGACGTCGATCTGCGCGTATTGTGTTGAGAAGCGGTCTGTTTCGGCGTCGTAATTTTTTTTGATATCGGTACTGTGGCACTCGGCGCAGCTCGTATTCCAGTTGAAGTAGCCTCCAGTCCAATGCAGCGGGTCCCCCGCAGCAATTTGCTCGTCAGGGTAGAGGTGATACCACCTTTGGCCGCCTTCTTTGGCGGGGCGTGAATCCCAAGCAATTGTTAAAGCTTGTAACCTGCCGCCTGATAGCGGTAACAGTACCTGTTGTAGCGGTTCCACGCCGAACACATAGGACACTGGAAAGGTTTCCATGTCACCTTGTGCATTATCGGTGGTCACGAAAAACGCATCGTCGCGCCGGGAGAAGGTTGTGATGGTCCCGCTATACTCGAAAGTCGCGTTGTCAAAGTTCCCCAGGACGGTTTCGGGGGTCGCGACTTGCATGGCGAGATCGTGGTGCGAACCCGTCCAATTATTTGTGGCAGCTTGGTGGCACCCGGCGCATCCAGCATTGCCCAGATAGGAGGCGTTCTCAGCGTGAGAACACTCAAATGGGCTCGTTGCCACCGCGAATACTGCGAGCCATTTAACAAAGTAATGACGACAAAAAATATTTGTGCCTATCAACGCGACCCCCCTCTCTTAGCCTAGTTTACCCGAACCGAACTGATTCGCGGTCAGGACCGCTGACATCGACCGAGTAATTGCTGTCTCGGTAGGCATGGATCGAAAGGCAGTCCTTCACCTAAGGCGGCGACGTGAGGTCCAGCAGCGAGTAAAACCCCATGAGCACTGATCCCAAGCCGATTCTGCCCAAATCAGCAGCGCCGCTCTGCAGGTGATGAAGGACGGATGCTGGGCAGAGGTCGGCAATATGTGTCGCTGATTATCGATCTCCGGCAGTTGCCTCTCGCAAAAAGCCTATCGAGTCGGCTAAGCTCGGTGACCCCAGTCGTGATTCAAAGTGAAACCTATGCACATTGGTATCTTACGCACCGATTCCGTGAGGAGTGAGTGGGTGTCGACCTACGGTGAGTACCCGGATATGTTTACGCGGCTGTTGTCTGCTGAGGACGATGCACTCACATTCACCACTTGGAATGTCGAAGTGGGAGAGCTGCCGCACAGCGTTGAAGCTGCCGACGGGTTCTTAATTACCGGAAGCAAAAGTAGCGTCTACGATGATAAGGCATGGATTCGGGCGCTTGAAGACTTCGTGCGTGAGTGTCACGCCGCGCGGCGCAAAGTCATTGGTATCTGTTTTGGTCATCAGCTGGTTGCGCAAGCTCTCGGTGGAGTGGTGGCCAAATCTCCCAAGGGCTGGGGTGTCGGTGTGCATTGCTACACAGTTGATCGAGAGGGCTTTGATTTGGCTGATGGGGAGCAATTTTGCTTGCTCGCCTCACACCAGGATCAGGTGATGACGATGCCCCCGGGAGCAACACAGATTGCGAGTAATGATCACTGTGAGTTCGCTGGCATGACCCTAGGACAGCACATGCTGACGTTTCAGGGCCACCCGGAATTTATTCCTGCCTATTCCCGCGAGATCATGACTTTTCGCCGCGATATGATCGGGGCGGAACGGGTGGCAGAGGGCATTGCGAGTCTCGAGGAGCGCGAACACGAAGGTAGTCGCATTGCACGCTGGATGCTGGCATTCCTCCGTCGCTGAGCGCTACCACTCGCCGATATTTGCCATCGATTCCCATGGCTCCTGTATTGGCAGGGCATCACCGGATTGCAGTAGCTCAACCGATATGCCGTCGGGTGAGCGGATAAATGCCATGCGGCCGTCTCTAGGCGGACGATTCAGTATCACACCTTTATCGAGCAGTTGCTGACAAGTGACATAGATATCATCGACTTGATAGGCAAGGTGCCCGAAGTTCCGGCCGCCGTCGTAGGTGTCAGGATCCCAGTTGTACGTGATCTCCACCAGCGGTGCCTGTCGGGATTGTGCGCTCTCCAGATCGTCGGGAGCGCTGAGAAAAACCAGGGTAAACCGCCCCGCTTCGTTGCTGTAGCGATAGGCCTCTATCAGGCCGAGTTTTTCGACGAAAAAATCGAGGGTGTCATCGAGATTGGCGGCGCGAATCATAGTATGTAAGTAACGCATGAGGTGCTCCCGGAATGGATGCTCCAATTTTAGGCTAAGTTCCACTCGCTGGCTAAGACTGCGATACACTTCGCGGCCCTCGATAATGAAGTATTTCGGATTATTGCTCTATGTGGTTCCGCGCCCTTCGTCCCTACCGTTTACCTAACCGCCTCGGCATTGATGCAGAGGAGCTGGAGCGGCGTCTTCAGACGCGCACCTTCTCCGCATGTACGCCTGCTCAAGCCACGAGTATGGGCTGGGTTCCGGCGCTGGCTGATACGGCCTCGGCGTTGGTCCACGCCGCAGGCCCCTTTTGGATGGTAAGGCTCAAGCGCGAGGAAAAACTATTACCCGCGACGGTGGTGCGCGAAGAAGCCAGTGAGCGTTGCGCGCAAATAGCCAAGGCGCAGGGTCGTAAGGTCAGCCGCCGTGAGCGGTTGGCCGTCGCCGACGAGGTCACACAAGATCTGCTGCCGCGGGCCTTTTCACGCTCGAGCACCATTCGCGCGATTATCGCGGATCAGCTTGGCTGGATCTGGATCGATAGTAGCAGTGCCGGGCGTTCTGAAGAGGTGCTCAATCATTTACGCGAGGCCCTGGGGAGCTTGCCCGCCGTATTAGCTGAAACGCAGAAGGCGCCTGCATATGTGATGACGCAGTGGCTATTGCACGGCGGCCTACCCGAGGCGATCGAGCTGGCCGAGGAGGCCGATTTTGTTGATCAGCGCGAGGCCGGCAGTTCGGTAAAGGTCCGTGGTGTCCCGCTCGATAGTGAAGAAGTTCTGGCGCACATCTCCTCAGGCCATCAGGTGGAGAAATTGGCACTGGAGTGGGGCGCGCGGGTTGCTGCGGTCGTCGACAAAGATCTGTCTCTTCGCCGATTGAGGTTTAGCGATGCCATCCGAGAGGCCAATGACGAATTGATCGAGGACCCGCTGGCCCGAGCAGATGCCGATTTTATGATCCTATGTGAGATTATTAAGGGGCTCCAGGGAGATTTGCTGAACGCTTTCGGTGGCATCGCAGAATGAGCGATACCAAATCCGGTCGTTACCGCCATTACAAAGGTGGTGAGTACACTGTCATTGGTGTGGCTCAACACTCCGAAAGCGAGGAGTTATTAGTGGTGTACCGTCCGGAGTACGGCGAGGGCCGCCTCTGGGTCAGACCGCTGCCGATGTTTAACCAGCTGGTGGATACACCAACGGGGCCAGTGCAGCGGTTTACCTATATTGGGGCGGAGGATCCCCAAGGCGAGTAACCGCTAATCTTCGACGCCCCAGGTTCGGGTCATTTCTATGTAGAGATACGAAGCGGTCCAGGTGATCAGAACAAAGCCGGTCAGCGCCTCCATCCCGGCCAGCAATCTCACAGGACCCACTGGAACAATATCGCCAAAACCGACAGTGGTGAAGGCAGCGAAAGAAAAGTAAAAGTAGTCCGCTATTGAGCTGGAAAAATTGCCCTCGAGATAACCAAACTGTGATGCGGTCGATATTCCATAAGCGCCGGCGAAAATCGCGATTTCGACTACGTGCGCGACCAAAGACATTACAACGCCATAAAGCAGCCGCCAACGAGGGTATCTTTTTATAAATAGTGCGCCGGCGTTGAGGCGCTTGAGCACCCCATAGTGGACAACTGTTGCCAGAATGACCGCAAGGCAGATGACACCAAAATTGCCCATGTGTTCGAGAAACGTATGTTCGTTCATGCTTTGTTTACCGTACTACGGGATCAACTCAATAGTGTGCTCAGCGATCACACCTCGACAGATTAGTAGCATACCTCCTTCGCGTCTGACGAGCCTTCGCAGGATGCGACAGTTTCGTCTAAGCTTGACTTCCGATGTTTGAGGGTTCGTTGTCATGGTAGAGAGACATTTTTTATACATTTTGTTGCTGTTGTGTGCCGCGCCACTTGCGGCCCACGCTGAGGACACTTTGCCTGCGGGGCCGTCTGCTTTTGTATTGATTGCGCGGCTCCATGCCCTGCCGGGCGAGGCAGAGAACGTCGTCGCGCTGTCCTCCGCAGTCGATGAAAAGGTTGAAGCAGGTGAGCCAGGCATGTTGCTTCACACTTTTGATGCCAACCCTAATGATTCTCTGGGTTTTGTGTGGACCGAGGTCTACGAGAACAGCGAAGCGCTGGTATTGCATTTGGATAATGCTGATCTCACGGCGTATCTCGAAGCTGTCTCGCCATTACTGGATGTATTCACGGTGGAGTTGTATGGCGCGGTGTCACCAGACGCTGTTGCGCGCCTGCGCGAGACTGGTACGCCTGTCGTGCATTACCCAAATGTCTTAGGTTATGTGCGTGACCTGACACCATAGCGCCTGGCGTCCGATAAGATTTTGATAGGTGCTTTGAGTGTTATGGAAGAAGAAGCGGCAGGTTCTACAGAAAGCCAATGGGATATCGGCGCTTTAATACATGCTGCGTCTGGCGTATCAGCGATAGTGCTTGGCGGATTGATGTATAGCAAAGCGTGGGCGCAGGGTCTTTTTAGCTTGCTCATGGGTATCGCTGCTGTGAGTGCGATCTACTTTTCATGGAAGCATGACGCCTGGGTCAGGGGGCATTGGTTGGCGATGGTGCCAGTTATGGGTGTTATCTTGGGATATGTCGGGTGGCCCCCAGGGTTTACACTGGCTTACGTCGCGCTGTGGCTTGCTTTTATCCACTTTGTCGTTCGCGGCATACAATCCCGGCGATCATCAAACGCGCCTTCAGGTTGAAACTGCCGGTTGTGGTTGGCCACTAAATCGTGTGAGATAGGGAGGCTTTATGAGCACCATCATAGGGTTTTTTATCACGCTGTGAGACAACAAGAGGTGGATACTCTGGCGAGCGCAGTGAACAAGTGTTTCGGCACCAGCTCAACATTTGAGATGGGAAAATGGTTGCGCTCATTGAGTGCTTTGAGACGTCACGCGCCCACCGCGCTCTGCGGGGAGGGCGTTAAGACCCGCCCACACCGCGCGGGGCAGCAAGGCACGCCTATGCCGATCACTACCAGCGAGCCTGGCACGTCTCTGGATTCTTCCTCGTTCCTCTGTGCTGCTGGCTTTCTCGTCGCGGCATTGTTATCCGGATGCGCTGCTCAGATAAAAGAAAAGGCACCGCAGGTTACCTCAAGCGATCACACGTGGCTGGTGCACTGCGAGACAGCCGAGTCCCATCGACCCAGTGACAATACGGTGAACAAAGGTGTGTCAAAGCCTCGGTGGTTGGTTGCGCTGGATAGCGTCGGTGCACCCATTCAACTGCAAGGTAACCTTGAAGACGGCTTTCTGACGCTTCAGGAGGGTCAGCCGTCAGAGGAGGATTTGCGTTTGGGCTGCGTTGCTGCTGCTCAAACAAGCACTCATCAGCACCATAATGAGGTGGCGCGAATTTTGGCATTCAGAGAGAAAGAGTGGGTAAACGTTGCCATTGCATTTCCAGATGCGGCCAACGAAGGTCAGGTTGAGCGGCTGGTCATCTTTGGAGATAGCTTGTCGGATACGGGAAATCTGAAGTCGCGTTTGAGGGTTTTTCCCGCCTCTCCATACTGGATTGGACGATTTTCAAATGGCCCAATGTGGCCTGACTATATTGATGCTATGCGCAAATTAAGCGTCCAGAACCATGCGGTGGGTGGCGCTTCTGTATCGGGCAAAGACACCATGCCAAAGAGCAACCTGATGGAGCGGTTACAGGATGGGGGCCAGTTCTTTGTCAGTGGCACCACCGCAGCGCAAATTACCTCGTTTGAGGAGGGTTTTTTGTTGGATGGCAACCTGGCATCGCCGGACGACACTGCAGCCATTCTCTGGGCTGGGGCCAATGACTATATCTCGAAAGAGCCTTTTACCGGGGCCATAGAGACACTACTTGACCGACCTCAGTCACAAGAGGGCTACCCGGCAGTTGTCCAGTTAGTGATAGCGCGCGCAGAGCAGCAATTGCGCAAATTGCTCGAGGTCGGTTTCGACAAGATATTGGTGGGCAACCTACCTGATCTGGGTTTGTCTCCCATCATTGTCGAAAACAGTAGTTATGGAGTGGAGGCCAATCTGTCAGAGGATCAGCGTCGTTCTTTGTTAAGCCTTCGCTTGGCTGAATTAACTGACTATCACAACGAGCAACTTGCCATGATGGTTGAGCGTCTTGTGCGAGAGCATGCTGATGCGACGATCGTGCTATTCGATGCGCACACCTTGTTTGATGAGGTGCTGGGAGACACGTCACGGCATCACTCGGCGTTAATAGCAGCGGCCGAATTTGACCCCGCTCAAAATGCACGAAAAATTGAGTCTGACATGCACAGTGTGGTCGCTCAGGAGCGCTGCTACCGAGGAAGTTATTTGGGTAGCCGTGATCCTACTGATATATGCACCAACTCCAACCGCGCAATTTTTTGGGACGTAGTGCATCCCACTACGTATGTCCATTGTTGGATCGCCTTTGCGATCAATCAGCAACTGACTTCGCTTCGTTGGGCGAGTGAAACCCTTGCCATATCGGATGTAGGGCGTTGGTGTTCAGGCGTCGCCGATGTTGTCGCAGGCCATGAAGAGCTGAGAGTGCTGCGTTTTACTACCTGGGAAAACGCGCTGGCGCCCTTGCCACAGGGTGGAGCGCTATAGCGGCCTCAATTATCGGGAACGGATTATCTCCAGTCTTGCGAGCAGCCAATCAGCTGAGGGCGCTTTGTCCCCGTCACAGATCATCCAATAGGGCTTGCCACTCCATGAGCTCTTGGACGCCAAGTGCTCGATAAAGGCTTCGGCGGAGTCGGCGTAGCGTTTGCCGCGGGCATATTTAAGTTCAAGATGCTCGGCGGCCTTTTCGGCTGAATACAGCTTGCCATTGCGATCAAACTCGCAATTGCTGTCTAAGACCGCTTGAATTAAAGATTGGATTTCGATGCTGGCAGTAGCGTCTGCGTGTGCTGTGATACTTAACCCGGTTTGCAATATCAGTGCTGGCAGAATGCGCATCATGGATTGCTCGGCTTAAAATGGGCGAACAGTGGATTGTGGTCTGAGGTGCTGACTGCTCTTGTTTCTGCGGATTGCCATGTCAAGCCACGAACATAAAGGTGATCTAGAGGATTGCCAAAGCGTGTGGTGCGGTGATCGGGTGAGAAACGGACAGGGATCAACGCCAACTCATCGGCAAGCTGATCAAGAGCACGCTGGCGGCGCTTGCTCCAGGTATTGAGATCACCTCCAAAGATGACCGGCCCTTGGTGAAGCCGAATGAGTTTGGCAGCTGCGTCCAGTTGGGCTGAATACGCTTTAATCCCAAAGCTGAAATTGATCGCATGGAGATTGACGGTGAGCAGCGTGTCGTTGCTGTTGGACAACGGGTAGAGAGTGATGCTGGTGGCCTTGGGTGTTCGTAGCCAGGGTTCAGTCGCGAGCAGATGGCAATGCACGAGGTGGGACGCCCGCGCGAGTGTCAGTACGCCCGTTTCAATTTCGTTTTGAACATAGCCGCGCACGAAGGCCGCAAAGAGGGACTGTTCAATGACTGTCTCAGCTTTCCTAATTGGCACCGCTTCCTGGAGAAAGATCAGGTCTGAGTGTCTCGCGAATTCTGCAAACTCAGTAATCAGATTGGTGTTTTGGGCCTTCTCCACATTCCAGTTCAGTAATGAGAAAGGGGTCTTCAGACCGCCGGTGTGGTCGGTATGCCGAGCCAGTGAGAGCGTCTGTGCGCAGTCATCTGAGTGGTCGGCGTTAACCACCAGGGGCAATCCTTGAGCCGACTGATTCTCGGCTGCCTGAACAAGGCAGGCCCAGTAGTTAGCGCATATCGCAGCACACATAAATAGGCGTAATCGCCATCTCGGGCGTGCGCGAATAGAGGGGACTGGCGGCATATCAGTGCTGTTCAGGGGGTCTGCTGCGTGCCCCGGACGACCAGTTCATGGCGAGTGATCTTCCAGCCTCCGCCAGTTCGCACAAAATCGCTTAGGTAGGTTGCCCACAGTGTAAACATGGCGTTGTCGCCGTCTTTTAGTATGTGAAGCGCCTGCACATCTGTGCGGGCAGAAGCCGTATCGCCTGATATGGTCGCCAGTTGAGGACTCATTAAATGCTGGGTAGCAGAGAATGCCTCGAGCTGGCTTTCCACCGAAGCGGTCCAGGTATCAGCCCCGGTGACGGTGGCGTCACCAAAGCCCACGATTTCTACATTGTCGGCAAAGCAGGCGCGGTAGCGGACCATATCTCTGTCATCGACCGCTGCTGCATAGGACAGCATCACGTCTTGCAGCTTTCTGCGATCGTCAGTGTCACTCATATCCGGCCTTCCCCTCTGGCATCACAGCGTGCCATTAATGTAATCGTCGATACGTTCATGATAGCGACTGATTCGCCGCTCCTGTCCCGATAAGTAGGCACCTTTGAATCCCCGCGAGCGAATACCGCGTTGCTGCGAGATAAATACCGCTACGTCATCCTCAATTGCGGGACCGATCGAGTCCTCCCCGCAGGTTAACCATTTTACGGAGACGTCACTGTCGCCATTCCCGGTGAGCGATTCGGTAGCGCTGGCGCCATCGTCTAATTCGGCTGCAATACTTGCGGGGCTTGCATACCACCAGTTGTCGAACAGGCACTGTTCGGGATCGTTGGGATGCGGTCTGGCTCTCAGAAAATGGAATCCGTCAGACCATAAAGACACCGCAAAATTTGGGAATACGGTGTAATGAAATGCATCGGTTAGTTGCTCGTCGGGCACCGACACATAATGGCTATAGCCTTTGTGCCCGCCCAGCTCGCGTTTGGCTTTTTGCAGGGCTTCGCGGGTTGCTTCTGGTCGCCCTTTGAACTCAGCGGGGTCGAGATGCCAGAATGAGAGCAGGGTGGCTAGGGGATCCATAATATTGCCCTCAGAATCAGTAATGCCTGCCCCATAACCCCCTTTCATGATCATGCGCGCGTGTCCCTCGTTGGCGAGATCAAACTGGGTTTCCTTGAAGTAAGTGTTGATACCGCCTGCGATAGCAGATCTATCGGTCGAGGGTGTCGCGCCCATGTGAACAGTGGGCACGTGATAAGACTCGTTAAAGTTGTCCAGAACGACTTTCCAGTTACAGGGTAGCCACATGGTATTGGCCATTGTCCTTCGCCAGCTATCTACCTCACGTGCCAGCCACTCATCCCATATCGGACCCAGATATTCGCGTAACGTGCTGCAGTTAGGATCCATGTTGACCCAGATAAATCCGGCAAAAGACTCACATCGGAGCTCCGACAGTGAAAGCTTGCCGCAAGGGTTGCCCTGCGGAAAGTCCTCTTTGTCTGGTGCAAACTGCAGCTCGCCGTCGGGTCGGAACGCCCAGCTATGGTAGCGACACACGAAGCGCCGCGGATTGCTGCCTTTGGCTTCATCGACCAGTGGATTACCGCGATGTTGGCACACATTGTAAAACGCCTTGATGCTATGATCTTGCTGACGCACCATCAGTACTTCTTCTTGTCCGACAGGTTCCATCTGCCAATCGCCCGCATTGGGGATCTCCGATTCGCGCCCCAGTAATAGCCAGACTCGTGTCCACATGCCTTCCCATTCTTGCTTCATGAATTCTCGGGAGGTGTAGCGGGTGCCAGATAGATCATGGCCTCTGATGGTTTGTTTGGGCCAAGAGTCCAGTGTGGGGATGGGCGCATTCATTGATCGGGTCTCCGTAATCGAAACGGTGGGCCATTGGTGCCGATATCTTACCCGTCTTCCTGCAAAACGGCAGTTAACACGCCACTAATTCAGTGCGCTAAGAAGGTCAGCTCCAGCATCCTGCATCAGAGGCAGGTGCGAACAGGGCGCACGTGATTGATCGCGATTACCGCGCACTCACCAGCCAAACATGGCAGTTTGATGCCCGAAATAGCACATGCCGATAAACGCAATAATGGCGCTGATCAGGGGCAGCCACTCCAATCCGGGGGAGACCTCAGGGTTTCTCGCCAAGCCCAAGTCTCCCGCCAGACTAATGATCCACATGAGGGCGCAGCCCCAGAATCCCACTATCAACCAACTCATTCTCGGAGCATCCGCTGGTGTTGCGTCATCGTTGGTGAGTGTGCTCCAGCAATAACAGCGGCTTTTGCCATGTCGCAGTATTTAGGCTTATCAGCAGCCATAGCGTTGCAGGGATCGCCCAAACTAAATAATCCACGATGTATTCCTTGTATGACAGGTTAAGAACTTTACGCGATCTGGGGCAACTCAGATTCTCTTTGTCCCGGGTTACTGATCTTACGGCCTGCCGCAGCTTTAAATTGTGGTGCGCGGCCGGCGCATCTGCCGCATACACAAACCACAATTCGATTCAAGAATCCGTTGTAAAGTGTCATTTTTACGGGAAAAATTCCTGCAACGCTTTATTGATCTGTTCTGTTTGGCCTCCTATCTTGGGTGCTTCATAGCTAAGAACCCCTAGATATAGGTGGTAGGTCATAAACAGACAATGACTTCGACAAGGGTGGCCAAAGGAAGTCCGCGCGCGCGAAAGACGTTGATCGCGTTCGGTTTGCTCCTCTCTGCGATTATGGTGACGATCTCGGGTTGTGCACCGAGAGACGGCAACGGGTTACTCGCGCAGACGCGCTGTGCTCAGCTCGGCGACACCACGCTGGCCAGCGGTAGCGAGCTCCTGGCCCTCGTGAATCACATTAGAGCGAGGCTGGGGCTACCCGATTTTGTGGGAACTTGGGAATTTGCCAGGGATGCACTGTATCTGGGTATGTGCCTCGACCTCCTGACCTCCGACGCCATTGCTTTTATCGAGCGCTACGAGAGCGCATTGGTCGATTCGATCAGTGAAACACCCCGAGCCGTTAAGGCGTTTGCCGTAGCCATCGATCCTACAATTGCCCCCGTCAATGTGCCCAGTCGAGGCTTTGAGGCCTTAATGGCGGACGATTCACCACCTTCATTGGAAATTATCATTTCAATGGCCACCGGTGCGGCTTTGCTCGGCGTATTGTTTGCGTTACCTTACACCTTGCCCCGGGTGGAGCAGGTTAACGAACGAAAACAGGTTCTTGCCAGAATGAAAGATCGCGCCTTCACGCCTCGCGACCATGGCGAGCGGGGTGAACATACTTTTATGAATCTCGGGCGCCCGATTGGATGCCTTTGGGAGCATGCAACACGCGCGGCCCTGATCATCACTTTTGCTGTGGGATTCTTGCTTTGGAGCGATAATGCCAGTGCGGAGTCCGACGTGATCTTCTTTTGCTGTGTCGTCTACCCGTTATTGGCGCTGGGCTATGCCACAGTGGAATTTGTCAGCAGCTCTAATCGGTTTATTACCAATCATCGTGTTATTCAGAGCACGACGTTCTTTTTCCCCCGAGAGGATTTATATGCCGAGGGCGTCAGCGCTATGGAGGTGCGGCCCTCGATTCTCGGAGTGCTGTTCGGCTACGGTACTTTGAGAATTTCGATGGGCGACAAAGTGTATGACATGCATTATGTCAAGGACGCTAGAACTGTAAAGTCTACCTGGGAAAAGCTAAGAGCCTAGAACGCGGCAGTTCTTGCAGGCTATAGATTCTCGCGCACATCAAGACATCGCCAACACGCGCAATGTTACGCTATCAAAGGCTTAGTGACGTTATAGTTGATCTTCCGATGCAACGTAGGGCATCTCTACTACTTGCCCTTTGTGCAGGCTCAATCGCGGTCTGCCATAACCTTCTTTCACCATCATTTCAAGCAAGGTGTTATTACGGATAGTGATCTGCAGTAAGCCCAGCGGAATCAGGCCAAGCGTGAAACCAATTACCGCACCAAGCGCTACCGAGAGCGCTTTAGAATCCAGATAGTCTGACTGATAGCCGGTGATCCCACCCACGATAAGTGTCAACCAGAGACCAATCTCGACAACCCATGGAAATATTTTGCGCAACAAGAAAGACATGATCATAACCAGTGAGTCCTCGCGGGCAGCCCTATCCGGTATAGGGCTGGCTAAACATAACCAAGGGAGTCGCTCTTCGCCAGAGTAATTCTTGTGACCTCCGCCCAGCATTGCTCCATTGTGACAGCCATGCGCAAAAGTTTCTGGCGCCTATCTGTGCCAATGCCTTCTTAACCTATTGTTGTCTGGGATAGGACTTGATAAAGAGTACCTGGGTCGTATTGACGTTCTCGCGCATGCCCGAGGTCTTCTTTGAGAAATCGGCATAAGCGGGGTGCACCAACAGCGCCTGCTGAATTTGGGCCAACTGCGTGAGTGTTTCGGCACCCACGTATACCGAATTCGTGAACTTGTCGTTGCCAAAGCCGGCTAGGTTATTACCGTAGGAGCGGAGCGCCACATCTTTCGCGGCGGTCCCCATCATGGTAGCAAATGCCATTGCGTAGGCTTGTTGGTGCTGGGGCTCTACCTTGACATCAAATTTTGCAAAGGCAAAATCCTTGGTTGAGTCTCCCTCTGCCACCAGCGCGAAACTCAGATGCTCCATGGTAAATACAACGCCGGATTCGCTTAATTCTGTCAAAAATGCGATCGCTGCCGGACAGCTGCGAAAAATCTCGGCGGCCTCCTGCTGTGCTGCGGCATCTTCATAGGTGTTGAGGAAAAAATGCGTCGAGGTATCGCTGCCGTTAAAAACTTGTTCCGCTAACGCCACATCAGCGGGGTATCGCTTACCGCAATCAGAGGCATAGAATTTGTCTACCGCGCTGACGACCGCAGTTGGATCCGGCGCTGAGAAGTAGTAAAACCCCAGATACTGCTGAGTGGGCGTATGGTCATCAGTCCACCCCGAGATGGGTGCCAGTAACGCGAATAGCACAGTCATTACTTTCGTCATTTGAGTCTCCCTAGCGGTGTCGGTTTGTTGTCGAATCAATGCAGTGGGCTTTCGGGGCAATAAGAGACTGAACTCGCGGACCCTGCAATGACATCATAACCCAAGGCCACACAGGGTCAGGCCCACGCATTTATTCGTTTTTAGCGTGCGGTGTTGTCAGTTGCCCGTCTCTTCCTTGTTACCTTGCGCCACCGGATCAAAGCGGTCAAACCACGCCATAATGGTGTCGACTTTTGCTGCCAGATTGCTCGGTCGAGCGGCGATAGAATGTGAGGCCTTCGGCACACGCACATAGGCTGCGGGGACATTCTGCATCTTTAGCGCGGTATACCATTGCTCAGCCTCCCAAGTGGGAGTCCGCCAATCTTCCTCTCCGACCATGACGAGTGTTGGTGTTGTTACATTGCCAACGACCCGAATGGGCGATAGATCGAAATACTTTTGGGGCTCTTCCCACGGGTTACTGCGGATCCAGTGTCGGGACACCATGATCCCGATATCGCCCGCTAGCGCCATTGTGAACCAGTTGATCACGGGTTTGATAACAGCGGCTGCGGCGAACCGATTAGTCATCCCAGTAGCGTAGGCGCTTAAAACGCCGCCACCCGAGCCGCCGGTGATGAACAAACGTTCAGGGTCCACCCAGCCCTGTGCGATAACGGCATCTACTACGCTCATTAAATCTTCGTGATCAGGTCCTGGATAAGCCTGGTCAATGGCCTTTGCGAAATCCTCTCCATACCCGGTTGAACCGCGAGGGTTCGCCCAGACTGTGACGTAGCCCTCGGCGGCATAACGTTGTATTTCCGCAGCAAAGGTGTTGGCATACATTGCAAAAGGGCCGCCATGAATTTCCAATATCAGGGGCGCGGTTTTGTCCGCTGTAACCCCCTCAGGTATGGCGATCCAGGCCTCGATATTGAGCCCATCGAGGCGAGAGGGAACCTGTAATTCCACGATTTCCGGCAGTGAGACGCGATCTAGCAGGTCCGTATTGAGGTCTGTCACGACCATTGGCATGTCGCCATCAATCTGGATGGCCAGTTCCGCTGGTCGGTGAGTGCTTGCCTGGGTCCAAGCGATCACCCTTTCCGGGCCATCACCGGTGACCGCGTGGTCACCCGCACCGTAGGGTCGCCCGAGGCTAGTGCCGCCAATATTTGACGTAATCGTGGTGACTTCTCCCTCAAGCGTGATTTCGATCAGATGAATTTGCCCCTCCGCCACGGCTTGAGCAAAGAGGGTTTGTCCGCTGGCAGACCAGCTAATATGTGCGATATCGTGGTCGTAGTTCGCTGTCAGTAGCTTAGGGCTTCCGCCTTCTAGATCGCTAACGTAAAGCTCTGTTTGTTGATAGGAAAGACGCTGATCGTCATACCCAAGCCACGCCAAGCGCTTGCCATCCGGTGCAATTGTGGGCGAGCGGTCTGGTCCGTCTCGGTCCGTGATAGCGTGCAGTGAGCCGCTGCCGAGTTCTAGAGCATAGATCTCGCTTTCGATGGGATCCATCTCGGGTCGGTCGGCTTCATTTCCCACTATGTAGAGTGTCTGTCCGTCAATACTCCAAGCGGGCTCACGGAATCCATTGGAACTGTCTGTCATGGCAAGGGGTGTCCCACCGTGTGACGGAACAACGTAGATCTGATCGGCCCCTTCCTCTAAAAATCCGCGGCCGTCGAAGCGGAATACCAGATCATCAATGACGCGCATGGGGTCAGCCCAATCAGCATCATCGGGTTTTCGCGGTTTAGGCCTGGCGAGATTCAACCCGCCACTGGGAGTGAACATGGTAAAAGCCAGCTGCTTGCCGTTGGGCGACCAGCTAACTTGCTTGGGGGCATGTTCAAGTTGCGCCACACTCGTTTCTCGTCCGGTATCTAACCAGTGGACCCTCAGCTCTGGCACCCCACCCTCAGTGGCAAGGTAAAGCAGTCGGGCGCCGTCTGGCGAAAAAGCGGGACTGTGGTAACTACCCGGACCTGTGACGAGTGGCTGGGATATGCCGGTAGCGATCTCTGTGACCCAGAGCGCTCCCTTTGCCCTGTCTGCTGTGCGGTCGTAGCCTGAGCGAACCCATACAACCTGTTTCCCATCCGGAGAGACCTCTGGCGAGCGCACCCACTCCAGCTCAAAAACATCATCAGCGGAAAAATAACGCGATGGCGTTTGCTCTGACTTGGCATTGGGGGCCCACATCGTCGCATTTGTAATAGTAAGAAAGGCGCCCAGAAGGGCGGGAGCATAGTGACGCATTGACCTTCTCCAGTTGTGGGGTAAACGAGATAGCGCTGTTGCTCAGGGTCGAACCCGAACCCTGCAATCACCCGATACCACTGTTCTGATAGAAACAAGGTTTTAGATGATCATAAGGCCA
>JADHNP010000031.1 GCA_016779445.1 Luminiphilus sp. | reverse complement strand
TGCAGGAGGGCATCAGGCGCCTGAGTAACTTCAATATCGTTCTGGCTTTGATTTTTTTACTGGCGGTGTTGCTGGCAAGCGACACTTTTTTCCTATTGGAAATGGCCGTGAACTCACTGGGTTTTCTTTTCCAAAATAGCTTGGCTATGACCTTTTGGACGGATCCTATCGACAGCACGGGATTTGTGGGTGATTGGACGGTTTTCTATTGGGCCTGGTGGATTGCCTATGGACCATTCGTGGGCCTGTTTGTGACCCGCATCTCTCGCGGTCGGACGATTCGTGAAGTGGTGGTAGGTATGCTGCTGCTGGGGTCATTAGGCGTTTGGTTATTTTTTCTCGTACTGGGTAATCACAGCCTAGGCTTGCAACTGAGTGGGCAGTTGGATGTGGTCGAGATCATGCAGTCGTCCGGCGGCAATGCCGCAGTGGTGGCGGGCCTGAATACGTTGCCCATGGCAGGGCTGATTATTGGGATGTTTGCGGTCGTTGCGGTCATTTTCGTTTCTACTACCTATGACAGTGCTTCCTATACCTTGGCCGCCACGGCCACCCAATCTTTGGATGTGTCCGAGGATCCTCCCAGATGGCATCGCGTGTTTTGGGCTGTTGCTATCGCGATTTTACCCATTGGCTTAATGTACGCCGGAGGCATAAAAGAAGCGCAAACTGCAACGCTTGTTGTATCTCTCCCGCTCACATTCACGTTCTGGCTTTCCGGGTGGGGATTGCTGAAATCCTTGCGCGAAGATCATCCTTCAAGCTAAAACGTCATGCTGTCGTTTGCGACAACAAACGCCAGGATGGGTACTGTGCTTTTAACTGCCACCATCGCGTGCTTCGGGTATAGGGTGAGGTGATGAGGGGTCAACCTGTTGCGGTGATTTCTGCTGGTGCGTCCGGTATCGGTTTGACATGCGCACGCGCTCTGGCTGCTGAGGATTATCGAGTGCTGACGCTCGATATGGACGCCGACGCGGTTGAGGCCTTTCAGGCGGAATTCGGCGCTGGGACGGCATTGCGTTGTGACGTTTCCGATGCGGGACAGGTCGAAACGGCGTGGAGCGACCTCGTGGCGTCATCAGGTCGCGTCGACCTGTTAGTCAATAATGCAGGTATCGCGGGTCCACAGCAGCCGCTAGAAGAGATAGACGTCGACGCTTGGCGGCATACGCTTGATACCAATCTCAGCAGTGTGTTTTATTTGACTCGTTTGGCAATCCCCGTGATGAAAGCACAACGTAGTGGGATCATTCTTAATATGTCTTCCAGCGCGGGACGCTACGGCTGCCCGAATCGATCACCCTATGTTGCGTCAAAATGGGCAGTGATTGGTCTGGCCCAGACATGGGCCATGGAGCTGGGCCCCTGGAATATTCGAGTCAACGCGCTGTGCCCGGGCAGCGTGGGGGGGGAACGGATAGAGCGCGTTATTCACAAGGATGCTGAGGAGCGTGGTGTGGGGCCCGATGCGATTAGAACGATTTACCAGCGTCAAAGCTCCCTTCGCGCCTTCGCGAGTGCGGAGGATATTGCCGCGATGGTTTGCTTTCTTGCGGGTCCCGGCGGCCGCATGATCTCGGGGCAGACCATCGGCATTGATGGGCACACCGAAAGTCTTGCCAATTGGTTGGATGAGTGAGGGAACGCTGATGAAGGCTATTTTGTTTGAGCGATTCGGTGCGGCGGATCAGGTGTTGAGCATCGGTGATTGGCCAACTCCCGAGCCTGGCCCTGGTGAAGTGTTGGTTGCGCTTCGCGCAACCGGGATCAATCCCTCTGATGTCAAAAAGCGCGCGGGGGCATTTCCCGATTTGCTCGATGAGGGTCCTGTGATTCCTCATAGCGATGGCGCGGGCATCATCACCGCAGTGGGGTCAGGCGTTCCCGCGAGTCGTATCGGCGAGCGGGTATTTGTTTACCAGGCACAGTATGAGCGGTCGCATGGTACCGCAGCCCAATGGGTGGCGATCGATAGCACTAGAGCACCGAGCTTACCGGATGGAACTTCGTTTGAAGTAGGCGCCTGTCTGGGGATTCCGGTACTGACGGCGCACCGCTGTGTGTTCGCCGATGGCCAGGTAAAAGATCAGTGGATTTTGGTAACCGGTGGTGCAGGTCGGGTGGGACACTATGCCATTCAGTGGGCACATCATGCCGGTGCGCGGGTTATTGCAACGGCCAGCAACGAGGCAGATGCCGCAAGCTGTCGCAGTGCGGGCGCGCACGATGTCGTAAACCACCGTGAGGCAGGTTGGGGCTTACAAGTACTGGAACACACCGGGGGCGCTAAAATAGATCGAGCGATTGACGTGGAGTTTGGTGCCAATTTGCCAGAATTGCTCAATTGTCTGGGCATTGGCGCTACGATTGCATCTTATTCAAGTACGGTCGTTCCCCAGCCCACTCTGCCTTTTCGCACCATGATGTTTATGGATTTGACGGTGCGTATGGTGATTGTTTACGCGATGCCAGAGGATGCCAAAACCCAGGCGGTGGCGGATACTCAAGCACTGCTGGCCAAAGACGGCCTGCAGCATCGCATCGCCGAGACGCTGCCATTCGAAAAGATGGCAATAGCGCATGAACTCATCGAAAAGGGGAGTGTGCGCGGATGCGTCGTTGTCACCATCTGATACATCGTCAACTGGGCGGTATCCTTGTCATGCTTGGCCTGCTGATTAGCCCGTTAGCAAGCGCTGTCTCTGTCAACGATTGGTTGGGCGAGATCCATGAAGGCACGTCTCACACGGCGGCAATGGGTGACTGTGAGTTGGAAAATGGCGAATTGATTCAGTCTTGCCAACTCACCTTCCGCACATACGGTCGGCTGACGACCGATCTTGACAACATTGTACTGATGCCCACCTGGCTCAACGGCAATGCCGAAGGTCTTGCTACTTATAACTATCTGGGTCCCGACGGCATTGTCGATACCGACGATTACTTCGTCATTGCCGTCAATGCCTTAGGCAATGGCATCTCCTCTTCTCCATCCAACAGCGTGCAACGACCGTTTCCGACGTTCACGATTCGTGATCAGGTCAACCTGCAATACCGATTACTGACAGCGTATTTGGGCGTTGAGCATCTCCACGCCGTCGTCGGTGCTTCGATGGGCGGCTATCAAACCTATGAATGGCTCATGACCTACCCCAATTTCGCCACTCACTTTGTGCCCATTGAGGGGACACCTTGGTACACCTTTTATGATCAACTGAGGGGGCGGGCCTGGCAAGAGACACTGGCGTTGCCGGAGGATTCCGCCGAGGCGATCCAACGTAAGGCACATTTGCTGGCACTAATCGACGGCTTGGTATTTTGGACGCCTGAATACTTGAATCGTGAGCGTTCGCTTGAGCATTTTGACGAGTGGCTTGAGGGAATGGCGCGTTTTGACAGCTCGGCAGCTATTCTCGATCGGGCGAGCCAAAGTGCCTCAACCGCACAGCACGATATTCGCCGCGGCCGCCCCGATTTTGACGCGCAATTGCAAGCGATGGGGCGGCCCAGTGTGCTCGCCGTCGTGTTTGAGCGGGATATGACCGTTAACCCAGAACCTAACAAGGTCTTCGGCAAACAGCTGGGTTTTGAGGTGGTAGAGATTCCAGGCGATTGTGGGCATTTTGGACCCAACCCGGAATGCTATCAGCAGCTGGTGACAGATCGTGTGTCGGCGTTTCTTCGGGGTCCCGGTGATGCCCAGTTTCAGAGGCGCACTATGCGAATCGGAGAGCAATCTCGGCAGTACTATATCTACCTGCCGGAGGCATATGGTAGCCGCCCGTTACCGGTAGTCATTGCCCTCCACGGATATGGCACCACGGCCACCGGTTTGGCTTCTGCTCATGCGATAAACCTCCACGCCAACGCCAACGATTACATTGTGGTTTACCCCCAGGGCGCAGGGTTTTACTCGCGGGTGGCATGGCAGGAGGGTGAGGACTTAGTGAGCTCTTGGAATGATCTGGCGAGCAATGCGCCTACCGAGGCGGGGCCGCACTGCCTCCCAGACCGAATGGAATACCCCTGCTACACCGAGTGTGGTGAATGCAAAGCCTGTGACTGGACGTCCTGTGAGGATGACGTCGGTTTCCTGCTTAGCATCACAGAGGCATTGAAGAAGAGTTTATTCACGGATCCCAGTCGGTTTTATCTGCTCGGTAACAGTAATGGGGGCAGCATGGTGCAGCGCCTTAGCTGTGATCATCCAGGCCACTTTGCCGCTGTAGGCATCATGATTTATCAGATGCCTCCGGGTCATGCCTGTGGGCCCGGGGAGACGTTACCCCTGTTCCATTACTACGGCGAGCAAGACGACAGCGTCCCACCTGATGGGAAACCGTCATCGGATGGTTGGGTTTATACCTCTGCAGCGGAGAATACCCGAGTATGGGCAGAGTCTATGGGCTGTAATGCCTCATCTAGTCCATGGCATACCGAACTGACTCGCAGGCACGGCCTTGATTGCGAGGCCTACACCCATTGTCCGTCAAAAGATGCAGCGGTCGTGAGTTGTGGTGACCCTGCGGCGGGTCATGAGTGGGCAGCGCAACGTATCAGTGCTATTCCGGCGGATTGTGTTGCGCCTGCCCAGCGACAGGATTTGCCGCGTCAGTCAGACTGCCCTGCTATCTCACCTACTGAGAAGCGGTGGGGAATGGAGGTTGTCTGGCAATTTTTTCGTCAATACAGCCGCACACCGGCGCTCGTCAGCCTCCAGTGATCGATGCGTCCCCTGCCAACTCATTGATGACCCCTCGCCAGAAACGCAATGATTCGCTTACGGCAGCTCTGGGCACTCGTTCATTCAGCCCGTGAGCGAAGCTGTCTTTCGGGTTGATAAAAATGCCAGACAGGCTGTAACTAGGAATGCCCGCTGCCCGGAAGTAGGCGCCATCCGTAGTCCCTGACCCCATTTGCGGAACAATGGGGAGACCCGGATGAATCGGCTCCAATGCAACGGCCACAGCCGCCAGGAGTTCGTTGTTGAATGCTGATGCGGGGCTTGATACCGGTACTCCCACCACATCCCATTGCAGATCGGGATTGTCAGCGACAAGCTGAAGCTCCCGCAGAATTTCATTGGGTGTATGGCCCGGAAAAATCCTGCAGTTCACCGTCGCCGTCACAGCGCGTGGCAATGCGTTTTCAGCATGGCCGCCCGAGAGCATGGTGGGGATGCAGGTGGTTCCCAATGTGCCGACGTACTCGGGCTCAGCTCTCAGCGTGGCAATGGCGCGTTCATCGCTCGGATCACTGACTAGCCTTGCCATTGCTTCACCCACCTCGTTATCTAAAAGTGGTGCTGTGCGCGCAAAATAGGTCAGCGTGATTTCATTGGTTTCGATCGGAAACTGGTGCGCCTCAAGGCGCTGAATGGCGCGCGCCAGGTCATAAATCGCGTTATCTGCTCTGGGCCTTGAACTATGTCCACCCGCGTTTTTGGCCGTCATGGCGAAGGTGGCATAAGTCTTCTCGGCAAAGCCTACCCGAAACTGAATCGCCTCTCCCGCGTCATTGAGCACACCTCCTCCGCCATCCACCACCAGCGCATACTCGGCATCGATCAAGTCGCGATAATCTCGGGTCAGCTGCTGCACTGTCTCTTGCAACGACTCCTCGTCTCCTGTGAAGGCAACAACGAGGTCACGATTGGGCACAAATCCCGATTCTTTCAGCCATACAAATAGCGTGGTCAGAATGGATACGTCAAACTTGTTGTCGAGTACCCCTCGGCCGTAAAAAAAGGTGTCGTCCTCCTGTAACTCGAAGGGATGCCGCAGCCAGTCATTGGGGTCAGCTGGCACCACGTCCATGTGAGCAGAGAACAGGATGGGTTTGCGTCCACTGCTGCCGTCGCCGGCATAACGCACGATCAGCGAGGCGGTATCGTTATAGGGGATCAGGGTTAGCGCATCAGACGGGAAGCCCGCAGCGAGAAAGGTGTCCTGCAATGTGGCCGCATAGGCGGGCACATTCCCCGCGCCGCGCACAGTTTCCCAGCTGATGGCATCCCGAAGCAGTGCTGTGGCACGTTTACCGTAGTGTCCGACAGGGTCGTTATCGGCAGCCGAGCTTGGGTTGATAAACAGGAAATTGATCAGTAACAGGCCGAGAAATGAGTTTCGATAGCACATGGCAGCTTCCTGTTTTTTTATCAGAGCGAACTGTGTCCGCTTGCGAAATGGTGCGAGGTAGAACTGATCCCTTCTCGTCCAGCTCTATCGACAAGACGTGATCGTAAAGGACTCTCTATCATCGTCTACGTCACGAGGAATTTGCAATCGCGGCCGGAGAAGCTTTTAAAGCGCCTGACAGCAAGGATATTTTGCTTCCTCGGTGTTGTCTCTTCGGTTACATTTTCGCCCATTAATTGTCCTCCGCTCGCTATGGCCTTTGACAGGATCAACCGAGCAGGGGCCGCAACTACGAAAGCCATATAGGTAAGCAGATTAGGGAAGCCAGTGCTATGTCGGATAATCAGACGGCTGCGGTACCAATGACCCCTGATTTTTATCATTACAATGCCGCGCCGATTCGCCGGATAGAGCAGGAGGCAGAAGGGCTTTGGGTGATCTGGCCCGATGGTCATCGACTCCGATGCCACCGTTTCTGGCTGCGTGAAAATACGATGGGCCATGGCGGTATTGATCTCGCTACGCGGGAAGGCGTGATGGATCCCGCCGAGCTCTCCGATGCGATGCAGATCAGATCCTGCGAGGTGACTGAGTCGGGCGACTTACGGATTATTTGGGCTCCGGATGGCGCCAGATGTGTTTACCACTCAGGATGGTTGCGTCACATCGCGGATGGCCAGCATATGCCGCATAGCTGGGTACCCGAACCTGCTCTGTGGACAGCAGCCTCATTGCCCAAACCGCCCCGACGCAATGCTATCGATATCTTGAGCGATGACTCGGTCTTGAGCGAGATGCTGAATGATTTACTTCGCCTCGGAGTATGCGTTGTTGAACAGGCCCCTTGCACACCTGGTTTTCTCAATCAATTAGCCGCTCGTATCGGACCTGTGCGTGACAGCAATTTCGGCACGTTGTGGGATGTTAAAGCCGACGTGAATTTGGCGGGAGATGCCAAAACGAATACGACGGCGAATACAGGTTTTCGTCTGGGGCCTCATACTGATCTGCCCACTCGAGAAATCCCGCCTGGGTTTCAATTTTTACACTGTTTGATTAATGAGGCTGATGGCGGCGAATCGACTCTGACCGATGGTGGTGCGCTGGTGTCAGAGTTAAAGACAGCGTGCCCGGACGATTACGCCCTGTTAAGCACACGGCGCTGGATCTTTTTTAACCGAGGGCCCGGCATTGACCACCGATTTTCGGCCCCAATTATTGATTATCTGGATAGCGAAGCATTACCCACTATTCGTGCTTTTTATCCGGTGAGGGCCTTTCCCGATATGCCGCATGAAGATGTCGGCCCTGCCTACGCCGCACTCCGACGGTTTTATGAGTTGGCGGACAATCCACGATTCGAGTTAACTTTTCGCCTGAGGCCCGGCGATATCATGTGTTTTGACAACCGGCGCATTTTGCACGGCAGAAAAGCTTTTTCGGGGTCTGGACAACGACATCTGCAAGGAATTTACATCGATCGAGACGAAGTGCTGTCGACAGCGCGCGCGGTGAATCGAGCCTGTGCCCGAGATTGACGAGCGCCATATGATTGGTGGGAGAAGCTGAGGCTGGTTAATTTAATCAGATAAGGTGGTTTGATCAGTGCCATCTATTGGTTGACCACCTGCATAGACAGTCCCGGGATCGATGCGGGTAGTGTGAAAGTCGCGACTGAAAGAGAGGGAAACCAATGCCATTGGACATGCGAGACAAAGTCTTTATTACTGCCGCCCTGACGGGTTCTGGAAGCACTCAGGATCGCAGTGACAAAGTGCCACGCAGCCCTGAGCAGATCGCTACAGCGGCGATTGACGCGGCCAAAGCGGGTGCTGCGGTGGTGCATTGTCACGTCCGCGATCCCGAGACCGGTGCGCCAGATCGGGCCGTGCATCTTTACCGAGAAGTGGTGGAGAGGATTCGAGCGTCCGATACCGACGTCGTCATCAATCTGACGGCGGGAATGGGTGGCGATATCGTCTTTGGTCCAACACATGCGCCGTTACCGCTGAGTGAGAATGGGACCGATATGATTTCGGCCGCGGAACGCGTTGCTCATCTTGAGGCCTGTTTACCAGAGATCGCCACTCTGGACTGCGGCACGATGAACTTCGCCGAGGCAGATTATGTGATGACCAATACTCCCGGCATGCTCCGCGATATGGCCCAGCGCATGGCTGATCTGGGTATTCGTATCGAGATTGAGGCATTTGATACGGGGCATCTGTGGTTGGCCAAGCAGCTGGTGAATGAAGGTTTGATTCCAGCACCGGTCATGGTGCAGCTCTGTCTGGGTATTCCTTGGGGCGCGCCCGATGATCTCAATACCTTCATGGCCATGGTAAATAATGTGCCGGCGGACTGGATCTATTCAGCGTTTTCTATCGGCCGACATCAAATGGCCTATGTTGCTGCGGCGCTCCTGTCGGGTGCCAATGTACGTGTAGGGTTGGAAGATAACCTCTGGTTGGAGCGCGGGCGGTTGGCAACGAACGCGGAGCTGGTGACACGAGCGGTGACGATTATCGAAGCGATGGGGGTACAACTGATGACGCCTGAGGAGGTGCGTACCGAGCTGAAGCTGACAAAGCGGGAGCTACCCTAATGCCTACTGCCGCTGTGATCGGCGGCGGTGTCATCGGGTCGGCGTGGGCATCACGATTTTTGTTATACGGATGGGATGTCCGTTTTTACGACCCGGCGGCGAATGCCGAGCAGATACTGCTCGCGGTCTTGAGCAAAGCGCGGCGATGGGTACCCCAAATTGTTGAGACGCTCCCCGCCGAGGGCTCCCTCACGATGTGCACAGAGCTGGCCGATGCGGTCGCCAGCGCCGACTGGGTACAGGAGTCGACCCCAGAGCGCATCGAGGTCAAACATGCGGTGCTGCGGCAAATTCAAGCGGCCTGTAAACAGGCGGCCATCGTGGGTTCTTCAACCTCCGGGTTCATGCCTTCAGAACTACAGGAGGGAAGTGACCGACCAGAACAAATACTGGTCGCACACCCTTATAACCCGGTTTATCTCTTGCCCGTTGTAGAAGTGGTGGCTTCTCCGCGGGTGCCTATGGAGGGAGTTGATCGAGCCGAGCAGATTCTGAAAAACATTGGTATGAAACCGATCATCCTCAAATCCGAAATTCCTGCCCATGTGGGGGATCGGCTACTGGAAGCGGTATGGCGAGAGGCGCTTTGGCTCATCAAGGATGGTGTCGCGACGACCGAGCAGATTGACGACATCATGACCCACGGCTTCGGCTTGCGCTGGGCACAAAAAGGACTATTCGAGACCTATCGGACTGCGGGCGGTGAAGCCGGTATGAAGCATTTTCTTGAGCAATTTGGCCCCTGTTTACAGTGGCCTTGGACCAAACTGACAGATGTTCCAGATCTGGACGATGATCTGATTAATCTCATCGTTGCACAGTCAGATCATCAAGCAGCCGGGAGGTCTGTGGGTGAGTTAGAGGAAGAGCGCGATGCGAATCTGGTTGCTATTCTGAGAGCACTTCGCCAACAGGATCGGGCTGCCGGCTCATTCTTAAATCAGCTTGCTGCAGGTACCGGAGCGAGTGGGTAAATGCTGCTTACCGCGAGACCGGCTCCGGTGGCAGATATATCCGAGGCTCTAGATTCCCTAAGCCTTAACAACGGTCATAGAGTGCCCCACTGCGGAGACGGAAACAGCGCTGGCTCAAAGGCGGTTTGTCCCGATGCCTGAGACACGGCAGCCAGATGACAGCTTGCACTCCTCTCGGATTTGCGCGCACCGTGGCGCCAGCGGCCGTTACCCGGAAAATACCCGAGCTGCCTTTGATGCTGCTGCGCGGGTGGGCGTGGGTTGGATAGAGACCGACATCCAACAGCTCGCCGATGACGAGCTGGTGATCTTTCATGATGAAGTGCTGGGTCGCACTACCGGGGATCACGGAGATATTCGGGAGATGGCCTGGCCCGCTGTTTCCGCGCTTGATGTCGGTAGTTGGAAGGGACCGGAGTTTGCCGGCGAGCGCCCCCTTCGCGCCGAGGATCTGATTCTCTGGCAGGCAGAAGCACCCGCCCGCCCGGCCATTATTTGGGAGATAAAGTGTGACGAGAACCCAGTGGAGGCAGAGCGGATTGCCTGCGCATTGGCTCAGAAAATTCAACAGCATGAGGGGCACCGGTGCGTCGTATCCAGCTTTAATCGGGACGCGCTGCTTGCGATTAGGCCTCTCTTACCTAAGACGCCGATAGCGTTGATTGCTGAGGCACTGCCACCGGATGCCATTGGTTTTTGCACCGATCATGCACTGGAGGGGCTGCACCTCGATGGCCACCAGCTGAGCGCGGAATCGGCACAGCAAGTGGTGTCAGCAGGACTCCAATTGCGTTGCTATACGATCAATTCAGAAGATGAGGCGATGCGGCTGGTGTCGATGGGTGTCGATGTGATCATGACCGACTTTCCCGAGCATTTTCTCGCCGACTCATCATCTTTAATCCCGGGGGTATCGGCTTAGACGTTTTGGCAACCAGGGCGTTTTCGTCAATGGTGCCTTGGCCTGCTTTCTGCGCGGCGGGTGATCATGAGTCGGTTAGCGTGCCGAGGTCAAAACCGCTGTCACTGGGTGTGGTGTCCGGCCAATTGGTGCGCCAGACCTCCCGGGAAACGGCCCCTACCGGAGTGGGATCGCGGTGGTATCCAGACTGACAAGGTATGAGTGGTTCGACCACAACATCGTGACGCGGCACCATAAAAAACGGAAAGCTGTAGCGTTTTTCGCCCGAAGCGTTGATTACTTTATGTGGTGTTGAAACGAAGAGCCCGCCCGACCAAAGCTCGAGCAGATCGCCAATATTAACAACCATGGTGCCGGGCGGTGCGGCCACCTCGAGCCAGGTGTCTGTGCAGCGGGAGTGAAGCCATAGCCCACCAACCGGATCGGGAAAGAGGAGTGTCAGCGCATCGGTATCCTTGTGTGGATGAATACCAAAGTTGTCGCTAGCGGTACACTTGGGTGGGTAGTGCAGCAACGTCATGTTGGTCAGGGGGTACTCAAATAAGGACAGAAAGCCCGCTGGGTCAACATTAAGAATACGCGCGATCAGGCTGAGTAGTCGTTGACCCGCTTGATCACAGCCCTGCCAAAAAGCCATCACTGCCGCTTTAAGCGCGGCACCATTAGCCGGCCATCGGTTAGGTCCGTAGAGATCACAGGCTGTACGAATGGCATTATCGGCAGTGACTTCAAAATGGAGCTTGTACCCCTCATATTGATCTGGAGTGGTCCCTGTATCGTGAAGCGAGGCGTTGGGCGAGAAAAAGCCGAGTGGAATGTAGCCACGATAATTCTCGGCGGTGATGCTGTCCGCCAGCTTTTCGGACAATGGGCGATCAAAGTATGTCGCGGTCTGATGTCTCAAATCACTGACTAGCGCTTCAGGGATGCCATGACCGGCGACCAGGACAAAGCCAATGTCGCACAAAGCTCTTTTGAGTTCAGGGATGATGCGTTCATCTGCATCGTTGAGGTCAATCAGTGGGATTGAGGCGGCGGGCGTCATTGGTTTGATTCGGTCTGGGTTCCACGTTTGGCCTACAGTCTCAGATTACCTTGGGAACGGTGATGATCATTGATTCCTCTTGCCGGTGTAAAGACTCTCGGTGAGGACACTATCGCCCAGTGATCTCTAGTTGGCATAATGCCTTGTCAGTTTCACGATGAGAATCCGCGTAATGAAAATGCCACCTTACATCTCTGGTAGTAGAAGAGGTTGCTGGTGCGATTGTATTTCGGGTGGTTCGGGCTCTTATCTTGTCAGGAGAATCTTGGCACGTCTTGTCACGAGCGCTGCGGCATATGCAGCTCTCGTGTTGGTCGGTGCTGCTGGCATGTTGCCGGCACTGGCTGTTGCTGGCGCCACACCCAAAGCGATTTTTATCATTCTCGATGGGATTCCTGCTGATGTGATTGAGCGTGTGTCGACACCTAATTTAGATGCCATCGCCGCAGTAGGTGCTTATGCGCGTGCTCAGGTCGGTGGTCCCGTTGGCGAGCCCGGTGAGACGCCCACCGTTTCGGCACCAGGGTACATGAGTCTCGTCACCGGCACCTGGGCTAACAAGCACAATGTTTATGAGAACTACAATCTGTCTCCCAACTACGGATACTGGAACATATTTAGGGTAGCGAAGGTCATGAACCCGGCGCTCAAGATCGGGATTTTCTCGACCTGGACAGATAATCGCACCGTGTTGCTGGGAGAGGGCAGACCCAATGCCGGGGACTGGCAATTTGATTACGTGGCTGACGGTTTTGAGAGGGATTCGATACGGTTTCCGCATCAGGCATTAGACGCACACATCGCATTAATCGACAATCTCGTTGCACAAGAGGCAGCAAGGGTCATTGAGCAAGATGGACCAGACTTGTCATGGATTTATCTGCAATACACTGATGATATTGGCCATCAATATGGCGATGGCGACATATTTGATGAGGCGGTAGTGGATGTAGACACTCACGTGGGCCGGATCTGGTCGGCTGTCATGACGCGTCAGGAGACCCACCAAGAAGACTGGTTGATTATCGTGACAACCGATCATGGGCGTGATGCAGAGACCGGGCGCGAGCACGAGGGACATTCCGAGCGCGAGCGCACGACTTGGATGGTAACCAACAGCACCAGACTCTTGCCCAGATTTAAACAGATGCCAGAGATCGTCGATATTTTTCCTTCCATCGCGCGTCATCTGGGGTTCACTATCCCCGACAATGTAGCGCGTCATCTCGACGGTCTCACGTTTATTCAGTAGGGGATGATGATGAATCGCGAACGCGTAGCGACCTATGCACAGATCATGATCATTGCGCTAGCCGCATCGGTGATCTACAGCGCCCCTTACCTCCGGCAATTATTCAAAACTTCTTTGCTTGAGGCGTTCTCTTTGACGGAGGCTCAGTTGGGCAACTTAAGTAGCACTTACGCGTTGGCCTGCCTGATTTGCTACATTCCGGGGGGGTGGCTCGCCGACCGCGTCGAGGCGCGCAAGCTGCTCATTATTGCGCTCTTTGCCAGCGCCGCAAGCTACGCATGGTACGCAACGATCCCGAGTTATGAGGAATTACTGGTGATCTATGCCTCTTGGGGGGTGATTGGCGTCGGTATTCTGTGGGCCGCGATGTTCAAGCAGGTAAGGCTTTTGGGCAGTGGCGACGAACAGGGTCGTATGTTTGGGAGTCTGGAGGGCGCGAGAGGACTGTTTGAGGCCATATTACTCACGGTTGGATCTTTTATTTTCGGTCTCTTTGCTACCCGCGAATTGGGAATGATTAACGTGATTATTCTTTATACGGTGTGCTCCGCTACCCTTGGCGTTGTGCTGATGTTTTGGAGGCCCAAAGTTGCTGTGGAGTCATCGGGTGAGCGAGAGAAGATCCGCTGGCCAGATTTGCTGATTATCGTTCGTCAGCCCAGTATCTGGCTTTTATGTATTATTTTATCTGCGCTCTATCACGTTTTCTGGGCAACGATCGAATTTCCGAGTTTCGCAGAGACGGGCGGGTTCGAGATGACCCTTTCCGCAGCGACCGCACTGGGTGCAGCAAAGCTCTGGATGCGATTCCCCGGTGGTATTTTGGCGGGAATGCTGGGAGACCGAATGGGTAATCCATTGCTTATGGTTTGGTTATTCCTGCTTTCCATCTTCAGTTGTCTTTACCTCGCGCTGATGCCAACCACACCGGGTTGGGCATGGACGCTGTGGGTATTTATCTTTCCCTTCGCGCTACTGGCTTATGGATTGCGGGGTGTATTTTGGGCATTACTTTATAACTGCCCGATCCCGACACGCGTGTTGGGAACTGCGATTGGCGTAGTGTCAATCATTGGCTATAGCCCCGATGCCTATGTGCCGCAGGTTGCAGCGTGGCTCCATACCCACTACGACACCACCACGGCCTATAAAGGTTTCTTCGCCTATGTCGCCGCGGTTTCGGCTGCCGGTATGGTGGCGTCCTGGATGCTGTATCGTCTTACCTCGCGACACTCTTCTGGGGTCAATCTATGAATGAATATGACTATATTGTCGTCGGCGCTGGATCCGCAGGATGCGTACTGGCCAACCGGCTCAGTCATGATCCCGGGAACTCGGTGCTGCTGATCGAAGCGGGAGCAGACGATCGCAGCTTGTTTATTCGCATGCCGACCGCTCTGTCGATTCCAATGAATACCCCGCGATTCAGCTGGGGTTATTGGGGGCAACCCGAACCGTATTTGGACGGCCGCAGGATGGATTGCGCACGCGGCAGGGTATTGGGCGGCTCGTCGGCGATAAACGGGATGGTA
The DNA here is from genome assembly GCA_016779445.1 of Luminiphilus sp. Classification (GTDB taxonomy): domain Bacteria; phylum Pseudomonadota; class Gammaproteobacteria; order Pseudomonadales; family Halieaceae; genus Luminiphilus. The sequence goes on along the minus strand of JADHNP010000031.1, from coordinate 9,191 downwards.
TATGTGCGGGGGCATCCTCAGGATTTTGAGGAGTGGGAAAATGCCGGTGCTGCCGGATGGAGTTACGCGGATTGCCTGCCTTATTTCAAGCGAGCCGAACGCTGGATGGGCGGGGGAGATACCTACCGCGGTGGCTCGGGACCCGTTGATACCTGCAACGGTAATAACATGCGCAACCCGCTATATAAGGCGTTTATCGACGCCGGTCAGGAGGCAGGTTATGGCGTGACTGACGATTACAATGGCTATCGTCAGGAAGGGTTTGGCCCGATGCATATGACGGTCCGCAACGGTGAGCGCTGTTCCACTGATCTGGCATATCTTGAGCCTGCCAGGAGGCGCCCTAATCTCACAATTGTGACGAACGCGGAGGTCAACAAACTTTCTTTTTCGGGCATGCGCGCTACAGGTGTGCTTTATCGCAGAGATGGGCAGGACACCGTGGCCATCGCCCAACGAGAAGTTATCCTTTGCGCGGGATCAATTGGTTCCCCTGCGATATTGCAGCGTTCTGGCGTCGGCCCCATGCCCGCACTGGTTTCCGCGGGCATTCCTGTTCGCCACGACTTGCCGGGTGTAGGAGAAAATCTGCAGGATCACTTGGAGGTTTATTTTCAGTACCGCTGTCGACAGCCCATCACAATAAATGGACATCTAGGATTGCTCGGCAAATTTCGTATCGGCGCACAGTGGATGCTGACCAAGACGGGGCTTGGCGCTACCAACCACTTCGAATCCTGTGGATTCATCCGTTCCCAACCGGGAGTCAAATGGCCAGACATTCAGTACCATTTTTTGCCCGCTGCAATTCGGTACGATGGTCGGGCCGCCTTTGAGGGGCACGGCTTTCAGGTTCATGTTGGCCCAAACAAACCCGACAGCCGGGGCCATGTCAGAGTCTCCGGACCTGAGCCTGAGCGCCCGCCGCTGATACAGTTCAACTACCTGTCGACCGAGAAGGATCTGGCTGATTGGCGCAATTGCTTGCGGCTGACGCGAGAGATTCTTCAGCAACCCGCGTTGGATGCCTACCGGACAGAGGAGATTCAGCCTGGCATTGATCTCTCCGATGATGTGGCGGTTGATGATTGGGTGCGCCAGAATGTCGAGACGGCTTATCATCCCTCGTGCACCTGCCGGATGGGCGCCGAGGACGATGAGCAGGCGGTGGTTGACCCACAGTGCCGTGTTCGTGGGTTGGGGGGCGTCCGGGTAGTGGATTCATCCGTCTTTCCCACCATTCCCAATGGCAATCTCAATGCGCCGACGATTATGGTTGCCGAACGCGCTGCCGATTTGATTTTGGGTAGAGAGCCCCTGAAAGAATACGCCGACGTGTGGAGCGCACCGGAATGGCGGAGCAAACAGCGAGAGCGAGATCCTATCAGACCGGTACCCCCCGGTCCGGCGCGTGTAATATGACAAGAGCTTTACGATGAACGCGATCTTATCCGCCGCGATTGTCATCACGACGCTGACGTCCTTGTTTCTGGTGGTCCGTTACCGGAACATGCGACTCACTGGCGCGACACCGATTCCCCTGGTGACCTTTATGGCCATTCTTTTCACCTCTGGACTCGACGTGGGATTGATTATGTTCCCGATGGTGGATTTTAAAATGTTTGCCGCTGAATCGGCGTATGCGTTTGCCAATCCGCTGGCAATTGAGTTTGGATTCTGGGGATTTCTTGTCTGGGGGTTTTACTTTCTCACCACGTTCTACTTTTGCGTTGTGGAGCCAAGACTAAAACTGTTTGAGATTCCGTTTATCAAGTTGATCAATAACCTCACCATTGTGGGCACGTGTGCTTTTACCGGATATTTGTTTTTGCACTATCTCCCTGATTACATTGAAGGTATTCCCGACCCGGTGCGATTTACCTTGGTCGCCGCGACGGTGCTGGTGGCGGTCATTTCCAGTACACAAATCCGCTTTGTAAAAATTCTCAGTTTGATTTCAAGCGCCCTATTTTTCACGTTGATTGCTGGCGCTTTTTTGGCGTCTGAAATGGGTGGCGCCGGTTTGCTGACTTCCGCGACGTTACTCGCTGGCTACTTTGGTCAGCTTGATCGATTTGTACTGCCGGTTAATGACTACCACGCTTTTTATCTGTTCTGGTGGTTTGCCTGGAGCATCATGATTGGTCAATTTGTGTCGCGCTTTGTAAGTGGCATCAGCACCTGGCAGCTGCTTGTTCTTTTATTGGTCGTGCCCTCTATCCCCATCGCCTTGTGGTTCTCGGTGTTGTACTGGTTTTTCTCCAACGAGATTTCGATAGCGGGCCTGATGAGCTGGGCGATGATGGGCATCGGCATTTTGTTTGTGGTGAATTCTCTTGATTCTCTCACCCGCCTCTATACCCAAAATACGGGGCTGACGGTGGAGGCATTGGGCACCGGACGTTATATCGCTACGAATTGGGCAATCCTTTTTGTTTTGGTGCTGGCTTTTCAGTTCACGCCTTTCAAGATTGAGTGGGTTGGGCTGACAGTGGTTGGGATCTATGCGGCGATATACCTGTTGGTCTTTATGCGCCGTGAAGGGCTTCGTTCACTCTCTACCTGAGACGCCAAGCTTTGTCAGGGCTTGATAGGTCGCCACCTTAAGGTCGAAGCGGTGCCGGTCACTATGCGGCGTGCCCATCACCTGCGTCATGAAAATGACAATCAGATCCTCTTCTGGATCAATCCAGAATTTGGTATTGGCGATGCCTCCCCATGAATACTCCCCTCGGGAAGAGATGACCTGGGATTGTGCGGGATCGGTGATGACGCCAAAGCCCAGGCCAAAGGATTGTCCCGGATAAAGGTGTGACGCCGGGTATTCTGTCGCGCCATTGTCTCGCACTTCGGGCGTCAGGCGCGCCATGGTCATGGCCTGAACAGTCTTTGCCCCGAGGATACGAGTGCCCTCCAGGCTGCCCCCGCCGCGCAGCATTTCACAAAACCGCCAATAGTCTCGGGTAGTGGATATTAGGCCGCCACCTCCTGAGAACAACGTTACGCCCGAAGGAGGAGGGATCAATCCATCGGGCACGGGGGTGATCTGCTGACGCTCGGCATTCCAGAGGTGATTCTGGGCCAAGCGATGGATTTTTTCTGTCGGCACATTGAAAAACGTATCGTGCATATCAAGCGGTTCGAAAATCCGCTCCTGAAAAAACTGCTCCAATGTCTGGCCGCTCAGTCGTTCCACCAGTGCACCTAAGACGTCGGTCGCGACGCTGTAGTGATAGCGGGTGCCCGGTTCAAAACGGAGCGGCAGGCTAGCGAGGGTCTCGATGAAAGTACTCAGGTTGGGGCTTGTGTAAAGTGGGGCATCTCGATACGCCCGCTCCACTGGGTGTTCGGGGTGCCAGCCATTGGTGAGTCCGGCGGTGTGGGTCATCAATTGTTCGATGGTCATCGGGGCCTTGGGTGCCCTAAGCTGTCCGTCGATCAGCAATGACATGTCTGCCAACTCGGGTAGGTATTTGGCGATGGGCTCACCCAGTTGGAAGGCACCTTCCTCGTAGAGAATCATCGCCGCCACGGTTGTGATGGGTTTGGTCATCGAATAGATACGAAATAGGGCGTCCGTTTCCATCGGCCGGTCGTCGCTGAGGCCATAACGGCCCGCAGATTCAAAGAGCACGATCTGCCCATGTCGGGCAACCATAGTAACAGCACCCACCAGCCTTCCTGCTGCCACCTCGCGTTCCACGAACTGGGAGATCCTGGCGAGTCGGGCGCCTGAAAAGCCAACTGCCTCGGGTTCGGCGTCAACCGACCCGGCTACCTGTGTAGAAGCGAGCAGCAACGACAGGAGCACAAAAAAGCGGCGTTTCATGGCATGTAAATCAAATAGGATCATCGATGACGGCCGCATACTGTGGCGATCTGCTCGGCGAAGTCAATGCACAGGTGTGGCCAGGCTGAGCGTCCGGTCAGCCTCCGGCGCGATAGATTGAGCGCTGAGATTCGAAGTGCGTGTTTTCTTGGTAGCCTGATTGCCGATAAGCGAAGTAGGCCACGCTGCGCCGGTTTGCTGAGTCGTTACCCAGCCCGCGGTGCAAGAGACGATCGTCGAACACGAGGCATGTCCCTGCGGTGAGCGGATATGATATCCGCTCTGGTACCTCATCTTGGCTCCCTGCTACCAGCTGCTCAGGAAAGGTTGTCTCGTGCTGGTAGACCAGCTCATCGCTGACGAGCCTCGAGTTCTGAAGGTGGTTGGTCAGTTGGTGCGAGCCTCTAGCAAACTCGGTAGGGCCCATTGCGAGCGGAATGTCGTGAAGCGCGACCATAATATTAAGTGCGTGGGGCGATCGATGTTCGGCGGTCACATGCGGTGAGTCGATGTGCCAGCATTGGGCAGGGCTGCCTGGGTCCGAATACACGACGCCGCTGAAGGAATGTTCGGCGTCAGTGCCCAAGGTGTCGGCCACCAGCGGCCACCAGGGTAGGGACTGGTCCTCGACACCGAATTCGCTTAGCGAGATGGGAATGTCCCAGCGGCCAGGTGATCGCTGCACGACTTCGACGAAACCGGCCGCGCTGCCAATGCCGATGCTCCGCGAGCCCAATGCTTCAGTCACTTCGCGACTGCGGTCCAGCGCCACATCGAGTAGGTGCGCTACGAAGCTGGCTTCGCACATCCCGACCAGCACGACGAAGCCATCATTCGACAGACGAAGCCGCGCATCATCCAGTGACGAACCGATGGCGCGAGCACCCTTGTCATTCATGGGCTTTTAACCGTATAGCTGTGGTGGGGTATCCACGTGTCGATGTCGTATGAGACGTTGCGTTGTTCGTTGTCGCTTGCCGGCGCGATGACGCCACGGCAGCTCGCGTGCAGTTCAGGCAGCAATACGCGGCCCAGAGTTGTTAACACGGTGCCCATTAATCGTATTATTCTCCAACGCGCCCTTCGAATCATCTTTGGCCCTAGTTCCGTCATGCTGTCACGCGCCCTCAGTGCAGCCGCACGTTCTGTCGTCTCAGCTCCGCCTGCACGTGCCCGATATCAAGCTCGTTGAATCCGCAGTCATGCCTTATCGCAATCGCCGCTGCAACGCCAGCACCCTGTCCCGTGACCGTACAGCACATCATGTTACGCGTAGCGGCGTGGCTTACCCGATCGCCCCCGGTGATTCTCCCTGCGCAAATAAGATTTTTCACGCCTTTGGGCAGCAGCGTGCGGTAGGGGACCTGAAAGTATCTCCCTGTGGTGGGCAAAATCAGGATCCCGTAGCCATCGATAAACTCAGGGAATATACCGATGCTGTCTTCAAAACGACCCTGGTTGCGAACGTCTTGTTCGGTCATGTTGTATCGCGCATCAATTTTGCGGGTGTCGCGTATCCCCAGGGTCATCCCGAAATTACGGAGTTTGGCGCCTTCACAGCCGGGGGTGTAACGTTTCAGTGCCTCGATCGCCATCATGGCTTGCTTGCGTCCCTCGATCTCGCCGCGGGTCAAATCGTTGGGGTCTGTGCCGTCGTAACCCAGTAAATGTACAAGATTAAGGTAGGTTAGATCGCCCGCGTCATAGAGGGCGCCCCAAGTGCCCGCTATGGTATCGAGGTGCTCAGGGATTAACCCCGCTTCCCGCGCTTTTTCGAAGGGCTTTCGTAAAAAAGGCGAAAACATCTCATCCTCTTTGCCTGTTGTTTCTACGGTCCACTGCCCGTAAGCCCAATCGCGATAGGTTTGAGGGTCGGCTTTCACGTGCTCAATAAAACGCGATTTGTTGACACCAGACATCGAAAACATGACGGAGGCCCCGATCATGTCCTCTTTGGCGTGTTTGATCGTGGCGGCACCTGCTCGGTGCGCAACATCCGCATCGCCCGTGGCATCAATAATACGCTTGGCGAGAATCGCCTCGCGTCCGGCCTTACTCTCAACAATTACGCCCTTAATCGTGTCTCCGTCCATGATCGGTGCTGCGAATAGTCGGTGTAGCATCGGTGTAATACCGGCTTCTTCTACCAGCGTGTCGGCGACCCACTTGAAGGCCTCACCATCAATGGCGTGGCTGTCAGATTGGGGCTCTTCAACGGCGGCGCCCATGACGCGGGCACGCGCCTCGAATTCAATCCCTACGCCTTCTGTATCGACAGTGTGCTCGTGCCGATACCACGCAAAGCCCTCCACCCCTACCGCGGTGATGTTGCCGCCAAAACAACCAAAGCGCTCGAGGAGCGTTACTGAAGCGCCGGCCCGCGCGGCACCGAGTGCCGCAGCCAGGCCTCCCGGGCCGGATCCGACCACTAAGACGTCTGTTTCGTGAATGACAGGAGTCACCCTCTCGGGTTCTTTTATCATCATAGATATGCGCTCTGTCCCGTGGTCAGTCATTCCCGATTATTTTACGCAGTGGAACAAGACGGAAACCCGGTGTTTATATTAAAGATTGGTTGCTGATTTGGCTCTATGGTGGGCGGTATCATCAATCATCTGCGTTTGTGACACAATTCGGCGTAGCGTAGCGATCGCTGGTTGGTCAAAACCGACCGCCAAGCGGCGCCGCGTATCATCAGGTCCACCAAAGGCGTTTTGGGGTGAATGACGTAATTGAAAATACGGGAAACCTGGCTGAGGCTATGGAACACGCCAAGCACTTGCTGGCTGAAGACCCTCATCAGGCCTTAACCCAGCTAGAAGAAGTGCTCGCCGTGGTGCCGGATTATCCGCCCGCTTTGTTAATGAGAGCAGGTGCGATCAAACTCATCGAAGGGCCCGAGGCGGCTCTGAGGCTACTGGCTCCTCTGTCGGATACGCACCCTGGGTGGTCGGCAGTACACTTCGAATACGCCAAAACCCTCAGTGCACTCCAGCGCGGCGAAGAGGCCATTGTGATTCTGGAGACCGTAGTTGCTTTGGAGCCCGAACATCCAGAGGCCTGGCGGATCCTTGCCGATCATCTCGCTGCTGTAGGAGAGCAGGATAAGAGTGAATCCGCCTATTTGAAGCATTTACGATGCTCTACGCAAAATGCTGAGCTGCAGCAAGCTGCCAAGGCAATGATCGATAACGACTTGTCAGTCGCAGAGCGCGTGCTCAAATCACACCTCAAGGTGGCTCCTACCGATGTGACAGCTGCCCGCATGTTGGCAGAGGTTGCCGTGCGGATTGGCCGCAATGAAGAGGCTCAATCGCTGCTGGAGTATTGTTTGGAGCTTGCTCCCGGGTTTTCGGGTGCTCGGTATAACCTCGCTGTGCTGCTTCATCGCAGCAATAAATCCAATGAGGCACTGGTTGAGGTGGAAAGGCTGTTGGCAGAGGATCCCAAAAGGCCCGGATACAGAAACCTGGCGGCAGTGATTTGCAGCAGAATTGGCGAATATGAGCGATCCAGTCAGCTGTACCAATCATTGCTGGATGAATATCCGGATAACGCCAAGGTATGGTTGAGCTTTGCCCACGTACTGAAAACCGAGGGAAAGCGGGAGCAGTGTGAAGCGGCTTACCGAGGGGCGATAGAGCGCGACGCCAGCTTTGGAGAAGCCTTCTGGAGTTTGGCAAATCTCAAAACGTTTCGTTTTTCTGAGCGCGATATTGAACAAATGAACCGCCAGCTACAGCGGCCGGAAATCGAGCTGAGTAGCCAGGTGCAGTTTCACTTTGCGTTGGGAAAGGCTGCAGAGGATAACCTCGATCACGCCCTATCTTTTTTTCACTACGAAAAAGGCAATGCGCTGCAAAAATCCACTATCAGTTATCAACGCACCAAGAATACGGCTCGCGTCGACAGAATGAAATCACGTTTCACTGGTCAGTTTTTCCAGCAGCGAGCGGGGATGGGATATCGTGACAACGGACCGATCTTCATTGTGGGTATGCCTCGAGCGGGTTCGACATTGCTTGAGCAGATTCTGGCGAGCCATTCTCAAGTAGAGGGCACGACGGAATTACCTGACATCATCACTTTGGCCAAAGAGCTGCGGGCACAGGCGGATGATAATGAGATCGGCGCCTATGATGGTGTGCTGGCGCGGATGACACCCGATGAGCTGGAAGGGCTTGGACGTCAGTATTTGGAACGCACATTGATCCACCGTAAAACCGATCGCCCCTTTTTCATTGACAAGATGCCCAATAATTTTCTTCACATAGGGTTGATACAGGTGTGTTTGCCCAATGCCAAGATTATCGATGCCAGACGCCACCCCCTGGCCTGTTGCTTCTCCAACTTCAAGCAGTATTTCGCGCGAGGACAAAATTTTAGTTACTCCCTGGATGATGTCGGACATTTTTATCGTGATTATGTTGAGTTGATGGCCCATTACGACACTGTTTTGCCAGGCCGAATCCACCGCGTAATATACGAATCTCTAGTAAAAGATATTGAGGCAGAGGTGCGCTCGGTACTCCAGTACTGCGAACTGCCCTTTGAGGAGAGTTGTTTACGCTTTTTTGAGAATGATAGGCCGGTTCGTACAGCGAGTTCAGAGCAGGTTAGGCAGCCAATTTACCAGGACGGAGTTGAGCAGTGGCGCTCCTACGAAGCACATTTGGAGCCGCTGAAAACGGCGCTGGGCGACGTATTAACCGCTTATCCCAGCGCCCCGATATCCCTGTAACGACGTGAATATGCAGGCGCTAAGCAAGCCTGCTTGTTTACGTTAATTTTGCATTTACACCGCCGGATAAACGTCGTATAAACGTCGTATAACAATGCGGTGTTTTCCCGCATCATCAAAACATCATCAAGTGGAGTCGAGCCATTATGTCGAGCTTAACTATTAATTCTCGGAGCGGCAGAGATCGTTTCGTTAAAGCCCCGTTGGTTGCCGCATTAATTGCGGCCAGTCCGGCACTTTATGCGCAGCAGGGCAGTCTGGAAGAAGTTGTTGTAACGGCCCAAAAACGGGCACAGAACCTGCAGGACGTCCCCATCAGCATCGAAACCCTGAGCACGCAGAAGATTGCCGAATTGGGTATTCAGGACTTCAGCGATTACGCGAGAATGTTACCCAGCATCTCGGTGCAACCGCCTGCCTCAGGTGGTGTGGGTTTCTTCCCCGTGTATATGAGAGGCATTGTTACGGGGGAAGATGGTCAGGCCACGACGTCTCAACCTAGCGTGGGTATGTATCTCGACGAGCAGCCGATTACTACCATTCAGGGTAATCTGGATATTCACATGTACGACATTGCGCGTATCGAGGCGCTCTCGGGCCCGCAAGGCACGCTTTACGGTG
>JADHNP010000132.1 GCA_016779445.1 Luminiphilus sp. | reverse complement strand
ACAGGATTGTGGCCAAGGTGAAGGCGTTCACGGAACGCTGTCAGGCGCTAACGTGAGTTTTGACGCTTCGACCGTCACCGAAACCGACGCCGCACTGGATTCTCTGCTCAGTTCTCAGGCGCCAGAAGCTTCAGGCTTGGCGCCGCTAGATTGGGATGCCATCAACGGTGCGTACTCTGAGTCTGTTGCCGATGGCGATTATCTGGACTCAACCGATTACATCGGTGCGGTAAATCCTGACGGCTCTGACCCATGGTGGGCCGGCTGGACGGTTTCCGGATCGTTGTAAGAAGGCTGGTTGGTGACACCTCGGTAGCGAATGCAGCAAGCTGCTATGTTCCTGACGAGGTGCCGCCAAACAATAAAAAAGCCCGCAACGAGCGGGCTTTTTTATTGTTCATCGAAACGTCCAGGTTTATATAGGCGTCCTCGCTGACAGTAGCTCCCAGGTGTTGTCGCCGTCTTTGAGCTCCTGATACCGGTAGAGGACTTCGGAGCCCTCCGGTAGAGACTGGATTTCTGCGCTTGCCTTAAATTGCACTTTTGATCGCGCGCCGCGGCGCTTTGCACGACAACGAGCGCTTTCACCGTCGTTGATACCAGTGAACCGAATTTGCAGTGGGGTATCGGCCTGTTTTTGAACGATCTCGCCGGTAAACAGGCACTCCTGATTGAGTTCTGCCATGGTCGGCCCGGCAATAAGGCTGGCTGCCATGGCTGTACCGGCAGCAATGAGAGTTGAACGCAGTGCTTTCTTGTTTTTCATGCTTCTTCTCCTTGCGCCTCACGGCGCGTCAGTCGCTTCACAGCGGTTTACCAATGCAACGTTTGGTTGCTGGTATGGGGTGGACAGCAACGCTGTCATCAGAATGACTTCTTTCTGTCATCTTTGTGAAACATAAATGTAACAAAACGGTCACATAAATGAAATATCTAAAATTGCCAATTAAAAAGGCTATAAAAACAATAAGATAGAAGTTTTAGCCGCAGCTGTGACAAGCCATCGTCAGCCTGGAAGCGGGTTGACCGGCCAGTGCAGGCGCTTATCGACCCGCTGGAGGAGCGTCAGGAGGGTTTGTGATGTCTCATGGCCATTTGGGCCGGGTGAGTTTGGGCTATCGTTAACGGTACGCGTGAGTACCGTCTGATGCCGAAGATGCAGAAGGTCGACTAAGAGATCCACTGATAACCATTAAAGCCGCGGGTGGAGACAGCCCAAGTGTTGATCTAAGCCCAATAAGTGACGGGTTCATTTTGGTCGAGCCCGTCCGCCGGTTGTTGTCTCCGGCTATGCTTTATCTCTGACTACGGCAGTGCCGCTAGCACATTAGCGAGCAAAGCATCCATATCGGCTCGAGACTCATTGAGTGTGAGTCCGAGCCGAACAACCACCAGCTCCCTCTCGGGCAGGACTGCCACAAATTGCCCCGAGTTACCGCCGGCATGAAAGGTACTCTCAGGCGCGCTGGGAAATGCCCGATGTCCAGTGTTTAACCAAAATCCCAGACCGTAGATTTCGCCATTGTTCGCGGTTCCCGGGGTCACCGCCAGCCGCTGCCAGTCCTGGCTGACGATTGGGCTCCGGCCATGCCAGGCATCCAGCCACAGTTGCCCTATCCTCGCCCAGTCGCGGGGAGTCAGGTAGGCGTAACTTGAGCCTACCTGAATGCCACTGGCGTCAGGCTCCAGCACCATTTCTCGCATGCCCAACGGCTTGCCGAAGTGGGAATCGATCCAGTCCGGGTATGCCTGCCCCTCAAGAGACTGTTGCCACATAAGAGAGGCCGTATTGATGTCGCCGCTGGAATAGGCAAACTGCTCACCGGGCGGGTCGGCGTGTCCGGTCGCCGGTGCCGACATCCACATGCCCGGCCGGCGGTAGAGCATGTCGGTGACATCATCCCCAGGAAAGTAGCGCTCCGTAAAGTCAAAGCCCGAGGTCATAGACAGCAGGTGCCCCAGCGTGAGATTGGGACTCACCCGGCTGAGAAGGAGTTCTTCAACACCTGCAGTTTTTAGCGCCGCCGCCACAGAATCATTAAGACTTAGGCGTTCCCGATCAATTTGCTGGCCAATGAACGTAGCCATCAAACTCTTATTCATGGACCAGCCCTGCATGGGCGTAGTGATGGTAACGGGGGCCTGGTAAAGTTCCGCTACGATCTCGCCGCGGTGCATCACGATCACTGCTAGCGTATTCCTGCCGCCCTCAGGAGGCTCGGAAAAGGCGGTATCCAGGGCATTTCGGATTGCGGGGTTGATGGCTTTTACGGGTAGTGAGCTGTCATCGGCTTCTCTAGCAAGGTGGCCATACGGCAACGTAGCTTTGGGCGGAGAGCGTGCCGATAAAGCGTCCTTCGATAGCAATGTGCAACCATATCTTGGGTGATGTTCCACTCTGATCTTTTGACCTAGCATTTCGGCCGTCACCGTCCGCGCGTCCACGTGTAGTTGGTAAGCAAGGAACTGCTGTAGGGGGGTAACGGTTGCGAGTCTCGGCAGCACATCTGTCTCGACGATAAAGTCTTCGGGTAGTCGCGCAACAAATACGCCAGAGCAGATTTGCTTCGCCGCATAACCCGCGCCAATTGCACCTGCCTGAGTAGCGACGCGCGCTGCTACCGCGATACCGATTAAGACGCTTAAGCACGCGAAGCCGATGATTACCCGTTTCATAGCGGTGACCTGATCACAGAGGCGACGAAGGGTGTGGGATATTAGAACGCCTGTCCATACACTGTTGGCAATTGCGGCATATTGCCCATACGGGTGCTGAAGAAGTCATCACTCTGTAATCTTCTCAAAGGTATAATAATTATTATTGCGAATTTTTACGTGAGGCAGCCCGATGGATGTCATTGGGTCCTACGGGACAATTTTACTAGTACTCGCTTGCGGCTTTGGTTTATTCATGGCCTGGGGTATTGGCGCCAACGATGTCGCCAACGCTATGGGCACCTCAGTCGGGGCAGGAGCACTAACGCTGAAGCAGGCCATTTTGGTGGCTGCAGTTTTCGAGTTTGCGGGCGCTTATCTCGCCGGCGGTGCGGTGACCTCAACGATTCGCAAAGGTATTGTCGACCCCGCTCTGATGGCTGATACACCTGAACTCTTGGTGTACGGCATGCTTTCGGCGTTGCTCGCTGCAGGCACATGGTTGTATATCGCCAGTTTGAAGGGTTGGCCAGTGTCTACGACTCATTCCATCGTTGGCGCGATTGTCGGCTTTGCGGCAGTGGGGATCTCGGTGGACGCCGTCGACTGGGCTCAGGTGGGTGCGATTGCTGCGAGCTGGGTCGTCTCGCCTTTACTCGCGGGCAGCATTGCCTTTGGATTATTTGTATCGGTGAACTCACTGATTCTGGATCAGGATGATCCCTTCGCGCGTGCCCGCAGATATGTCCCGGGGTATATGTGGCTCGTCGGTTTCATGATTTCCATGGTGACCCTGACCAAAGGGCTAAAGCATGTCGGGCTCAGTGCGGACTTTGGTTTAGGTTCCAGCTTTACTAATGCCCTCGTGTTATCCGCGGGCATTGGCGGTGCGGTCGCGCTGATCGGCAGCTTGCTATTGAGTCGGATTCGCCCACGAGGTGGTGATGAGAATTCGATCGAGAATGTCGAGCGTGTCTTTGGCGTCCTCATGATTTTCACCGCGTGTGCGATGGCCTTCGCACACGGATCGAACGACGTCGCCAACGCAGTAGGTCCGCTTGCGGCAGTGGTGAGCACGGTTCAATCTGGCGGCACGATCAGTGAGACCAGTGTGATGCCATGGTGGGTACTGGCGGTGGGTGCAGTTGGCATCGTGTTCGGCTTGTCCACCTATGGCTGGAGAGTGATTCAGACTATCGGCCGCAAGATCACAGAGCTGACGCCCAGTCGTGGGTTTGCGGCGGAACTGGCCGCGGCAACAACGGTCGTGCTCGCTTCTGCGACTGGCCTGCCGATTTCTACAACCCACACTTTAGTTGGTGCGGTGTTGGGGGTGGGTCTAGCGCGCGGAGTTGAAGCGTTACATTTGCCCACAATTTGGGCAATAGTCTCTTCTTGGGTTGTGACCTTACCAGCAGGCGCGGGACTGGCCATCGTATTTTTTTACATTTTGCAGTCGGCGTTTGGTTAGCAGCACAATACGCGCTAAAGTCATGGCAAGGAGTTATGTATTATGGCGGTCAAGCCCGCAATCTCGGATGTCATCAGCAACTCGCCACTCGCTTTGCTGGAGCGGCATGCCGCTGTCTGCGTGGATTGCGTTGAGCGGCTGCCGCTGTATTTCGCCGAGGCTCAGGCCAACCGGTGGGGTCGCGCCGGTGATGTGCGTAATGAGATTTGTCGTTATGAAGGTCTGGCTGATGAACTTAAGCAAGACGTCCGCAGCAATTTACCCCGGAGCCTGTGGATGTCTATCTCGCGCGCGGACCTCCTCGACCTGGTGAGAGTGCAGGACAAAATGGCAAACGGGGTCAAGGAGGTCTCTGGAATCTCGCTGGGTCGCCAACTCGCATTTCCCGGTGCCATGACGAGTGGGCTTACTGACTTCATCGGTTTGGTCGTCCAAGCCAGTCGTACGACCGTTAAAATCATCAGTGCCACACGCGAGCTGTCTCGCTCGGCTTTTGGTGCCCGACAAACCAAAGTGATTCTAGACTTGGTGGCTCAAGTGGAAGCCGACGAACGACGGAGCGACGAGATGCAGGCTGACCTGAGAGCGCAACTCAGAGAGCACGAGAGTGAGCTGCCTGCCGTGGATGCGATATTTCTATATCAACTGCTCGCAGCGATTGGCGATATTGGCAACAGCGCCGAGAAAGTGGCTCACCGCGCACAGATCATTGCGACCAGCTGATCGCAGAGTACCCAGCAGGTTCCCCCTCGATAGAGCTCCGCTACTCTAACCCTAGCGTCACCGAAGTTTAGAAAATCTCAGCCTAACCTTTCGATACCCGTGTGAGGCAAAACTGGGCAAGTGTGAGAGGTCGCTGTCAGATTCATCCAGAGTGATGTCACCAAGGCGGCCCAGTAGTTCTTCAAAGGCAATTCTGGCCTCTATCCTTGCCAGCTCGGCCCCCGCACAAAAATGTGGCCCAAACCCGAATCCCATATGGGGTTTGGT
>JADHNP010000030.1 GCA_016779445.1 Luminiphilus sp. | reverse complement strand
ATGAATCCGATAGCTTACCAAAATGAAGCGGAACTTATCCGACCCGCCAGGCGTCGGGCAGGTCCGCTCTTACCGCGATGGTCCGCTCACCAAATGCGACGCTGTTCTCGGTCACCGTCACATCGGCGTCAGTGAGGACACCCTCATCAAACCGGTACTGGGGCGACCAGTCACCCGCAAGTCGAGACGCTTCTATCTCATCCTGAGCAACGAGTGTCACCTCCTGCTGGCGACGCCAGGCCATTATCGCCTTGTCACCATGATGTTTAGCCAGCAACTCCTCAGTGGTCGACGGGCTTAGCAGCGCAGCGGTCGCGTTATTACCACCAAAGCCCTTGCTGTTAATCAACGCGTAATCGATATCTTCGCTTTCTCTTTCTGACAATGCGAAAGCCAAACCCTCGGTTACGACATCATCGGCAATAGTTTCAATGCTCTGGATTCGCGGAACGAGATTATGCTGCCAGATACCTAACATCGCGGTTAATTGATCTCCGGCCGCCGCGCCTAATGAATGACCCACGTAGCTTTTTATCGCGGCTACCGGCCAGGATTGCACCCCAAAGGCTTTCGCCACCTTGCTCAGTAGCGTTGATTCGGTAACCCGATTCTGAGGAGTACCGGTACCGTGCGCCTGCACCATTCCTCGCCGACGCAATCGCTCCTCGCCCAGGATCGCTCGCGACGCCACAACCGCCTCGGCCACCGTGAGATAGTTTCCAGCGCCAGGACCCGAGATAGACTTCTTGGCTCCGTCTGCTCTTACGCCTACAAACGGCGCGCCCGCCAGAATCGGCGCACCGAGCTCAAGTGCCAACTCGTCGTCCATTAACACCACCACTTGAGCCGATTCGGCCATCGTAAAACCACAATTGTTGCCAAAAGGCCTGCACGCGCGGCGGTGGTCAATTCTGGCCTGCTCTGACTGTCCATCGAGTTGTCGCAGTCCCTTGTCGGTCGCTAGGGCACCCATAGCAATATAGCCGTCCATGACCTCCGCACTGACGGGTGCCTCAGCCGCACCCACCACTGCCACGCGGGATCGCCCATTTCGGATATCTTCAATACCCAGCCGCAGGTTGTAGAGAAAGGTGGCGCAGGCGCCCAATGCCGGCCCCGTTGCACTCAGACTGCCGAGCACATAAGCGCTGATGAAATCGCCGGGCATTTCTGCGAAACCAAAAGGGCACTGCTTTGAACTGACTCGTCGACCCAATAACCGCGAGCGCAGCATCCCGCCTGTACCGGCCTCATCAAGCTGGCCCATGGCACTGGATACATAAACGCTGATCGCATCCCCAGGCACCCTCGCCGTGATGGCGGACCAATCCAGACCCAGATCCGCCAGTGCGTCGGACATGGCAAAAATCGCCATCTGCACCGCGCGCGGGTGGTTACGAGAAGGGTACAACCCGCCTGGCTCAAAACCGCTCGGGAGCTGGCCTGCAGCACTCACCTCAAACGCTCGGCTACTGGGCAGGAGCACCTCGGCGCGCGCTCCCAGCGAGACCGTCACCGTCTTACCATTGAGCCGCTCAGAGGTCGCTCCCACTACGGTACCGTCAACCATCCCCCCCGGGTTGAACTCGAACACCCCCGGCGCTGCACCCTGTGGCGTTTGCGCCCGTCGATGCCAGGGCACCGCATGGTGGTCAAACCACTCCCGCTCGATCTCTCTCACCAAGGTATGATTCGCGATAGCATCCGGGTCAGCAGATCCCATCATCTGCCCCAGTGCCCTCTGGGTCGTGCTGCGCTGTGCTGCCGAGAGTGAATCCCAAATCATTCTTTTGTAGGCGTGTCGGCGAGAGGTCCGCCCCGCGCTGTTGACGCCGCCAGCGGCCACCATAATGGGAAGTCTGAGCATGTTGTCTCCAGAGTCGTCTCTGCACAGGCGCTGTCGATGGCGCCTCAGGCCAACCGCGACGCTCTCGCCGCATCCAAAAATATAAAGTGCGTGAGTGTACGCTGGACAGCACTATCAACTATGCGTATACAGCCATATATTATGCTTATGTCGCCAAATATCGGATCGTCATGCCGTATTGCAGCCCTCGTCCACGAGCATATGCTTGCTTCCTCAGTCACTTTGCCGATGGAAATATTGACCGGGGCAGCGCAAAGCATGGAGCGGTTCTCTCGCCAATCACTGAGCTTCGAGTGCTTCAGTTCTGGTGGCGGTCCAGTCGCCGTGGGAAGCGGATTGACCATCGCCACCCAATCCCTGGAGGCGCTTGACCATTTTGATCTGATGATTATTCCGGCAATCTGGCGTCATCCTGGTAGGGTTTTGCGCAAACACCCGGATCACGTTCAACAGATATCAAGGCACGTGGCAAGAGGCGGACTCACGGTAAGTGTCGGTTCAGGGACTTTCCTCCTCGCAGAGACAGGAACCATGGCAGGTCGATCCGTGACGACTCACTGGCAGTGGTTTGACACCTTTGCTCGCCGCTATCCCGACATTAAGCTGGAGCGCCAGCAATTAATCACGCAATCAGAACGAGTGTTCTGTGTCAGTAGCGTCAATTCGGTAGCGGATCTCATGGTGTATCTCTGTGCCGAGATTTTCTCGATCCGCGCCGCTCGACACATTGAAAACCAATTTTCCCCTGAAATCAGGCAGCGCTTTTCACCCTCGCCCGTCGGCGCCCCACGCGACCTACACGGAGACGAATTAGTTGCCGATGCGCAGACTGAAATTGCTAAAGACCTACGCTGTGTGCCTTCGGTGCCCAACTTGGCTGAGCGACTAGGTGTCAGCGGCCGCACTCTGGCACGCCGCTTTAAAATGGCGGCTGGACTATCAATCGGTGACTATGCGCTGCAGCGGCGCCTTGATGAAGCGCAGTCACTGCTGAGACGAACCAACCTTTCAGTAACAGAAGTGGCGGATGCGGTAGGCCTCACAGACCCATCCCACTTCACCAGAGTATTTAAAAAACAGCTCGGTCTGACGCCAACGCGTTACAGAACGGCGGTGCGCGAGAAAACTTTTTCACCAGAGTATCCGTCCAGCTGAGCTTGCAGCGCTGCCGCGGTTGGGGCTAAATGCCCGCCCCTGCAGCAGATAGTTAAGGTGCTAGTCGTGAGCGAAGTATTGATTGTTGATGGTGCGCGGACACCCATGGGCGCACTGCTGGGGGAGCTCTCTGGGGCAACGGGAAATGAGCTGGGGACCGCAGCCATTGCAGCCACACTGGAACGCTCAGGGGTCGCACCCGAGGCTATCGATGAGGTTTTCATGGGGTGTGTGCTCCCTGCAGGATTGAAACAATGTCCCGCTCGGCAAGCGATGTTGGGAGCGAAAATACCGAGTAGCACAGGCGCCGTAACCATTAACAAAGCTTGCGGTAGCGGCATGCAAGCCACCATTTTTGGCGCAGACAGTATTACCGCTGGTACGAATCAGCTGACCATTACTGGCGGGCTCGAGAGCATGTCCAATGCACCACAACTACTGATGACGGGCCGCAAGGGGCAGCGGCTTGGACACTCCCAACTTTTCGATCATATGTTCTACGACGGGCTAGAGGACGCCTACACCGGCGCAGCGATGGGAACCTTCGCGCAAAAAACTGCGGATGAATACGGTCTGACCCGTGAAGAAATGGACGCCTTTGCCATCGAGAGCCTCACCAGAGCGCAGCGCGCAATTGATGAGGGGCTCAATCATCGAGAAATCGCGGCGGTCACCATACGGACTCGACGAGGAGAGCAGTGCGTGTCCGTGGATGAGCAACCCCATAAAGCTAATTTGGAGAAAATCCCGCAATTACGTCCCGCTTTTGCAGAGACCGGCACGATTACGCCTGCCAATTCGAGCTCTATTTCTGATGGTGCGAGCGCGCTGCTGCTTGCCAGCGAGATGGCTGCAGCTTCCAATGGACTGACACCTAAAGCGCGCATTGTCGCCCATGCGCGACACAGCCTGGCTCCCGAATCCTTTACACTGGCACCCATCGGTGCGGTAGAAAAAGTGCTGAATAAGACTGGCTGGAATGCGAAAGACGTTGACCTTTGGGAAATTAACGAAGCTTTTGCCATGGTCACGATGCTGACCACGCGGGCGCTGGATCTGGACCCCGCCAGTGTCAATATCCACGGCGGCGCGTGCGCTCAGGGGCACCCCATTGGCTCAACCGGATCACGCGTCATTGTTACGTTGATGCATGCGCTGCAGCACTACGGTAAAAAGCGGGGCGTGGCCGCACTGTGTATTGGCGGCGGTGAAGCGACGGCAGTGGCCATCGAGCTGATTTAAATCCATAACGCGTAGAACTGACATGCTTAGTGACATCCCAACTCTGCTCGACGACATCAGCGCGGGTCGAATGGTGATCCTGATGGATGATGAAGATCGGGAAAACGAAGGTGACCTCATTATCGCGGCAGAAAAAGCCACGCCAGAAATTATCAATTTCTTCGCGACAGAAGCCTGTGGTCTGATCTGCATGCCGATCACGCCGGAGAGGGCCAGACGTCTGAATTTACCCCTGATGGTGCGCGACAATCGATCGCAACACGAAACCAATTTTACCGTTTCAATTGATGCCACCGAGCAAGTAGCACCAGGTGTTAGTGCAGCACAGAGAGCCCATACCATCAGAACGGCTATTGGAGAGCAGGCGACAGCAAAAGATATTCGCCAGCCGGGTCACATTTTTCCATTGGTTGCGAAACCCGGGGGGGTGCTCAAACGGGCGGGCCATACTGAGGCGGGGGTTGATCTCGCGCGCATGGCAGGACTCGCACCGGCCGCCGTGATTGTCGAAATTATGAATCCGGACGGTACGATGGCCCGGCGACCCGAGTTGGAGGTTTTTGCGCAGCAACATGGCCTCAACATGGGCACGATAGCGGATCTGATCGAGTATCGATCGCTCCACGAGCAGTCGATAGAACTGCAAAGTGCCGACATCATTCATACGGAATGGGGGCCATTCCGCCTTCATACCTTTAGAGACTTGATAGACGACACATTGCACTTTGCCTTGACCATGGGAAAGATCGAAGATGCAGGTGCGGTGCCTGTGAGAGTGCAGCCCATCAATACCCTCAGAGATTTACTGGGCACACAAATGGATGAGACCAATGCGGGCGGCTGGTCGTATCGTGCCGCAATGCGGTATGTGGCCCACGAGGGCCGCGGCGTGGTAGTCCTGCTCGGCGGCACCGAGACATCGGCCACGGTGATGGAGGACCTCAAGCACTTACTTCACGAAGAACAGCGACCACAACCGCCGCAGAATTATCGGCTGATCGGCACCGGTGCTCAGATCTTACGGCACTTGGGACTGACCGAAATGAAGCTGATGTCAGCGCCGCTGCACTTCAACGCGTTATCGGGCTTCAACCTCGATATTACCGAGTTTGTGTCCGCTCCGTAGCAGACCGATTTGCAAACCTCAGCTCCCTAGCGCGAGCGGTCTACTCAGCGATGAAAAGTCACTACGTCTTCCAGTTGGGCACGGTCCGTCCGCACCTCATTTACCGCAGTCTCCGTCGGATAACCGAAGGACATGCCGAACATCAGTTGTTCGTGATCACCTAACCCTAAGGTTGGCCTAATTACGTTTGCGAGAAAAGCCAAAGCAGTCTGAGGACACGAGCCCAAACCGTGGGCGGTGAGGCCCAACATCACCGTTTGAGCATACATCCCAAGATCGCAGGCCTCTCTTAAACCAAACCCGGTGGGCAGCGTAAAAAAAGCCACTGCTGGCGCATCAAAAAATCTGAAATTCCGCATGAACCATGCATTGCGCTCGGCCTTCTGCTCTCGAGCAATACCCAAAGCATCATAGAGAGCGGCGGCTGAAGCATATTGACGCTCCTTGTAGACACCCTCGTACTTGCCGTCGTAAGGAAAGTCGAGCGCGATCTCGCCCGCAGCAAATTTTCCGGGCAGCTCGGTGCGGAGTTGGTCGAGCGTCTCCCCTGTCACCACGTGCACAAACCAGGGCTGGGTGTTGCAGTTACTCGGCGCTCCCTGAGCAGCGCCAAATACTGCTTCAATCACTTTGTCGGGCACGGAATCAGACCTGAAGTCCCGCATCGACCGACGCGATTTGACGATCTCGAGAAAAGTGGTGCTGGTTTGCAATGTATCAGTCATTTCCAGGTGCTTTCCGTTACTAGCGCCATCTTCGTTAGATCGGCTCGTCCACTAAAGACGAGGTAACTAGCGCAGGTTTCCGTCGACACGCTCTGGTATGAATTCCGCAGGCAGCCAAGGTGTCGATTTTGAGCGCAGCTGCGCCATGGTTTGCGGCGCCAAGCCCGATGCAACGGATGGGCAAGCACCGGACCCAAACCAGTCCAAAGCCGTGGCCACCAGGGTCTCCCGAGGATCTCCAAATGCTCTGGTAATGTCATCCTCCGCAGCACAGAGTGTGAAGCGTCCGGTACCGTCAAGCCCGACCTGATGATACCCCCCTTGATTTTCACCGTTAACTAGCTCAAACGCGGTAAGGCGAAGCGCAATGTCACAGTCTGCCCGCTCCAAATCCTCAATCTGCTCGTGCATATCCCACCTGCCCTGGCCCACCTGCTTGCCATAGGTATCAGCACCAATCAGCACTGTCTCAACATGAGGAGCGAGTCCATTGATGACCAACTCACTTGCTGAGGCGGTGTTGCCCGAGGTGATAAAAGCGATACGGATCGGAGAGGCCGTTTCTGGCAGTCGATCGAAGATGCCCCAGTTACCCTGGTCCTCGTTGTAGTCCGGATGCTGATCGTTGACCTGTATTTTGAACGACGGCTCGCCCTCGGCAGTGACACCGGCCAGCAGATCCATCATCGTATCGGCAACGCTGAGCAATCCACCACCGTTGTAACGTAAATCCACTATTAGATCCGTGACCCCCTCGCCATCAAATAATTGACTGGCGTCAGCGAGAGAAAAGTAGCCCTCGGCAGGGTCCAGTGCGGCGTCAATAAATTGTCTTAAATTCAAATAACCCACTGGCGTCAGCCCTTCGCGCTCAATTAGCAAAGGCTCGCCCGCCAATGCCGGCGGAGACAGCTCCTCTTTTGCGACCTCGATATTCAGGTCCTCGCCTTGGTAGCGAAACTGAAATTTCCTCGTCACGCCAATTTCGTTGGCGCCGAAAATCTCCTCATTCGTGGCGCCTCTGGCACTCAGCTGGTCGAGCGTTTCAAAACCGCCGCCCGTGTCCACCGCCAATAATTCCATCCCACGTCGAACACCGGCCGCGTAAGCAGGTCCGCTTTCGAACACGTCAGTGATGAATAGCCGCGTTGAGTCGGTAAAGGAGCGAAAGCCAAATCCAATATAGGCACCGGAGCTAATACTGGTCTCGTCTTCAGTTATGGTAGTCATACGAGAGAACAGATCTCTTTGCGCCTCTATCAGTGGCGCTAGCCGGGCATCGAGATACGCTTGTGCGCTGTCGTAGTCAGACTTATCAACGTCGGCCATCTCGTTGTACCAGAGGTACCAGTCTTCTAGGACTGCCTCCACAAAATCAATCTGGGCCGCCACATTACAGGCACTCGCGGTATCACCATCGCCCGAACCATCACCACCGCCCGAACCATCACCACCGCCCGAACCGCCGCCGCCGTCTACAATAGGGGTCGGTGCAGGACTGGAGCTGCCGCCACCCGAACATCCGACCAGCAGCATCGTAAACGTGAGCAGTATCCCAACATGCAAAAAGCGCATTACTTTTCTCTCGATTTAAGCTTTATCATTTCCCATATTTTAGCACTCTCACACGCTGAGTCGCACCGCATTAAACGCGCGAAATGATTGCCTAACACCGCATATCAGGGCTTTACGGTTGATGACATCAAGCGATCTTAGACCGAGTCCTTCGGAGAGGTGACCTTATGCAAAATTTATATGGACCGGCAATCGTAATGGGTTTGATCATCGGTGCCGCAATCATCGCGGACGATTTTATCCAACCCTCATCTCGCAACGAAGCCATGCCGCTATCTGCCCAACATCCGACTCCAACACTTTACGAATCAGACCATCGAGCATGGAGCATGAAACAGGGGGGCGATGAAACCACAGAGATACATCGCGAGATGCGCATCATCGTAGAGGATGACCCGCAGCAGACTGGCCATGACAAAACGCTCATCGTGGTAAAGGTAGCAGATGAGCAGATAGATCCCCGTACCCGAGACAAGGGGTTGGCTGCCGCAATACGGGAAGTCGTCGACGCCGCGCGGAGCGAGGGCCGAGAACCTACCGAAGCTGAAATCACAGCGGCAGTGGCAGCTATTAGTGGACAGGCAAACCGCATTGAAGTTGAAGTGGACGCGACGGAAGCACGACAGCAGGGCGAGTAGCTAAAGTGGCGCAACTCACTCCCTCGATGGTCCTGCTGAGCACCGATGTTATAGTGCGCTCGTCGGGCTTGTACTAGCTTCACCGACACGATCAGTAATACGTGCGATTTTGAGTTCATGGCGTCACGCACAGTCGCTTAGCAAACAGGGGGCACCGTGGACACTACCACCATTATATCGCTCGCCGTCGTCGCTCTGCTCTTGGGCTGGGCCGTCGTTATCTATAACCAATTGGTTGCATTATCTAACCGGTATCAAAATGGCTTCGCACAGATCGAGGTCCAATTGAAACGCCGATACGACCTGATCCCCAATCTTGTTGAAACCACCAAGGGATACCTACTCCATGAGCGCGAGACGCTGGAGGCAGTCGTTAATGCACGCAATGCCGCCGCGTCTGCACTCGATGCGCTGGGTAGTGGCAGCATCAACGCAGAGGGTATCCAAACGCTATCAGGCGCAGAAAACGCGCTGGGTGCAGCACTGGGAAAATTCAGTGTAGTAATGGAGGCCTACCCCGATCTAAAAGCCAGTGCGAATGTTCAGCAACTCAATGAAGAACTGGCTTCGACTGAAAATCGAGTTGCCTTCGCTCGACAGGGGTTCAATGACGCAGTGATGTCCTACAACACGTATCGCCAATCCTTTCCCAATCTTCTGATCGCCAACCGATTTGGGCACACCGAAGATGCCCAGCTTCTGGAGTTTGATGATTCCGAGCAGATACAAGAGGCACCGAAGATCAGCTTCACCTGAGCGCGCACTGAACCGTGGATTTTTTTCGCGAACAGGATGTCGCTAGGCGAAACACGCGACTTCTGACCCTGCTTTTTATGATGGCAGTGGTCACTCTGATCATACTAACCAATCTGCTTTTTCTAGGGCTTTTATGGGCAGAATCTGACTCGTATGGTCCGTCAGACATCATTACGGTGCTCGATTGGCCGCTTTTTTTTGCTGTCGGCGGTGTGATTTCGCTTGTCGTGGGTGTGGTGGTTCTCGTCAATTGGCTAAATTTCTCGCGTGGTGGCAGCCAAGTCGCCGCGGCACTGGGCGGTACACTGGTGCAGCCAGGCACCGACAAACCGCTGGAGAGACGGGCGCTGAACATCGTCCAAGAGTTAGCGCTTGCAGCAAACATGCCCGTTCCCTCCCTGTTCCTGCTCGAACACGAATTAGGGGTCAATGCTTTCGCGGCCGGCACTCACCATACCAATGCTGTTGTCGCCATTACTCGGGGTGCTCTAGAAGCCCTCAATCGTGACGAGTTACAGGGCGTGGTGGGCCATGAATTCAGTCATATTCTGAATGGTGATATGCGCCTTAGCATCCGTCTTGCTGCAATGCTCCGAGGCATCACCTTCATCGGCGACCTGGGTAGCATTCTGCTCCGCATCGGTTCCCACCGACACCACTTTCAAAGCCGAAAGAAGGACGACGGCAGAGCTGCCATGCTCGCGCTCGGACTGGGGCTTTACCTCATTGGGCTGCTCGGTGGCTTGATGGCAGGTCTCATCAAGTCCGCCATCTCAAAACAAAAAGAGTACCTGGCAGATGCCTCCTCGGTGCAGTTCACCCGCAATCCAGACGGCATCGGTAACGCACTCAAGATTATTGGTGGGCACGCCAACGGGACCTTTGTCGAATCGGCTCGGGCCGAAGAAATGTCGCACCTCTTTTTCGGTCAGGTCCGACATCGCCTCTGGAGTGGATTCGCAACTCACCCCCCTATAGAACAACGTATTCGGCGCATCGACCCCAGATGGGACGGACAATTTCTACCCGCCAACGTCGATTCTGGGGTGATGTCGAGCGAGGCGGAGAAACATGCTGATAAAAATGATATGGCCCTGCGGGCGGGGATTGCTGGATTTGCGTCTGCTGACGTCGCCACGGTTCTACCCCGCAACGCCAATAACACAGCAGAAATGGCCCCCCCAGCAGCCAATGCGGCACTGCTAAACGAGACGACTGACCCACTGGGTGCTATGGCCTTGCTGTTGGGTATGTTGTGGAACCCGCAACACGAGGAGCCTCAGTGGCAAGCCATAGAGGTCGCGGGCATCAAAGGTCTGGACGACCTAGTGCGACGTTGGTGCGAGCCACTGAGAACCCAGACCCCCTCCGAAAATCTCATCATCATTGAACGCAGCATACCGGCACTGCGGGGCCTGTCGCCCGAGCAATATCGCGTATTCCGCAACTTGCTTGAGACATGGATCGATGCAGACGGAAAAACCGTCCTGCAAGAGTGGTGTCTGTTTCAGTTGGTTTGCCACTATCTGGACCCGGAGCTGATCAACTCTCACGCTCCGCGCCTACGGCACAAGAGCCTGGACGCGGTCAGCAAAGACCTGGCCATCACATTAGGCGCATTAGCCCACCTGACTGAAGAAGACCCCGAGCGCGCCTTCCGTCGCGGGGCGGAGATTCTCAGTCTAACCATGACTCTGCCAGAGGCTGATGCGATTGTAATGACCGCTTTCACACAGTCAGTTGATGAACTCGCCGCTTGCTATCCTTTGCTGAAAGTAACCATTCTCAAAGCGATGGCCAGTGTCGCGGCGGACGACGGTAAAATAAGCGGCTCAGAATTAACACTGATCAAGGCCATCGCGGCGGTAATGGACTGCCCCGCCCCAGACAACCTGCTGGCCGCTTATGGCATTGGCGACGGATCTCTAGCTGAAGACCTTGTTGATCCGCCGGGGTCTAATGGCCTAAAGTGAAATGCCTTGTTCCAAACAAGTGAATGCGAACGACAACCGACCTGAAATTTTTCCGCCTGCCTAAAGAGGATCGACATCATGCCTTCAGTAGAAGACCGCTTCGCCATTTCTGAATTACTGAACCGGATGGGCTATTACTACGACGAGGACCAACTTGATGCGTTGGCGGCCTGCTTTTCTAGCGAGGCCGTAATGAGCATGCAAATCGCCGGCGGCGACCTCGTGGGTCCTTTCGAGGGTCGAGACAATGTGATGGCGCTCTACCACAATGCTAAATCAACCCAAACCGACGTCCGCCGTCACGACATCACCAATATCTTTTTTGACGAAGAGGGTGATGCGCTTAAAGTGACGTCGTATCTCACGCTCTTCGCCACCGAGCACGGCGAAACAAAATTGCTTGCCACCGGGGTTTACCGCGATGAAGTGGCGCAGCGCGAGGGCGAATGGAAAATCACTCGACGCCACATCGATCTCGATAGTGCCTACTGAGTCCCTGCTATGAACCTCGGCCGTATCCCTGCCAAAACTGCCCTACTGAACCCCGACAAGGAAGCACTGATCGATATCCCCAATAACCGCAGGATAACCTTCGGTGAATTGGACGAGCGCATCCGGAGACTCGCAAATGGACTGTGCGCCGAACTCGGTCTGAATAAAGGGGATCGCGTTGCCATTTTGTCCAAGAACTGCATCCAGTACATGGAGATTTTCTATGCCTGCGCGCGCAGCGGATTAATTGCCCAGCCACTCAACTGGCGACTCAACGAACCCGAGATGGTTCGAATTCTGTCGGACGGCGAACCCAGCGTACTGATTGGATCCGCGGAATACGACGAGCAGACCCAACGTTTGGGAGCGGATCAGAACATACCCTCCGCCCTCGTCTTCAGCGCCGATCCAAGCTGTCGCTACGAGCAATTAATTGCCAATGCGAGCGATTCAGAGCCAGCCAATGCGGCGGATATCAGCGGCGATGACCCGGTCCTTATTCTCTACACCGGAGGCACTACCGGCGAATCAAAAGGCGCCTTGCACTCCCATCATTCGCTTTACATGGGCATGCTGAACCAGTCGATAGCAGAGCGGATTGTACCGACCGATGTCTACATGCTCACCGGTCAAATGTTTCATATACCGGTAGCATTGGCCATGAATTACATGGCCCATGGCTGCCCGGTTGTCCTCATTAATTTCGATGCCAAACTGGCGCTCGATGTGATTCAAAAAGAGCGCGTATCTGCATTTCTGGGCATCACCACCATGATTAACTGGATGATGGCCGTCGAGGGATTCGAGGATTACGATCTGAGCAGCCTGCGCAATTTCCAATACGGTGGCGGGCCTATGCCGCGAACGGTGGTAGAGGCCGCTTTACAGGCTTTCCCCTGCACAATGATTCAGGGTTACGGGCAAACCGAGGGGATGACCATGAGCTTTCTGTCGCAGGAAGATCATGAACGCGCGGTAACAGGAGATCACCCCGAAAGATTGAGTTCCTGTGGCCGGGAGGGTTTCGTCTCTGAAATCCGCATCGTAGCCGCTAATGGCGACTCAGTGCCAAGAGATGGGATCAGCGCCGGAGAAATCATTGTGCGGTCCGAAGCGAATATGCTCGGCTATTGGCGCCGACCTGAACTGACTGAGCGAACCCTGCGAGATGGGTGGATGTGGACCGGTGATATCGCCACCTGGGACGAGGAAGGCTACGTTTTTATCGTCGACCGCGCAAAAGATATGATTATCTCGGGCGGAGAGAATATCTACAGCACACAGGTGGAAGGCGCGATTCATCAACATCCCGCGGTGCTTGAATCTGCCGTGTTCGGTGTGCCCGATGATGTCTGGGGAGAGGCTGTCAAAGCCGTGGTGGTGCTTAAGCCGGGGCAGACCGCGACCGAGGGAGAGATCATTGCCGAAGCCAGCAAACATCTGGCCTCCTATCAAAAACCCAAGTCAGTCGATTTTGTCGACGCCCTACCCAAGGCCCCCACCGGAAAAATCCTGAAGCGGGAACTTCGCGATCCGCACTGGCGAGACTCGGCGCGCAAAGTATGACCGGCTTACTCACAGAGGAGATTTTGTCCTGCATCGGCAGACAGAGCGATCCCCAACGGGAAATCGTCACGCGGCGCGACATACGAAAATATGCCATTGCCACTGACAACCGACAGGCAAAATATCTCGCCGGTGACGTCGCACCTCCATTATTCCATTTGCATCTGTTCTGGGATGTTGTGCCGCTGAGCGAACTGTCTCCCGATGGCGTTTCCATTGACACTCTGTTGCCTCGATTTCCGCTCGAAAAAGCCATGGCTGGCGGGCTGGACATCACCTATCACAAGCCCATTAAGCCTGGAGACTGGTTAACCGCCGCGCGGACACTCACCGATATTTATGAAAAATCAGGTCGCAGTGGCCCCCTGATTTTTTACGAGGTGCTGATGGAGGTCCGCAACGACGAGGGGGCACTTGTGGTCAGCGAACGAACAACGAGGATTCTGCGATGAGCCTTGCCCCCAGCGTTGGCCTGGCCATCCCCGAACGTCAACACCTGTGTGAAGTGGTGCAACAAATGCTCTACAACGCCTCGTTATGGAATGGCCACAGGATTCATTTTGATATGCCCTACGCAACCGAAGTGGAGGGATACAGTGGACTGGTTGTGGCCGGGCCTTTGATCGGGGACTGGCTGCATCAAGTGGTCGATGAATGGCTCGGCGACGCAGGAATGATCACGGGTATCGAATATTCTAACCGGGTTGCCGCCTTTGTCGGTGAGACCGTGACAGCCGGTGGCACTGTGACCGCCTATGACCCGGAGTCAGGCGAAATTCGGCTGGAGGTGTATGTCAAAAATGATCGCGATGAAGTACTCGCGCCCGGCGTCGTAACGGCCAGACTGGATCCGTAGAGAGACCTAATGGCAAAGACTGGATTACACGATGACTGCGCGCTGATCGGAATGGCCGAGAGCGACGTAGGGATTGTCCCCGACAAAACACCCCGTGAGCTGTGTGTTCAGGTCACGCTGGATGCCGTGCGTGACGCGGGTCTGACGCTGGAGGATGTTGACGGCCTTATTACCTGTAACGCGTTTGCAGAGCCCATCATGTACCACGCAGAAGCGGTGGCCGAATATCTGGGGTGGCAACCCAAGCACTGCGTCACCGTGAACACAGGTGGTGGCACCACGTTCATGGCCATCAAAATGGCAGCCGCTGCGATCGCTGCCGGGATGGCGCATACCATTGTCATAGCCATGGCAGATAGCCTTCGAAGCCACATGACCCGCGAGCAAGCGATGGTGGTGCAGTCGAGCTCTGGGCACCCCCACTACGAGCAACCCTACGGACCCACCGTCCCCGCCTACTATGCGCTGCTTGCCCGAGCACACATGGACCGCTTTGGCACGACCGAGGAGCACTTTGCATACGCGGCTGTATCATGCAGGGCTTGGGCCAGCCAACATCCCAAGGCGCAAAAGCGCGACCCTATCAGCGTCGAGGACGTGATGGGTTCTCGCCCCATCGCCGATCCGCTCAAGGTTCTCGACTGCTCTCTGGTGTCCGATGGGGGTGCAGCGGTGGTGATCACCCGGGGAGACCGCGTGAGCGGCTCTAAGCAAAAGCCGATCTACCTATTGGGATATGGCGAAGGGCACGCCTACGAGCATATTAGTCAGGCCAGCGATCTCACGACATCAGCGGCGGTGATGTCGGGGCAAGCGGCCTATGCAGACTCAGGCTTAACCCCCAACGATATGGATTTACTGCAACTTTATGACTGCTTTACACCCGCGCTGCTGATACAAGTTGAAGACTTGGGTTTTTGCGCAAAAGGTGAAGGGGGTGACTGGCTGGCCAGTGGCATCAGCCAACCGGGGGGGCATAAACCGCTCAATACCCATGGCGGCATGTTGTCGTACTGTCATCCGGGCAATCCGGGTGCGATGTTTGGCCTGACCGAAGCGATGTTGCAGCTCCGAGGGCAAGCAGGCGCGAGACAATTGTCCGGAATCAATACTGCCCTGTGTCATGCGCAAGGGGGCATCATGTCCAGCCATGCCACTCTCATTTTGGGGAACGAGGATCCATCATGAGCAGACCGATTCCCCGACCCTCCCCGACCGAGCAACCGTTCTACGAGGCCTGTGCCCGTGGTGAGTTGAAGCTGCAGTACTGCAAACCGTGCACAAGATTCCTGTTTTACCCCAGAACGCACTGCGATCGCTGCCACAGCCCACAGCTTGATTGGGAGCAGGTCAGCGGTAAAGGGACCATCGCCAGCTACACCGTGGTGCGCAGAGCGGTATCCGAAGCCTTCACGGCGCCCTACATTATTGCGCTTATCGATCTGGCTGAAGGCCCCAGAATGATGAGTCAGGTCATCAATGCGGAACCCGACGCGTTGGCGGTCGGACACACGGTCTCCGTCGACTTTGCCGCGTGGTCAGATGAGATCAAACTACCCGTTTTTCGATTGCAAGGAGTGCCGAGCGAGGCAGGCCCGTCGCACCATGCAGACAGTGAGGGAAAAACATGAGCAACCGAATGATTCCTGTTGCCGTTATTAATCCCGAGGCGAACCCCGAGAGCTTAGAGGCAAAACAACCTGCCATCGACAACGGGGCCGAAGTCTACGCCAAAGACGCTTACTTCAGTCGCGAACAAATGGCGCGTGAGTGGCACAAAGTATGGACCGAAAGTTGGCTGATCGCAGGGGTCAGCGCAGACCTTGCAGAGGTGGGCGACTACTTTCTTTTCAGAGTGCGCAGCGAATCCATCATCGTGACCAAAGCAGCATCAGGTGTGAAAGCGTTCTACAACGTTTGTCCGCATCGCGGTGCCCGGTTGCTCACTGAAGAGCGAGGCAATAAAAAAGTATTCGTATGCCCTTTCCACAGCTGGAGTTTCCGTCACGACGGGACGCTCCGCACCATCACCGACGAAGAGACCTTTCAGGACGCCGTGATCTGCCATCGACCGGGACTGACCCCGGTGGCTTGTGAGGAGCATGCTGGTTTGATTTTCATCAGCATGTCCGACAACCCCATACCCCTGAAAACGGCCATTGGACTGCCCGAGGGTTACCTTGAGCATTACCAAATCGACAAAATGCGGGTGGTGCGACATGTTCGCAGCGAGTGGGGCTCCAATTGGAAGGTGGGTGTTGAGGCCTTTTATGAAAGCTACCACCTTCACGCAGTCCATCCTGAAACCCGGGGCGTCATGGGTGACCTGAATGTCCAGTACGATTTGTACCCCGCAGGGGCCAGTCGCATGATCGTCCCCTTGGGGCAGCCCAGCCCACGTCAGGCAGACCAGACTACCGTCAATGAGGGTCTGCAGTGGATGCTGCAGGAAGCGGGTGTGGACATAGCCGATTTTTCGGGCACTGCAGCCGATGTTCGCACCGCCATTCAGCAGGCCAAACGCGCACGATCAGACCGACTGAATTTAGGCTACGAAAGATTCTCCGATGGACAGCTTTCAGACAGCTGGGCGACAGGCGTGTTCCCCAATGTACAAATTGGCTGCCACCCTGAGGCAATCTTTCTAATGCGCTTTATGCCCCACGACACGGATCCCGAGCGATTTTGGTACGACACCATGACGCTGATGTTTCCGACAGATGATCCCGATTATTGTCCGCCCGCCTGGATGGGTTTACCCGAGGGTACCGACGTCAGCGGTCTCAATCGTCCCGACACCGAAGCGTTCTTGGTAGACGAAGATCCCGGTCTCGGTTTGGTCCTGAGTCAGGACGCGGCTTTCCTCCCCTCGGTTCAGGAGGGCATGCGCAGCAAGGCGTTCAAAGGTCAGCTGTGGGGAGAGCAAGAGCAACGGCTGCGCCACTTTCATGTTGAACTGGAGCGCTGGCTGAATCGCTAGGGAGGGGCTTCTTCTATGACAAACGCAAAGGAGCCCTTGACGAGGGTGGATGCCACAGCGCAACAAAATAATCGCCCAGATGCGCCCTACCGAACCAACTAAAACACTTTATATTTTATTTACAAAGCCCTGATATTTAATAAAAAAGAAATAGCACCTGACTGGGGGCACCCAGCACAGCATCGATAAGAGGTGCAAAACAGTGATGTCACCACCCTTAATCAAGACAATATCTTCCTAATCATTGGTAAAGCAGCCCAAAACAATACTAATCGTATTTGACTGGGCAATACGGGTGATTACCGTTTTCGCTGTCAGTAGTTCAGCAGCCGGTGCAGCGCTCCCAGTTCGTCGCTTGTGACATGAAAGTGTATACTCCATGCCCGGACCACAGCGAGGAAAACAATATGAATGCCCCGCAGCAAGTTGTTGTCAGTCCCGATGTCGAAATCCAGATGCAGGAGGCGCTGACGGCTCAACGTGGAAGTTATCTGGCTGAAGGATATGTCTCCGCAGAAGCTCGAATTGATCGTATCAACCGTGCGATCGACGTATTGGTTCGTCATGCAAGTCGCATCAGCGAGGCGATTAACAAGGATTTTGTCTGCAGGCCCGACCAGATCAACCTGATGACCGATGTAGCGTCGTCAATTGGCTCGATGAAGCATTGCCGCAGCCGCCTAAAGAAATGGATGAAAGCAGATAGGCGCCCCTCAACGTTTCCTCTTGGTTTTCTCGGGGGCCGCTCCAAAATTCACTATCAGCCTAAAGGTGTAGTGGGAATCGTTGCTCCCTGGAACTTCCCGGTCGCGATGGTGTTCCAGCCATTGGCCGGCATCCTCGCCGCAGGCAATCGCGCGATGATCAAACCGTCGGAGTTCACTCCCGAGACATCCAAAGTCATTGCCGAAATTATTTCTGAGGCATTTGACCCAACCGAAGTCACGGTTTTCACCGGAGGCCCCGAAGTCGGGCAGGCATTCTCGGCGCTGCCCTTCGATCACATGATCTTTACGGGCGCTACCAACATTGCCAGACATATCTTAACGGCCGCGGCGCGCAACCTTGTTCCCGTCACGTTAGAGCTCGGGGGCAAGTCCCCGGTTGTCATTTCGCGATCGGCCAATCTGGAGCAAGCGATAGAGCGGGTCATGTTGGGGAAAACGCTTAATGCCGGCCAAATATGCCTTGCACCAGATTATCTGTTGGTTCCCGAGGAGCAGCTGGAGGAAGTCATCAAGCTTGCCACTAAATCGGTGGGCACGATGTATTCAAGTCTGCGTGATAACGATCAATACACAGCAGTGATCAACGACCGTCACCATAAACGTCTGAGCGGCTATTTGGAGGATGCCGAGCAGCGCGGCTGCCGAATCATCCCTCTCAACCCTGCAAACGAAGATTTCACTAACGGTACGAGCAAGATCCCGCCAACATTGATTGTATCTCCTGACACCGACGCCCTGTGTATGGAGGAGGAGATCTTTGGACCGCTCCTGCCCATTCGCACCTACAAAGCGTTTGACGAAACTATTGATTACATCAACGGTGCACCGCGCCCGCTTGCGGCTTACTACTTCGGCACGGACAAAAATGAAGAGACTGCCTTCCTGCATCGCACCACATCAGGCGGCGTTTGCATCAACGATGTGATCTTTCACATCGCGCAGGAGGATATGCCTTTTGGTGGGATTGGCCCATCGGGTATGGGCTCATACCATGGCATTGAGGGTTTCAAGACTTTCAGTCACGCCAAATCTGTGTACAGCCAGAGCCTGAGGTTCAATGTGGCGAAGCTAGCTGGGATGTTACCGCCCTATGGCAAAACCACTGACAAGACTGTCAAGGCCCAGATCAAAAGCTGACAAGTCCGAGCCGAACACCTGGCACGATGATGTTTGAGTAAAAAACCCCGCCATGCGGGGTTTTTTATGCTTCTGCCATTGTTACTTCAGAATATAAGCCTGCACCACCAGATCCCGAGTCAGTGGATTGAACTTGATCACATCAAGGTTCATTTGCCCGTTAGTGATATTGACCACATTACGCATCACAACCACGCCATCTACCAGCTCCCAAAACCCCTGAAACCGCCCAGAGGCATAGCCTTCTGGCGTGAAACCCCTACCCTGCCCATCCACCGTTCCCCCGGTGCGCGCGGCGTTGTAGCTCAGATGGTAGGTTACATAGACTCTTCCGTAACCCTCCATATCACCCTCTGCGCTGATCGAGGTGAGCTCCTGACCGAGATCAACAGAGGTAACATTCATCGCCGTATCGGGTTGACGTTTCTCAAGCGCTAAATCGCCATGACCATCACCCAGAGCCAACGGTGCTACGAACAGCAGACAGACCAAAAACCAGTTTTTCATCATCTTCCCCTTGCTAAGATTTATTTGCCTAACTGGAACACAGTCGCGGTCCCTGCCAGCCACCTCGAACCATACCCCATCTGTAATGAAGCACCCAAAACTATGGTTCAGAGGTCTACCAATTCCGCCATGATCTTCGGTGGATTCAGCGGCAGGTCTCTAAAGCGAACCCCCGTTGATTGACAAACCGCCTCGGCAATCGCTGGCATGGGCGGCACAATCGGAACCTCCCCTACGCCTTTAACCCCAAACGGATGCAGCGGATTCGGTACCTCAACGATCACCGTATCGATGTAAGGTAAATCTGAGGCAACTGGAATGCGGTAATCCAGAAAACCCGGGTTCTGGAGCACGCCATCAGCGTTATATAGGTACTCCTCGTTCAGTGCCCATCCGATACCCTGCACCGCTCCACCCTGCATTTGACCCTCTACATAGTCGGGGTGGATCGCCTTGCCAGCGTCCTGAATTGCGGTGTAGCGCACAATGGTTGTGCGGCCGGTTTCTTTGTCGACTTCAGCATCGCAAATATGCACCGCAAACCCCGGGGCCGCGCTGGTCGAGTTTAACGAGCTGGAGAAGGTCAATGGCCCACCCATATTCCCCGCTCGACTGGCCAGTTCGTGAAAGGTCAGTGAATGTTCGCCGTAATGTGCCGCGCCCTGAGACCAAGCCACGACACCTGCCTCGACACCCCACTCTGCGGCAGCACGCCGGCATAGCTCCGCGACGCAGTTTTCCGCTGCCCGAATGACCGCCTCACCGGTCGCCAGTGTCGTTCGACTCCCACCGGTCACGTCAGTGTGACCGACCGAGTCAGTAGGCGCGACCTCAGGATGGACATGGTCAAAAGGGATGCCCAGTACTTCAGCTGCCATCAGCGCCATGGAAGCGCGGGATCCACCAATGTCAGGACTACCCGTGAGTACCGCGACATGACCGTCTGAACTCACATTGAGCGTTGCACTGGATTGCATGCCGGCGTTAATCCAGTAGCCCATGGCTACGCCGCGTCCGACTCCTTCGCTCAGAGGTGACTTGTAGTGCTCATGATTCCTCGCAACTTCGAGGCACTCTCTCAGGCCAATGCGCTTATAAGGCGCCCCCATCATGTTGGCATCGCCCTCCTCCACGGCATTCATCAGTCGGAATTCGATGGGGTCGATACCCAATTCAGCGGCAAGCTCGGTGATGGCCAACTCAAAACCGAGGGTAACTTGGGGAATACTTGGCGCGCGATACGCGTGAATTTTGGGTTTGTTGGTGTAAACCGAGCGGCCCGTAGAGCGCGCATCGGTAAACTTGTAGCACGCCGTCGCCATATAGGCGGGGAAGGCTGCCGGGGCGCCGTTATAAGCCCCTGAGTCCATCAGACAGTCGACATCGACGGCTACCAATTTGCCGTCGCGGGTCGCGCCTAGCTTGACTCGAGTTTCTGCCCCTGGCGCGGCCCCGGTAGCACGGAATACATCCCCACGATCCATCACCATCTTTACCGGGCGACCCGCTTTTTGTGCAAGCACCACGGCAAGCGGCTCTATATAAACGGTGGTTTTCCCACCAAAGCCACCGCCGATTTCAGAGGGTGTAACTTTTATTTTACCAAGATCGATTCCCGTAGCCGCTGACGTGAAGTGCCGCACCGCGAAATGTCCCTGCGTGCAGCACCACAGGTCGGTGCGCCCCGTGATATCAACTCTCGCCACGCAAGCGTGAGGTTCAATATAGCCCTGGTGACACATCGGAACCGAGTAAGTCTGCTCGACAATTACATCTGCTCCCTCAAAGGCAGCATCAGGGTTGCCTACAGTCAGGCTGATGTGCGTCGCCAAGTTGGTGGGCTCCTCCGGATAATCATCAGGAAACCGGTCATGGTGCAGAATGGGTGCATCCGCTGCCAATGCTTTATGCACATCAGTGACGGCTGGGAGCACTTCGTAGGTTACCTCCACCGCACGCGCCGCTTCCGCAGCCAATTCGGGTGAGGTGGCCGCGATCGCGGCTACCGCTTGCGAGTGAAATAACACTTTGCCCTGAGACATGACCATCGGCACAAAATCCTTGAGCGCCATGGCGCCCTCGCCACTGCCCAACATTTCGTCGCCGGGTTTTACCAAGTCATCGCCGGTCATCACTGCCAGCACACCCTCCATGGCCAGCGCCTTACTGCAGTCTATCGACTCAATAATCGCGTGGGCATGAGGGCTTCTGACCACGTGCCCATAAAGCTGCCCCTGCATATTGAGATCTGCACCATAGCGCGCACGGCCGGTGACTTTATCCAGCCCGTCGGGGCGTACCGGGCGGGATCCAATAGTTTTGAATTCCTGATAGGCGTTCATGCTGCCTCCCCGCGCATCGTCTTGGCGGCATCCAATACTGCGCGAATGATTTTGTCGTAGCCGGTGCAGCGGCAAAGATTACCGGCCAACCAGTAACGTGCCTGCTCCTCCGTAGGGTCAGGGTTGTGCTCCAGTAACGCTTTGGCAGCGACAACAACGCCCGGCGTGCAGATACCGCACTGCAACCCGCCGTGCTCGAGGAGCTTCTGCTGCACCGGGTGAAGCTCGCCCCCATTGGCAATGCCCTCCACCGTTTGCACCGATTTACCCTCTACCTCCGCAGCCAAGACCAGACAGGCACAGACCAAACGGTTGTCCACCAGCACTGAGCAAGCGCCGCAGTCACCGGTGTTGCAGCCAATCTTGGTGCCAATGAGTTCGAGTTCGTCCCGCAAAACATCAGCGAGCACCTGACCGGGTGAGCACAAAAAGGCTGTGCGCTCACCATTGATGGTGGCCTGTACGGCCATTTTGTTGAGCGGCTTATTCATTATCGCGCCTCCTCAATGCGTGCCTGCGCGTTGGCGATAGCCCGCGATACCAATATACCCACCACGTGGGTGCGATACTGCGCTGGGCCTCGCTTATCTGATATGGGTTTGGCCGCCGCGCGCACAGCCGCTACTGCAGCATCCATTGCGGCTTGATCTAACGGAGAGCCCACCAACGCCTCACCCGCCGGCTCCACCAAGAGCGCCGTAGGTGCCACCGCACCAATGGCCACTCTGGCCGCTGTACAGGTGCCCGAGCTGTCCAAAGTGATCGATACCCCAGCACCGGCCACCGCAATATCCATTTCAGTTCGTGGCGTGAGTCGCAGGTAAGCATCTGAAGTGCCAGGCACCGGCTTCGGCAGTATGAGTTCAACCAATAGCTCGCCGGGCGCCAATGCGTTCTGGTTTGGCCCCACTACGAAATTCTCGACTGGGAGCACGCGCTCGCCCTCTGGCCCCAAAATTCGGCACTGGGCGCCATTGGCAATGAGCGCCGGAATACTGTCTGCCGCCGGTGACGCGTTACATAGATTGCCACCCGCCGAGCAACGTCCGGTTATCTGAGTCGAACCGATCAAATTCAGCGCCTCGGCAAGGCCGGGAAGCAGTGAAGGCACATCAGAATTGTGCAGCACGTCAAAAGCGGACGCGGCCGCGCCAATCCGAACGGAAGCGTCGTCGATTTCGATGGCCGTCAGCTCCGGGATCTGCTTCAGATCAACGACGCGAGAGGGATCCCGCGCACCGAGCCGAATGCCCACCAGCAGATCAGTACCGCCGGCAAGCCAGGAACTGGCGGCACCCTCGCCGAAGGCCGCTTGAGCCTCTGATAACGACTTGGGAGAGAGAAATTCTTGAACTGCCATAGCGGTAAGTATCCATGTTTTTATTGGTTCAACGATCACAAGTTCATCGTCTATTTCAGCTTCTTACGATAGCGCTTTTCAGGCTCGCGTGGCGATAAAAAGACACCCAATTGCCGCAATAAAAACCGCCGGTCAGCTTCAGTTCAGCAGCAGGCGACGAGCTGAGCATCAACTTGCAGTGCGGCTTTCACCATTAACAGATGTCACCTTACATAGCACCCAGCCGGCGACTCATTTGCCAATGCAGCTACCCACCGATGATCAGTCAGGCCACCCGATCAGTCGGTTTTTTACGCGCCCAATACACCACCGAGTAAAACAGCGCCATGCCCACTGGCAAATCGAGGAACGTCGTCCAGGTCAGCCAAAAATCCTCGGAAAAATTCTCTGTCACCAGATAGTTGGCACCCGCCATGATGATGCCATTTAGGCTCATGCCCACCGCAATACGGTCGTGATGCAATGGCAGCGGCATGTAGCGTTCGATGCGCGCACCAAAATACGCACCCCTCCGCAATAAGCCATCAGCCATGAACAGGCTGGCGGTAAACAGCCCGAGAATAGTGCTCTTCATTTGCACCCAGTAATCGTCCTGAAACCCCAGCGAAAATCCGGCCGAGATCAACAACATGATGGTGCCAAAAACGGCGAAGCCACCGAGCAAATCCACTTTGACAAACCGCTGCGCCACCACTAGTCCCAGGCCGGCCCCGGCACCGACAATCGCGGCCAGCGCGAGATCTTCGGTGAACTTGCCGACCAGGAAGAACAGCAAACCGAGCGCGAGATCCGCGTAGATGGAGTACTTGTTGCGCCGCCATTTATTTTGGTTGGTTTCAGCCATGGAGCGCAGTTTGGAGGAGGCCCTCTCTGCGGAATCAGGGTCCTCGCCCAACATTTTCTTAACGAGCTCTTCGCCGTGGTGTACATCTCGACCGGGATGACTCTCGTAGACAGTATTATCACCCTCTATCACTGCAATACCGATGTTCCACCAGTTGTAGTAACCCGACTTCACCCGTGCCGTTTGACCCGACGAACTAGGCAGGGGATGCACGAATGTGGTGGCACCCGCTGAGTAGGCCAGCGACTGCTCATCCATCAACTCATTGTCAACGAATAGTCGGGAGATGGTCTCTTTAAATGTCAGCGTCACCTCAACAACGCAGTCGAGCCCGCGATATTCGAAAGGCCGGAGATAGGTCCACACTCTCATGAAAAAAACATCCTGATAACAATATTGGGGCTCTGGAAAAATCTTCGGCGATGACCGACGGCTGTCGTTTCACCGAAAGACAGGCATTATAGGCAGAGGTATGCGGGTAGCAACCACAGCCGGAGACCGCGGAATGAAAAACAGGGTGAGTCTATGGATTGCAAGCGCATTGCTCTCTGGCTGCGCCACCATGAGCCCGGAGGAGTGCCTTCAAGCCAATTGGGAAGAAGTCGGTTATCACGACGCTGCGGCAGGTTACGCCGTTTCGCGCTCGGCAGACCATCGCGAGGCCTGCGCCGAAGCCGGTGTGCAAGTTGATTTCGAACTGTATCGCCACGGGTACTCCCTCGGTCTCCCCTACTACTGCACGCGAGAAACAGGTTTTGAGACCGGCGACCATGGTGGAGATTATGCCGCGCAGTGCGCAAGAGACGACTTTCCCGAGTATGCATCGGGTTACAGCGAAGGCCTCGAGGTATTTGTGCTGAAGAATGAGCGGAGCGAGTTAGAGCGACGCATTGATGACAAATCGGCACAGGCTGATGCATTGCTCACGCAAATCAGCCAGCTTCGCGTCACACAGGATAATGACCAGTTACAGAGTGACGCGCGCCGCGAAGCGGGCTACCAGCTCACCCAGTTGGAGTCGCTCTACCGCATGCTGTATCGGGAGATTGATGCCCTCTACGAAGAAAGGGAGCTAATCGTTGCCAAAATTGACGCACTCACCGCCGGGTTCTATCGCTCTCTCTAAAGCCG
>JADHNP010000131.1 GCA_016779445.1 Luminiphilus sp. | reverse complement strand
TGACTCTGACCGCGGGTGCGCGTTACTCCAAAGACGAAAAGGATGGCTACATCGATATCGCTTATATGCATGCCTTCTTGTCAGGAGTATTCGGATTCCTACCCACAGGATCGGTAGTGGGTGATGGCGCCAATGGCACAGATCCCTTGGCATTTGATGACAGTGAAGTCACACCGGAGGTCTCCCTCAACTGGTCTATGAGTGACGACGTAAGCTTATTTGTTGCCTACAAAACCGGCTACAAATCGGGAGGTTTTGACAACTCCGCGCTTCCCTCTGCCACGCTGGGCAGTGGAGACGTTGGCCCGCTACTCTATGAGTCAGAAACAGGGGAAGGCTTTGAGGGTGGAGTCAAGTCCATGCTTCTGGGCGGTGCATTGCGACTCAATGCCACCGCTTTTTATTACACCTATGAAAACCTTCAAGTGCAGTTATTTAACGCTGTCGCTATCCAGTTCGACACGTTCAATGCTGGAGAACTCACCACCCAAGGTGCAGAGGTGGACTTTGCATGGGCAACGAGTATTGATGGACTCACCCTACGCGGCGCAATCGCCGTAACAGATGCAGAATACTCCGCTACGTTCATCAACAATGAGGGTGATGACCTAAACGGCCGCACTCCAGCCAGAACAGCTGATGTGGCAGGTAACATAGGCTTTAACTTCGAGAGTGCTGTGAGTGGAAACTGGAACTTGGGGATCAGCGGTGCGGCACAGTTCTCAGACTCGTATGGATTGCAGGACGTCATTGGAGCTCAGGAACAGGATAGTTATTGGTTATATGACGCCAGCGTAAGACTGTTCAGTTCAGACAACCGATATGAGGTGGCACTGATAGGGCGCAATCTTGGAGATGAAGTGGTCGGTTATAGTCAACAAAGCCGTCCCTTTGCCTGCGGCTCAAGCGGGACTCCCGGTGTCTGTGTAGACCCACCCCTTTCTAACGCGGGTCTTGACCAAGTAACGACGACCGGGATGGGTAGGCAGTACGCCATTCAATTTACATACAGATATTGAACCCAAAATTACTTTTCATCGATTAGAAAGAGGGAGCATCAGCTCCCTCTTTTACATTTATAGCCTGACTTTTGCTACGTGAATGATATGGGAGCAGTGCATCTCTCGAAATGTCTGATACCAATCGAGCCACCGGTACTGCTACCATCGGTGCTTACTTAGCTACCCGGCGACATTGCTATCTATGGCTGACATTACGCGACGAGATTTCATTAATGGCACCGCCGTCGCCTTGGGCACTGCCGCTGCGACACCCTACCTTAACGCAGCATCTCAGCACTCGGAGTACTACCCCCCCAGTCAGACTGGGTTGCGCGGTAGCCATCCCGGCGCCAATACCCACGCACACAAGGTCGCCTGGCAGTCCACTTATAAAACGGGGCCCGCCCGAAACACCAACGAAGTCTACGACCTCGTGGTTGTCGGCGCCGGACTCAGTGGCCTCGCCGCGGCCTACTTTTACCGGCAGCGGTTTGGTCCTGATCACAAAATATTGATCCTCGATAATCATGACGATTTCGGCGGGCATGCCAAACGCAACGAGCACACCATAGACGGGGAGCGGCTCATTTCTTATGGCGGCTCACAAACGCTGGTGGAGCCCCGATCGGCCGGCTCGGTCATGCAAACCTTATTCCGAGATGTCGGGATAAACTTGGAACGCTTCGACACCGCGTTTGATCAGGGCTTCTACAAACGTAATGGACTCGGTGCCACCACATACTTTAACGCCCAGCACTTTGGCCGCGACATGTTGGTACGTCACCCGTTTTGCAATTACTACAATTACCTTGAGGGCTTACCCGGCGCCGCGATTTCCGATGAGGAGGCAGTGGCGCAAACGCCGCTGACCGATCGAGGTAAACAGCAGTTGTTACGGGTCCTCAAGGG
Source organism: Luminiphilus sp. (assembly GCA_016779445.1). Taxonomy (GTDB): domain Bacteria; phylum Pseudomonadota; class Gammaproteobacteria; order Pseudomonadales; family Halieaceae; genus Luminiphilus. The sequence goes on along the minus strand of JADHNP010000131.1, from coordinate 3,248 downwards.
TGGTTTACACACACTCGATGTTAGCGGGAAGGATCTACAACGCTATATTGAAACCACGAACTATTTCGACTACCTAAAAAACACTTTAGGAGTCGATGATCCACACGTACTGAGAATGGCGCGCCATTCTGGGATCGATTGGTCTAGCGCCGGAACCGAATTGCTCACGATTGCCGAAGCCCAAAAATGCGGTGCGCTCGGTTTTGCGCCGACGCCTGTCTACGACGCGAATAACCCCTACATTCATCACTTTCCAGATGGCAATGCAGGAGTGGCTCGCGCGCTGGTGCGCTTCCTCATCCCCAGTGTCGCACCCGGTAGTGATGCCGAGTCGCTGATTAACACCCGTTTTGATTATCAGCAGTTGGACTGCCCGGATCAAAACGCCCGAATCAGATTAAACAGCACTGTCGTAAATGTGCACCATCAGCGAGGCACCGGTAGTCGCGACCGCGTAACGGTGAGCTATTTTCACAACGACAACCTGCATAGCGTAGCGGCCAAACGTGTGGTCATGGCCTGTTACAACATGATGATCCCGCATATTGTCTCAGATTTGCCAGAGACTCAGGCCGATGCCCTCAGGCAACAAATGAAAAGCCCGCTGATCTATACCACTGTGGGCCTGCGCAACTGGCGAGCACTAAAAGCGCAGGGGCTCGGGCTGGCAATGTGTCCGGGCAACATGCACCAAACCGCGTTTATCGACTTTCCCGTGAGTCTTGGCGGGTACCAGTACACGCAATCCCCCAATGAGCCCTGCGTAATGCAAATGATCAGTTGTCCTTACAGTGAAGTATTAGGCAAACCCCGTGCTGAACAGTACAAGGAGGCGCGTTACCAAATGCTGGGCAGGCAGTTTTCTCACTACGAGACCGAGATCCGCGACCATCTCAGCGGTATGCTCAGTTCACAGCACTTTGATTATGATCGCGATGTGGCCAGTATCACGGTTAACCGTTGGGCACACGGTTATACCGTGGCAGGACCGAGAGATACTGTCGAGATCGGTAAAGCGCCCCATGGCCTTATCACTATCGCCAATTCCGACTCGGCTCCGGCGGCCGATGCCATTGCAGCGATGGAAATGGGACACCGAGCGGTCGAGGAGTTACCTGCATAAAACAATTTGGATGAACTCGTCAGTTCTGCGCCTATTGGTAAGGCCCATGCCGTAGAAACGAAATCATTTTGAGGAAGTCGAGCTCAAGTCGGCCTGACCAAATAAAGCCCCAGTAATAGCCCGTCACATTAAGCGGTATCGGTACCGGCGATAGGTTTCATATTCGCGGCAGCCAGCACGAGCAGACCCGCAAAAATGCCCAGATTCTTCACAAAGTTTTGGGTCTCGCGCTCCGGGTTTACTCCCTCATAAACATTCCAAAAGTCGTGCAAATTCTCGTTGATCACCAGCACCATCACGGCGAACCCCAAGGCGCAAACCACTACTTGCTTGTTCAATATCAGGCAGAGGCCGCCGATAATCTGAAGCGCGCCAGCAGCAGCCAATAATATATGCACCATCGACATTTCATGGGTCTCCATCAGTGTGATGTGGCGCTCCCATGCTCCGAACTTAGCTAGTCCGGGCAACAAAAAATAGAGTCCGAGCAACACACGACCCACCGCCATCAGAATACGTTGCATTAGTAATCCGTCCTTTCTCGTAATCTAATGATCTTGGACCGTTGATCGAACACCATCTTGGAGGCGAGGCGGCGAGCCCCTTAGCACGCGACTCTAAGCGACACAGAGTAAGGAGCGCTCTTCGGAGCTCTTCTGGTCATGGCCGAGTCTCAAGGTCCCTGACTCTGGCCCCATGCGCCACTCCACCGCTACAACCCTGACGGAGGGCTCTGACCAACGCTCTCACTTGAGGGGATAATTCGTTGTTTTAAATCTGTCAGTAGATTGCCCGCCACAGTGGGGAGCGCCAACAGCGCCGGAGTTGCCACGAGTGTCAGCACTGTTGCGAAAGACAATCCAAAAACAATGGCCTGAGAGAGCGGCGCCCAAAACATCGCCATCTCTCCCTCAACGGTAACGGAACGACCCGCCAGATCAACGGAGAATCCTGCTGCCAGAGGTAATAGACCGCAGACTGTGGTGACCGTTGTCAGGAGCACAGGCCGTAATCTTTGCGCGGTCGCTCTCACAATGACATGACGAATATCCATATCTGGATGTTCTCGCCGCACATGATTGAACGTGTCGATCAAAATAATGTTGTTGTTCACGACAATTCCCGCGAGTGCGACTACACCGACTCCGGTAAGCAGTGCACTGAAAGGACTACCCAGTAACAACAAACCCAGTAATACGCCGGCAGTGGACATCACAACCGCAAGCAGGATGAGACTGCTTTGATAGAAATTATTAAACTGTGACACCAACAGAATAAACATAATCGCCAAGGCCAATAAGAAAGCCGCTGAAACGAAGGCCATAGAATCTGCCTGCTCTTCGTTAGCACCGCGAAAACGGATTTCGACGGCGCGGTCAAAAGACTGGCTTGCCAACCATTCCTCGATCTCCACCACCATGCTGTCGGCCATGACGCCCTCACGGACATTGGCTCTGATTAGCTCCACTGGTCTGCCATCAACGCGCTTTAAAGAATCAACACCGGGCGCTGGCCGCATTTGTACAAAGTTGCTGAGGGGCACCATGCCTTGATCAGTGCTGATACGGAGCTCATCCATAGCAGTAATGCCCCGTTCTGCCTTCGGAAACCGTACCCTGATGTCCACCGAGTCTTCAGCGTCGTCAGGCCGGTATTCACCCACCCTTACCCCGTTTGTCACGAGCTGTACGACGAGACCTGCCGAAGACACGTCAACTCCATAGAGAGCAGCCTGCTGCCGATCCACCTCTATGCGCCATTCTATTGAAGGCAAAGCTGCCGAATCATCAATATCAACCAACTCAGGTAACGTATCTAAATACGCTCTGACGCTCGCCATAGTAGGTTCCAATAGATCGCGCTGGTTTGATGAAAGTTCAATTTGAATGGGCTTCCCAACAGGGGGGCCTTTTTCGAGTGGTTGTACCTCAACCTTGATTCCCGCCAAAAATTCGGTGCGATCACGAATCAGGCTCATGATCGCCTTGCCACCTAGATCCCTGTCGGCCTCAGCCACCAGTTCTATGAAGATAGAACCAATGCGATCAGAGCTGCTCCCCATGAAGCCGCTGTTTCCATCACTCGCGCCGGGAAGCAGGCTCTGTGTATTGACGAACCGGATCCC
>JADHNP010000130.1 GCA_016779445.1 Luminiphilus sp. | reverse complement strand
TGAAGCTCGCAATAGGGATCACAGGCCCAAACGTTTCTTCTTGCATAATGCGCATGTCCTGCGTGACGCCTGTCAGCACCGTTGGGGGGTACCACGCGCCGCCCGCCCTAACCGCTTCCCCACCCATAAGACATACCGCGCCTTTTTTCACAGCTTCGTCAACGTGAGACTGAATGGTCTCTACCTGCGGCTCAAAGATCAGCGGTGCAATATCACCTGCGCCGTGATCGGTGCAGGTCAGAGACAATACTCGCAGCTGCGACAATAACGCTTCTGTAAAGTCGCCCACGACTGATTCGTGGCAATAAACGCGCTCCAGAGATTGACAGGCCTGGCCCGTCATACCGACGGCGCTCCGGATAACTGCCCTGGCAGCAAGTGGCAAATCCGCGTCTGACAAAATAATTGCTGGGTCTTTCCCTCCAAGTTCTAGAAATGCAGGAATGAAACAAGCGGCTGCTTGCTGGCCGACTTTTTTCCCTGTAGTGACACTCCCGGTGAAACACACTGCATCAACCTGATCAATCATCGCACTTCCGGTATCCGCGCCCCCCGTAACCACCCGCAGCACGGCGGCTAATTCGGGCACCGTATCCAGCGCTCGCTGCAAAGGAACGATAAAACGCGGTGTAACTTCGGAAGGCTTTAACAATACGGCACACCCAGCCGACAGCGCCGCGATGCTATCAATCATGGCCAGCAGCAACGGGACATTCCAGGGGCTGATAACAGCCACGACCTCGTATGGAATCAAACGATGTTGGTAATGTACCGCTGGCACCTGCCCTGACTGACCTGAACCAGCCAGTTGATCGAGGATAGGTGTAACGCGCTCGGCCCACATTTGAATCAACTCTACCGATTTGAAAGCCTCGAATCGGGCAAAAGTCCTACGGCCAGTATCGATCGCCAGCGCCTCTGCCAGAGAATCGATTTCGTTCATCAACGCATCGGCAAATCGGTCAAGGCACTTCGCTCTACCCTCGGCACCGAGCGCCAACCACTCAGGTTGCGCTTCCCTGAGCGATTGTGTGCATTGAGAAACAGTGTCAGCTGATGTGACAGAGATTTCGTAATCAAAAAGCCCCGTTCGGGGATTGCGCACGGGAAGCGTTTCGTCGGGCACGCTAGTTCACCTACTGTAAAGTCGCCGCGCCGAAGTGCTTTGGCAACCCGGCGGCGGCAGTAAAACCGAACCACTCTTCTTCAGGAAGTAACTCAGCAACTTGTTGCCGCACAACCAACAGCGCCTCAAGATCGATTCCCGTTGGGTAGCCCATAGACTGCAACATAAACACCAAGTCTTCAGTCACAATATTACCGCTCGCACCCGGGGCAAATGGGCAGCCACCCAGTCCGCCTAGCGAGCTGTCGAGTGTGGTAATACCTAGCTCGACGGCGCGCAATGCATTGGCCAAACCCTGTCCACGCGTGTTGTGTAAATGCACCCCGGTCAGTCTTGATTCGCCACATCGCTGCCAGATACCAGTCAGTAATCGCTCAAGCTGCGCCGGGTTACCCATACCCGTTGTATCGGACAGACCCACTTCGGCTACACCCAGATCGAGCACCCGCTCTGCCATCTCTACGACAAAGGACTCTGGCACAACACCTTCAAGCGTGCATCCGAACGCAGTTGATAACCCCACTTCAAAAACGGGTTTCTCGCTCTCAGGCATCGCCTCAACTAATTTCAGGCAAGACCGAATTTCGTCTAACATTTGGGCGTGAGTCCGGCGCACGTTTTTTAGACTGTGGGTTTCACTGAGAGAGAGGGGTACCGATATTTTGTGGGCTCCTGCCCTGAGAGCGGATTCACAGCCACGGACATTGGGAACCAACACCGCGATAATCAAGCCCTCAAGGTGCTGAGCCCCCCGCACCACAGCTTCAGTATCAGCCATCTGCGGCAGCAGCTTCGGCGAGACGAATGATCCAACCTCTATCTCACGTACACCCGCAGCATACTCCGCTTCAATCCAGGCCAGCTTCGCCTCGGTGGACAGCGTAGTCTCCACACTTTGCAAGCCGTCTCTCGGGCCCACCTCGCTGATGGTGATGTGTTTCATGATGCTCCCGTCAGTCTGCCAGACTGATCACCACCTTGCCGTTGTTGTGTCCGCGCATGAGCCGACAAAAGGCTTCTGGTGCGGCTTCAAGTCCGTTATGGATCTCCTCATTAGCGGTCAATTCACCCGCTTCCATAAGCGGCACAAATTCCGCTTCGAACGCCTGCCGTTGTGATTCATAGTCATACACGACCAACCCACTCACCGTAGCGCGTTTGGTGATCCACAAGCCGGGATGCGGGCCCGTCGTTTTATGATCGCCGTTATAGTCCTTTATCAATCCACAGAGAACAACCCGGCCGCCGATAGCGAGGCGCTGAGCTACGGTAGTGAGCGTCGGGTCCCCAACCAAATCAAAGTAAACCGAAACGCCATCTGGTGCGGCTCGCTCTAATGCGGTGCCAAGATCGTCGTCAATACGATCAATGCAATGGTCATAACCCAATGTCTCCAGGGCAATGCGTCGCTTTTCCGGTCCACTGGTAATGGCAATCGTTGTGGCACCCGCCCGCCTTGCGAGTTGCGCAGCCATAGCACCCACGCCACCAACCGCCGCCGGAATCACCACGACATCTCCGGGACCCACCTTTGCAAGATCGACCATACCCGCCCATGCGGTTAGCCCGGGCATGCCGAGGACAGAAAGCGTTAGCGAAGGACGACTGAGTTCAGTTGGCACTCTCGCCAATGCTTCCGAGGGGTGGTCACTAAATTGCTGCCAGCCACCCTGGCACCGCACCAACGTATCCACCGGCCAATCCGTGTCGTCGCTCTCGATCACTCTGGCGACGACTTCTCCCGGCACCACCTTTCCCGGATCGATGCCATGACCGAGATGATTACCCGCAATCACAGAGCGTATGTAGGGGTCGAGGGACAGAAACAGCGTCTCGCAACGGATCTTCCCCTCAGCACGCGGCGTCAGGGGTTGGGTGACGACCGAAAAATCCTCGGGCGTGGGAAGGCCCTCAGGACGCCTGGCAAGAATGACAGCAGAGTTGTTCAAGGTTTCAGTCACCTTAGGCCTTTGCGACCTCAGAGAGCTTAATGATATAACATCATACCAAATGAACCGGAGAAGCAGGAATGATGGGGGCTGGAGAACCCGCTGAACAAGCCGCGCCGCTGCGCGGCATTAAAGTCATCGAGTTCACTCATATGGTGATGGGACCCACTGCTGGGGTCATCCTTGGAGATCTTGGCGCGGATGTCATCAAAGTTGAGCCGCTCAAAGGCGACAACACCCGTCGGCTGACAGGCTCCGGAGCCGGCTACTTTCCGATGTACAACCGCAATAAACGCTCGATCGCGCTCGACCTTAAACACGAAAAGGGTCGCGAGATCGCCCTCCAGCTGATCCAGTCAGCCGACATTGTTCTGGAAAATTTTCGCCCGGGGACCATGGCCAAACTGGGGCTTGATTACGACTCACTCAAAGCAACGCACCCGCGCCTGATTTATTGCTCGCTGAAGGGGTTTCTCTCAGGCCCCTACGAGAATCGGGTAGCACTTGATGAGGTCACGCAAATGATGGGTGGGTTGGCATACATGACCGGTTTGCCCGAACAGCCGCTGCGTGCCGGCTCGTCGGTAATTGATATCACCGGAGGCATGTTTGGGGTTATTGCCATTCTGTCTGCACTACATGAACGACAAACCACGGAAGTGGGCAGCCACATCACAAGCGCCCTGTTCGAGACAACCGCATTTCTGGTGGGCCAACATATGGCGCAGCAGGCGGTAAGTGGCGAGGCACCTCCGCCTATGTCCGTTCGCCAATCCGCTTGGGCAATCTACGATATTTTCCAATTGGACTCTGGCGAGCAGCTGTTCGTGGGTATTGTCAGTGATTCGCTTTGGTACCGATTCTGCGAAGAATTTGAACTCGCGGAGTGGGCCGCAGACGACAGCCTCTCCACCAATGCCGGCCGCGTTGTTGCCAGAGAACATTTGCTGGAGGCGATTAATCGTCTGTTTTCACCCATGAGCCTCCAAGCCCTGAGCGAACGACTCGATCGTGCTGGCCTGCCCTTCGCCCCTATTAATACCCCGGGGGACCTGTTCAATGACCCCCACCTCACCGCCTCAGGGGGGTTACTACCCCTTCACCTGACTGATGGTGACCGCGCTGGTCAGCAAACCACATTACCCCGACTACCCGTCGAGTTTGGTCTGACCAAGCCACCACTTCATAGAGACGTGCCTCAGGCAGGTGCGCACAATCATGAAGTACTGTCTGAGTTGGGACTTGATGCCGACGCCGTCGCCACCCTTATCCAAGACGGTGTCGTGAGCAGCTAGGCGCTGCCCAGCCAGGCCCAAGGACGCCGCTTGCGATCATTGGCTTCGAACGCCGCGATCCTGTTGAGAGAGCGCTCGGTCAGCCCAATTTCATCGAGGCCTTCCAGCAGCATGTCGCGAGCCGGAGGCGCGATCACAAAAGGGATGGGAGCGAGCGCGGGGTCACATGTTAAAACGCATTGCTCAAGATCCACTCCCACACGATGACGCTGAGGATTCACCTGGACCCAATCGAGTAACCTAAGCATAAAGGGGTTATCCAGCTCTACCGTCAGAAGCCCGTTACGGAGGGCGTTGTTTCTAAAAATGGTTGCGAACGATGGCGCGATCACCACACGAAACCCACTCTCCATCAGTGCCCAAACAGCGTGCTCTCTCGACGAGCCACAGCCAAAATTTTTGCCCGCGAGCAAAATAGAAGCATTAGCAAACTTGGCGGCATTCAGGACGAACGCGTTATTAAGCCTGCGCGAATCTGCGTCGGTGTAACGCCATGGTGCAAAGAGTCCTTCCGCCAATCCCGATCGGGACACCGTTCTCATTTCTCGTGACGGTATGATGGTATCCGTGTCGATATTGTCTCGAAGCAAGGGCGCGGCAACGCCGAGGTGCTGAATAAACGGCGTCATAGCGTTGTGTCTGCCGTCAAATAACCAGCACACGCGCTGGCAACAACCGTCAGAGGACTCGCCAAATGAGTTCGCGATCCAACGCCCTGACGCCCCTCAAAATTTCTATTCGTCGTAGAGGCAACCCTGGCACGATTTCCAAAATTCTCGCCTCCCGCAAAAAAGCACATAGAGCACCCCGGCTCCCGCCACTCAAAACCGGC
>JADHNP010000029.1 GCA_016779445.1 Luminiphilus sp. | reverse complement strand
AGTAAAATAGTCCCTCAAACTGATGCTCAGAAGTCGATTTTGTCGGCTGCTGCACGATTCCTACGTTTCTGGTGCCTCAGGTAGCGTCTAGTGGTATCCGCGCTGGCATGCCCAGCCATATCCGCGGCCGTAGCTAAATCCTCACCATTATCAAGCAGATACGTCAGAAAGCTCCGCCTCATATCATGTGGAGAAGCCTTATCCAGGCCGGCCTGCTTTACCCGTCTGGTAACGATATCGTAGACGCCTCGGGCCGTGAGGCGGCGGTCTTCGGTTATTTGATTCCAGCGATTTACCGGCCTAAACAGGGGGCCAAAATGCAATCCTGATTCCTCGAGCCATGTTTTGACCAGATCAATCGTTCTAGGTGGCATTTCTAATTCGCGCTCTTTGTTGCCTTTACCAATGACTTTGATGGCGCGATCACTGAAGTTGATCTTGCCAATATCAATTGTCACGACTTCGGCGCGCCGCGGTCCACAACCAAATAAAATGCCCAATAACGCGGCATCCCTCACGCCTGCAGCACCTTCATCGTGCAAACAGTGATCGATAAGTGCTGCAATTTCATCTACGTGGAGTGCTCGGCCCACGGCTAGTCGCTGTAGCTTGATAGCACGAATTTTCTCAATGAGACCGAATTGATGATCGCCCATCTGCTGGTGAAGCATGGCTTCGCGAGAAACGCCTTTAATAATTGAGAGGTATAAGTTTCGCGTGTTGTCAGAGAGGCCTTTTTGTTTCAGCTTTTCCATCAGCGCCAAGACCGTAGCGCGATCGAGGCGGTGCCAGGGAAAGGAATCCGGCGTGTGGTCGCACAGAATCGCGATTTGCTTCATTACCGAGCGCGCCGTGGTTCTACTGGCTTCGGAGCCCTGCAGTGACGCAAGGTAAAGTGATGCGGGGTTGCTATGCTGCAGAGGCGTGTCAGCGCCAACGCTGGTCAACCAATGAGCAAGTTCCTGACTAGCCGTTTTCTTTCGCGTATCCATGAGGGCCGCACCCCATAACGGTTGCTTTAACTGACGTAAATATACATTTAAGGAAGTTATAGTGCAACTCAATGTGATGCCACGCGGCACAACCCGCACCAAAAGGCCTTCAAATTAGCTACGCAGGAAAATTCTCCCGCACCTATTCTTCGCGAGAAAACACCACTTCACCTTCCTTCATCACAAAACCAACTGATTCAAGTTCAGTGATATCTGCCAATGGATCACCATAAACGGCCACGATATCAGCGTACGCCCCCGGTTTTATTTCTCCGAGATCATCACTGGCTCTCAGTAGTTTTGCCGCATTAATAGTGGCTGAACGGATAGCTTCCATTGCCGGCATTCCAGCCTCAACCATGTATTGAAACTCACGCCCATTCAATCCGTGTGGTGATACACCTGAATCGGTGCCGAAGGCGATCGGGACCCCGGCGCTCCAGGCGCTGGCAAACGTGCTCTGAATTTGAGGCCCAACCGCCGCCGCCTTAGGACGAACAACGTCTGGCAGCTTGCCATCCTGCTCTGCAAGTTCTGCGACCCACTTGCCTGCTGAGATAGTCGGCACGTACCATGTACCCCGATCGCGCATCAAGTTCATGATTTCAGGCGTCATGTAAGTGCCATGTTCTACTGAATGGACACCGGCTAGGACGGCACGTTTCATGCCCTCTGGTCCGTGAGCATGAACCGCGACAACAAAGTTGTAGTCCTTAGCTGCGCTCATAACAGCATCAAGTTCGTCACGGGTAAATTGCGGGTTATCGCCACTTTTCGCCAACGACAAAACGCCACCAGTAACCGTTAACTTCACTACATCGCTGCCATCCTTATAGCGCTGCCTGATCGCCTTATAGGCGTCTTCTGGTCCATTGATTACGCCTTCTTTGGGGCCGGGATCACCGCGTAAATCTTCCCGAATACCATTGGTTGGATCGGCATGCCCGCCCGTTGTCGCAATGGATTTGCCCGCCGCAAAAATGCGTGGACCTGCAACGATGCCTTGTGCGATAGCGTCTCGCAGCGCGAATAACGCCTCGTGGTCACCTGTTCCCAAGTCACGTACGGTGGTAAAGCCGGCCTCTAGCGTCCGCCTGGCGTAAATGGTCGCACGCAACGCATATTCGGCCGAGTTCATATAATAGGCCTCAGCATAGCTCTCTGGGGGGTTGAGCTCACCATCCAAGTGCACATGCATATCCATCAGACCGGGCATCACCGTGGCTGAACGCAAATCAATGACTACTGCTTCGTCGCGATTCACGTAGCCGTCAAGCACCTCAACAATGCGACCCTTGTCGATGACAACGGTTTGTTCCGCGACTACTTGACCAGCGGCGACATCGATAAGCTTGCCCGCATGCAGGAGCGTTGTCGTTTGTCCCGACATTGAAAATAGCAACATCACGAATAGGGTTAGCTGTTTCATAGGCTTCCTCTTCTTTCTGAAAATGGCATTGTCGCTTTACGGAGCACATCCAATGTATCGCAACAGTCCGGCCTGGCTGTTGGATTGTATAACGACACCCACCAAAAGCACTGCGAAGTTTGAACAGGCCCAATCGGCTGGCCAACTTTTGGCGACTGCGGCAGTGAGTTCGAAGGGATGTTGGCAGAATTAGACATTAATACCTGAGCAGTTCGTTAGTTCTCACGGAATATTGTTATTCTGCAATAGAATAAGGTGAGCGTATCGAATTCAAGACTGCTTGGAGCACACATTGTCAGGGGTAACTGTCCAACACTTTTTTGACCCAGTCACGTCAACGCTGACCTATGTGGCCAGTGATCCCGAATCGGGGCACTGCGTGGTCATCGACCCGGTTATGGACCTTGATTATGCTTCGGGCACCATCACAACACACTCGGTAGATCAGCTAATCGACTACATCGAGGCTGAAGATTTGACCCTTGAGTTGATTTTAGAAACGCATATCCACGCGGATCACCTGTCGAGTGCGCCCTACTTACAGAACCGACTGGGCGGGAAAATTGGCATTGGCGCCCGCATTACAGCGATTCAGGCTACTTTCGCGGAAATTTTCGATGAGGATGAGGGATTTAATAGGGATGGATCCCAATTTGACTTGATTTTCGCCGACGGCGACCGGTTCCATGTCGGCAAACTGATTGGAGAGGCATTTTACGTACCCGGGCACACACCGGCCTGCATGGCTTATCGTATTGGCGACGCGCTGTTCGTCGGAGACACCCTCTTCATGCCCGATGCGGGCACCGCTCGGTGTGATTTCCCGGGCGGCGATGCCAAGGCGTTATATCAATCGTGCCGCAAACTGCTGGCACTTCCTGACGCCACTCGTGTTTATGTGTGTCACGATTACCAGCCAGCGGGTCGCCCTCTCGCCTATGTTTCGACTGTCGCGCAACAACGTCAAAATAATATTCATATAGGACGCGGCATATCGGAGGATGAATTTGTAGCCATGCGTGAGGCACGAGATGCCACGCTAGGCATGCCGATGCTCATGCTGCCGTCGCTACAAATTAATATGCGAGCGGGTTATTTGCCGCCCATTAACGGTAACGGGCGTATATTTTTGAAGGTACCGATTAACGCATTCGGTGGGCTTGATGTGAGCCCATTGGCAGAAGCAGAGTGAAACAAATTAGGTGCAAAACAATGACTGAGCAACGATACGATATTGTGATTGTGGGGGCCGGGGCTGCGGGTATAGCAACTGCGGCCAGCTTGAAGAAACGCCAACCAAGGCTGTCTATTGCGCTGATCGATCCAGCCGAGACTCATTTTTATCAACCGGGTTGGACCATGGTCGGTGCTGGAATCTTTAAGCCCCCTGCTACTTCGCGCCCAATGGCCTCACTGATTCCCGCGGGTACCACATGGATAAAACAGGCTGCGGTGAACTTCGAGCCCGAATCGAACCTAGTAATCCTTAAAAATGGATTACAAATTTCTTATGAACAGCTCGTAGTGGCGCCGGGTCTCACGCTTAATTGGGGCGGTGTTGAAGGCCTCAAGGAAAACTTGGGTCGCAATGGCGTGACTTCAAACTATTCCTTCGAGACCGCGCCCTATACTTGGGAGCTTACCCAGGGCCTAACGAAAGGCCGCGCGATTTTTACCCAGCCACCCATGCCCATTAAATGTGCGGGGGCGCCGCAAAAAGCGATGTATCTCTCAGCTGACCATTGGCGTCGTGCGGGCGTACTTGGCGATATACAGATCGATTTTTGTACGGCGACGCCTGGCCTATTTGGCGTAGCAGATTACGTGCCCGCATTAATGGAGTATGTTGAGCGCTATGACACTCAGCTCAATTTCCAAACCAACCTAAAACGGATAGATGGGGAAAACAAGACGGCTGTCTTTAGCTCGCCCGACGGTGATATCGAAAAGCCGTTTGATATGTTGCACGTATGTCCACCGCAATGCGCCCCAGAATTTATAAAAGCCTCCCCCCTATCCGATGATGCCGGCTGGGTCGATGTCGATCAGGAAACGCTGCAGCATAAACGCTTTGAGAATATTTTCTCCTGCGGTGATGTAATGAATGCGCCCAACGCAAAAACTGCAGCAGCAGCGCGTGCTCAAACACCTGTAGTGGCCGAAAATCTCTTGGCGCAGCGCGCCGGTAAAACTGCCCGTTTGGGTTACAACGGCTACGGGTCCTGTCCACTTACGGTTGAGCGCGGCAAGATCGTCCTCGCAGAGTTTGGCTATGGCGGCAAATTACTGCCGTCGTTTCCAAAGTCCGTATTGAATGGTTTGCGCCCTACTCGCCTTGCTTGGCATCTCAAAGCAGATTTGCTGCCACAGATCTATTGGCATGTAATGCTGAAAGGCCGCGAGTGGATGATCAAGAACGACGCTAGGCAGTAATTCCCCCTGTCCTCCATGTTGTATTGGTCAAAATGGATTCCAGCGATTGCGTGGCTAAGAAATTACTCGCGAGATAACTTGGTGAACGACAGCCTTGCGGCTGTTGTTGTTACTATCATGCTGATCCCTCAGTCTCTGGCCTATGCTCTGTTGGCAGGCTTGCCCGTCGAAATGGGCTTATATGCCTCCATTCTCCCGCTGGTCGCTTACGCCTTCTTTGGTAGCAGTCGCACTTTATCCGTTGGGCCCGTCGCAGTGGCATCATTAATGACGGCATCTGCTATCGGATCCGTCTCCGCAGTGGGCACTGCAGATTATGCCACCGCGGCCACTGTGCTGGCTTTGTTAGGCGGCTTAATGATGATCACCCTAGGGCTTCTGAAATTTGGCTTTGTCGCAAATTTTTTATCTCACCCCGTCGTATCGGGATTCATTACCGCATCCGGGATCATCATAGGACTGGGTCAGATGGGGCCGTTGATGGGGATGTCGATGCAAGGGAACAGTCTCGTATCGCTTCTTACAGCAACGCATCAGAATTGGCATCAGGCGCACTTCTTGACCGCATCGGTCGGTTTTTCTTGCCTCACTTTTCTTCTGTTAGCACGATTTTGGCTTCCTCAAATATTGGCATCATTTGGCTGGGGTGGGCGATCAATCGGCCTCCTAACCAGATCAGCCCCAGTCTTGATGATGATGATCGTGATCCCACTCTCAATGACTCAGGAATTAGCCGCGCTAGGTGTTGCCACTGTGGGGTCCATTCCAAGTGGGTTACCCGCTTTCAGTTCACCTCTTGTCAACTGGCCTTTAGTAAAAGAGTTGGCGATGCCCGCTTTTTTTATCGCCCTGATCGGTTTTGTCGAATCGGTCTCAGTGGGCAAAACCCTGGGTGCCAAAAAAAGACAGCGAATTAACGCTAACCAAGAGTTAGTTGGTCTAGGTGCTGCAAATACTGCCGCGGCGATATCCGGAGGGTTCCCGGTGACCGGCGGGTTCTCACGCTCAGCGGTTAATTTTGAGGCAGGTGCAGACACTCAAATGGCGTCGATACTGACTGCGTTGGGCATTAGTTTGGCGACGCTCTACCTGACACCGGTTTTATATTTTTTACCCAAGGCAGCTCTTGCAGCCACCATCATCGCTGCCGTCCTTAGCATCATTGACTGGAAAATACTTGGGCAAGCCTATCGATTTTCGTCCGCTGATTTCATAGCAGTTGTATTGACCATCGTCATCACGCTGCTTGCCGGGGTTGAGCTAGGGGTGCTTTCGGGCATAGCGGTCAGTTTGGGGCTATACCTTTACCAAACCAGCAAGCCTCACTTTGCAATCGTCGGCCAAATTGGTGAATCGGAGCATTATCGAAATGTCGAGCGACATGATGTGACTACCTTTCCTGAAATTCTTTCTATTCGAGTTGATGAGTCGCTGTATTTTGCAAACGCCGGCTATTTAGAGGAGATTGTGTTCGATCAGGTATCGCGAAAACCGCTACTCCGAGATGTGATTCTGATGTGTCCAGCGGTGAATATCGTTGATATGAGTGCGCTCGACGCGCTGAAGGAGATTAACGCGCGACTCGACGATTTAGATATTAAATTGCACTTGAGTGAAGTCAAAGGTCCAGTCATGGATGCCCTACAACGTAGCGACTTCTTGGAAAAGCTTAGTGGAACGGTTTTTCTTTCTCATCACGCAGCTGTAAATCAGCTGCGTTCAAAGCTCTCATGAACATAGTCGTTATAAAAACCGCTGATCTCGCTCTGACTTCATCAAGCGCTTAATACTGCGGTCGACGATATGCCCCGCCGCTAAACCTAATTTTTCCTGCCAACTCCGCCGCGCTCGGTAGCGCACTTCAACGATATCGTGGTCGCGAGATTTTTCCATCAGGTAGCTATCCGAAGTGCAGAGTCGGTCCACAAGTCGCTTCTCTAAAGCTCTCTGGCCAAACCAATACTCGCCAGTACTCACCTCATCAATAGAAACGGTGCTTCGATTTTCTGCGACGAACTGCTTAAAAAGGTCGTGCACGTCGTCAATATCAGCCTGAAACTTTTCACGCGCTTTGTCTGTATTTTCTCCAAATACCGTGAGCGTTCTCTTATATTCACCCGCGGTATGCAGCTCAAAATCAATATCATTCTTTTTCAGAAGCCGATGGAAGTTGGGTAACTGCGCGACCACGCCTATTGAGCCAACAATCGCAAAAGGTGCCGCAATAATGGTGTCAGCAACGCAGGCCATCATGTAGCCGCCACTTGCCGCCACTTTGTCCACCGATACGGTTAATCTGACCCCCGCCTCTTTCACGCGAAGGAGCTGGCTTGCAGCGAGGCCGTAGCCGTGCACTACCCCACCTCCGCTTTCAACCCGAACTACAATTTCGTCAGTGCTTGTTGCGAGAGGTAGGATCGCGGAGACTTCCTCTCGTAACTGTTCGACCTGACTCGCCTGCATGTCCCCATCAAAATCGACAACAAAAATCCGTGGCTGTATGGTTTGCTTTTCTTCGTGCAAATCAGCTTTTGCGGCGATTTTGGCGTCTTTTTTCTTTTGCTTTTCGTCGCGCTTTTTTTCCTTCAATCTAGCTTTTGTCTCGGACGGAGTCTCCACTACTGTTCTGATGGGCTCGCGCTGTTCCTCATATCGGTCATTGAGGAGCCGCGCCTCGACAGCGCCGTCATCACCGCCGTCTCGCCGCCGTTGTGAGATGGCGAAAAGCCCGGCGACTGCGATAAGAAACACGCCCAAAAGAATGACCGCCTGAAGCAGGAACTCAATGATTTCCAGAATAAAGTCCATCGAAGTTTGTCCTATTGGCTATTGATAAAGTGAGAGATCAGTTGGCCAGAAATAGAAGCCATTGGTGGTGTAGGCGGTAAGGCGTTTGCTTCGAACCAATCTGCGTCTTCGATTTCTTCCTCATTGAGCTTGAGGGAACCGGATGTCCACTCGGCAAAGAAACCGAGCATCACTTGGCTGGGGAAAGGCCATGGCTGGGAAGAGAAATAGCGAATGTTGCCAACCTCTATGCCGACTTCCTCTCTAACCTCGCGTGCTACAGCCTGTTCGCATGTCTCTCCCGGCTCCATAAATCCAGCCAGCGTACTGTAGAAACGCTTTTGAAAGCCCGCAGCTGCTGCTAAAAGAAGCTGATCCCCCTTTGAGACTAAAACGATCACGCAAGGGGAAACCCTCGGATAAACTCTATGCGAGCACGCACCACATAAAGTGGCTCTTCCACCTTCGGTTAGTTCGGTTTGAGACCCACATCGACCGCAATAGCGGTGGGTGTCAAGCCAATGTAGCAATTGATAGGCTCGACCATGGGCGTTAAACAAACTTTCTTCGACACGCCCCAAAAAGCCATAAAGGTTGCTCGCTATTTGTTCGGTCTGGCTAATACTGGTCTCGGGAACCGAAAACGCCCATAGGCCTTTTCCATGCCAATAACCAACCGGCACTGCAGTTGACGGATCAACGCCCCATTGATCACTGACGGCTTGCACTGTCCATGGAGCCCCCGGCGCGCTGCGGATCGCTGTTATCGCATTTCTCCCCGCAAAGACCAAACTCCAATCATTGGGTTGCGGTTGTAGAGGAAGCACAGAGATATCGAGCACGACAAGTCCAGAGTGTCAGGTGATCTGGTAGTCTAGGAACCGAAAGCGGGGAGTACAAGAACCAAGGGCTATCTATTACCGTATATCTCAAGTGTGATTTCGGGTGTAAAGTTGGCGCGCGGTGAGGGCATGCTCTTAGACGACATCCCTTTTCGGATAAAAGTATCCGCGTAGTGACCGCTGTAAATATTGCAAATAGACGGATATAACAATGAGCGAATCTCGACTGGCCGCACTGTGGCATAACTTTTTAGGTGAATCCCCAACCTGGTATAAGCAGACCATTATTGGCTTTCTATTACTGAACCCGATCCTGCTGAGTGTGGCAGGACCTGTCGTAAGCGGTTGGGCGCTCATTGCGGAATTCATCTTTACCCTGGCACTAGCCTTACGATGCTATCCCTTGCAACCGGGCGGGTTGTTGGCGATCGAAGGCATTTTGCTGGGACTAGCGGATCCGCATAGCGTTTATCACGAGGCGGAGGCTAACTTTGAGGTCATCCTGTTGCTGATGTTTATGGTGGCAGGTATTTATTTTATGAAAGACCTGCTCCTCTACGTTTTCACAAAGATTTTGTTAAATGTCCGCTCTAAAAAAATGCTGTCTTTTCTGTTTTCTATTGTGTCGGCGCTGCTCTCTGCCTTTCTCGATGCCCTCACTGTTACGGCCGTCCTGATCGCCGTGGGGGTCGGCTTTTTCGCAGTGTTCCACCGCGTCTCCTCGGGTGCTGCTCTTGATGACAAACAGCATGACTACACTCAGGATGGGGGACTTGATCCGGCGTCTTTAGACGACATTGAAACCTTCAGAGCGTTCCTACGCAGTCTTCTGATGCATGGAGCCGTGGGCACTGCGCTGGGCGGCGTCTGCACTTTGGTGGGCGAGCCCCAAAATTTGCTCATTGCGACGGTAGCAGGCTGGGACTTCCAAACGTTCTTTATGTATATGGCACCCATTACGATGCCTGTCCTCGCGTGCGGGTTGATCACCTGCGTGCTGCTCGAGGCCACAGGGTTATTCGGATATGGCGCGCCAATGCCAGACAAAGTGCGCGAAGTTCTAGTCGATTTTGACGCCGCACAGCAGGCGAGCGCCACGCGGCGCTCTCAGGCAAAATTATGGGTGCAGGCTGCGGTGGCCATCATTCTGGTATTCGCTTTGGCATTCCATCTGGCCGCTGTGGGCTTGATTGGCCTACTGGTTATCGTGCTGCTTACCGCTTTTAACGGCGTCACCGATGAACACGAAATAGGCCACGCTTTTCAAGAGGCGTTGCCCTTCACTGCCCTACTCGTTGTGTTTTTCGCAATCGTCGCGGTCATCCATGAACAGCATCTTTTTACTCCCGTCATCGAGTCGGTCCTCGCGATGTCCAGTGAGATGAGGCCAGCGATGTTTTTTCTCGCCAATGGTCTGTTGTCCGCCATTTCAGATAATGTTTTCGTTGCAACGGTCTACATTTCAGAAATCGACGCAGCCCTCAAGGCAGGAGAAATCGACAGGGCGGAATTTGACCGCCTGGCGATTGCTATCAATACGGGAACAAATCTTCCATCAGTGGCGACGCCTAACGGACAGGCTGCATTTCTATTCTTGCTCACATCAGCCTTGGCGCCACTCATTCGCTTGTCATATGGAACAATGGTGTTGATGGCGTTGCCCTATACTGTCGTGCTGACCAGTGTCGGTTTAGCTGCGGTCATGGTTAACCTGTAAATCACTAGCGGAGCACGGCACAGTCCGCCACAGAACGCTATCGGCAGTTTTTTCCAGCTCGGATAATCGTGCCTCATGACGCGCCAGTTCGTCCTTATCGGCACGAATAATTGGGGTGGTCTTGCGGTTGGTTGGCAGGCGTCGGATATCCACCGGCGAGCCGACACTGCTCGACGCCCCCTCTGACCCGCTCTCTGACGATAGGCTCAGGGATGCTTGTCCTCCTGTCATCGCCAAATAGACTTCGGCGAGTATTTCCGCATCGAGCAATGCACCGTGCAGTGCTCTGCTGCTGTTGTCTATCTCGTAACGCTGGCAGAGCGCATCCAGATTATTGCGCTGCCCCGGGTGTTTGTGCCTTGCCATCTGCAATGTGTCGACGACATCACACATCTGCGCAATGGCTTTGTATTCCTGTTCCAGACTGTGAAATTCCGCGTCAAGAAAACCAACGTCGAAAGCCGCGTTATGGATAATCAATTCGGCGCCCTGAACAAACTCAATAAAATCTGCAGCGATCTGACCAAAGTTCGGTTTACCGGAGAGAAACTCCAGTGTGATGCCATGAACCTCCATGGCGCCTTCATCAATGTCTCTCTCTGGGTGAATATACTGGTGGAAATGACGCCCTGTTACTCGCCTATTAATCAGCTCGACACAACCTATTTCAATAATTCGGTGGCCTTGCGACACTTCTAATCCGGTGGTTTCGGTGTCCAGTACGACCTGACGTTTATCCACTCTAGCCCTCTCTTATTTCATTCATACCCAGATTAGCTAAGGCATCGGCGCGCTCATTGCCTGGGTGACCGCTATGACCCTTCACCCACAGCCACTGGACGACATGACGGGCGGTCTGCACCTCCAATTGTTCCCATAAATCCTGATTCTTCACGGGCTTTTTGGCGGCGGTTTTCCAGCCGTTTATTTTCCATTTCTGCAACCAGCGAGTGATGCCATCTTTTACGTAGGTAGAGTCCGTTGTTAACTCGACCTGACAGGATTCCCGAAGCGCTTGAAGAGCCTCAATAGCTGCCGTCAGTTCCATACGATTATTGGTCGTTTCAATTTCCCCGCCATATATTTCTCGCTCATGCTCCCCCGACCGTAGCACCACTCCCCAACCGCCGGGCCCCGGATTGCCGCTGCAAGCACCGTCAGTAAACGCGGAAACGGATTTCACTGCGGTCTCCTAAAAACAGATGCGTCCGCCTCTCGGGTTTGTCTAGGTACTGGAACGCCGCCACGGGGTTTACCGAGGGGCATTGCGATGAGTCGTGGACGACTAAGCGACGGCGTAGGCATATCGAGGTAGTTGGCCATGCGTTTGCGAGCGTGTATCAAGTACGCATTCCCGGTTGGCGAGTTGCGTCTGACGAGCCATTTATCGACCCTATCGACAAATCTACTCGCCCGTCCGTGTCCGCGGGGGGTCATCGATGCTAAATAACTCGGCTCAGCATAAGAAAAGTCCAGTAGTGATAGCCAATCTCTTAGTTGTCGGCTGCCTATAGCGCGTATGTGCCGCCGTCGGCGCGAGAGGAGTTTGCGCGTCCAATTGCTAAGTCCCCAGAGGCTGTAGGGGGAAAAACTCATAATAAATAAATGTCCATTGGGTACCAGCACTCTTTGACACTCTCTGAGAACACTATGGGGTAACGGAGACGTATTGAGGGTGTGGCACAAAATCAGCGCATCGATAGAGTCGGAGGCAAAGGGGAGCTCGCTCGCAGTCCCAATTGTTCCGTTCGATGCCAGATCTTCTGGCATTTTACTCGTAAGACGGAACACTCGCTGCGTCTTGACCATCTTCCTAAAATCCATTCCAGTGTCGGCCCCTGTAACCAGCATTTGATAACCAAAAACCTGCTCGAGCACTTGACCCAGCAAGAGGCTAAATTGGTTACTGAGTCGTTGGCCCATAGCTGTTTCTGCATACCAACTGGTCAAGACCGCATGATTCGTTAATTCTTCATGATGGGGGCTGGTCACAGTCATTGCTAAAGAGTAGCCTCCGAGAGCTTCGCCTAAAACAGGAATGGTATATGGGATCCTTGACTATATCGCCCATCAACGCCTTCAGCGATAACTATATTTGGCTGATTCGCAGGGGGAGCGAGGCTTTTGTCGTTGACCCGGGGGATGCTGATCCGGTACTCACAGTGCTGTCCCAGTCACAGCTTAAACTATCGGGCATTCTCATCACTCATCATCATTTTGATCACACCGGCGGCGTGGCTCAGCTACAAACCGCAACCGGTTGCGAAACGTGGGGCCCAATCGACAGTCCGGCGGGTGTATATGACAACATCCTGCAAGAGGGTGATCTGCTCAGTGTGCTGGGCGCGGATTTTTCCGTGCTCGAAGTTCCGGGCCACACCCTTGACCACATCGCCTTTTATTCAGAGTCAGAAGAGGCGATTTTCTGCGGTGATACGCTATTTGTCGGTGGGTGTGGTCGCGTATTTGAAGGCAATCCGCCACAAATGAGAAGCTCATTAGAGAAATTGCGGTGTTTACCTCCACAGACGCGAATCTTCTGTGCGCACGAGTACACGCTGGCGAATTTGCGTTTCGCACAACAGGTCGAACCTGACAATAAGCGCCTGGAGGTTTTCTTGGGAGAATGTGAAGAGAAACGGCGAGCCAACGTGCCAACGGTGCCATCACTTCTGGGGGATGAGTGCGAATACAACCCATTTTTGAGGTGGGATAGCTCCTCAGTGCAAGCGACATTGAAACAACTCGGGCGATTACAAGACAATAGTCATGACGGCGTATTCACCGCCGTCCGGGAGTGGAAAAATCAAGCGTAGATTTGTCGATAGCAATTGCTGACAGTGTCAGTGACCATGCTTTCCGACAGCCCATAATTGGGGTATCTTTCGCTCCCTGTTCTATTTCCGACTAAACCTTTTTGGCGCAAAACGAGGAATTAAACCATGAAGCTGTTACCCATATTATCTGTCGCTTTCTCTCTAGCTGTGGCGGGCTATGTCGTGCCTACATTAGCGGCGCACCATGAATCAGGTGAGCATGCAGTTGCCGCAGAGCTTAATACGGCTGATGCCGTATGGGCCTCTGGTGGCAGAGCGATAGTTGCTGAGGTAGAGGGCGAGGTCATTGCCATTGATCTGGAGACTCGAGAGGTGGTGGTGCGAGGCCCAGCTGGTAACTTTCTCACCTTGACGGCCCGAGAGGACGGCGTTGATCTCTCTAACATCGCTGTGGGCGATACCATCGTTGCTGATTATGTCGCCTCTATAGAGGCGGAGGTTAGAACGCCAACAGAGGAAGAAGCAGCCAACCCCTGGGTCGTAATGGGCGAAATGGCCAACACAACGGACGATGCGGAAATGACTGCAGCTGGTGCTGCTCGTTTGGTTCGCGCTGTTTGCACCATCGAAGCGATGGATCGCGGTGGCAACGTTGTGATTAAGGACGCTCGTGGCCGAATGCATACAGTAGGCGGTGTTGAACTCGAAAAGCTGGACAATGTCCGACTGGGAGACACCGTAGTAGTGGTCTTCACTGAAGCCCTGGTACTGTCATTAAAGGAAGTATAGGCGTCTCTCTTCTCCAGTCCTGAAAAGCCCGGCCTTAGCGCCGGGTTTTTTTATTAACCTAAGGCCAGCGCTTGGATCGCGGGAAAGTACAGTGCGGTCCTGATGGGAGCATCTTCGACCCCCCGATAGTTTTTCAATAGATCGGTATAGGTGTCGAGCTGGGCTCGGTAGTTCATCAACTCCCTTGACTTAAAGCTCTCCTCGTCCTCCTCGGTTTTTGGACTGCTGGTTTTATAGTCGACGATCCAACGCACGCCCTCTTTTTCGTCGAAAAATGTGCGATCGATAACGTAGTGGCGAACCTCTCCATCCTCTATACGAGTAATTTCCAACTCGCTGTAAGCCTCTGGATGAATGCTCAGTATCCAGCGACCCATCGGACACTGCAGGGTGTTAGTTATCATTTCGCTACACTCTGTCTCGATGCGCTCAGCATCTGGCTTATCGAGATTGGCCTTTAAGATGTTGGCGCGAATCCATGTCGTGATTTCATCGGTTATCTCCAAAGGCAATGGCGACTGAGTTGCCAGACGCTCAAGTATCCGGTGAGTGATAACGCCAAGAACACGCTCCCTGCGATTGTACAGCCCGAGTCTGTCGGCATTTACCTCTGGTTGAATTGTGTGTTCGCTTATACGGTCTGAGTATGACTCCAAGTGCTGTGGTAGAGCGTCGCGTGCGATGCGATACAGGGGACTCTTGGCTTCCAACCCGTTTATGAGCCCGTCAGCAGACTGGGCTGAAGAGGCCGGCTCTGGGACGACCTGATTTCTCGTAGCCGCTTTAATTTTTGTTTCTAACAACGATAACAATGCTCCCGTTGGAGCAGTAACCTCGCCCTCGCTTTCCAGTGTCTTTACTGTGCCACTGAGAAAGACCCCTTCCCGAGCCCGCGTAACGCCGACATAAAGCAACCTTTTGAGCTCTTCCTGCTGCTTCGCCTTTTGTAGCCAATTGAGGTAGTTGTATAGAGTTGGCGCGAGTTTTTCCTGATCGTCTGCTGCAATCAGAAGGCTTCTCGATGCTGCGCCCTCATGCCAGTGCCAACGGAGTAGTTCGCGAGAGTTGGCTCGCGGCTGTTTCTGGAGCGCAGGCAAGAATACGTAGTCGAATTCGAGCCCCTTTGCCTTGTGCAGAGTGAGCACCCTGATACTGCCAGAAGACTCTGAGCGGTCCAAGGATATGCTACTCAAATCGCTGATAATGCGCTTGGTATTTAACCCTACTCCAGCCGCCTCGGCACTGCGCAAGGCCTCAAAAAAAAGGCGAACACTGGGCAGTTCCTCTGGTAGCGCGGTTACGGGCCCTTTCAGTCGCAGCCAAATTTGCTCAATCCAAACGGGAAGTGCGAGACGGTCCCTCATCCTGTTAGCCCAACGCAGCGTGGATATGAGCGTGGAGAGCCGATGCCGCTCCTCTTCGGGTAGCCACATTGCGCAATCAGCATCGATGATTTCTAACAAATTAAAGGATTTTCCGGCTCTATCAGCGAGCAGGGTCGCTAGAGAGTTCAGGCTGAGGCCTACCCAGGGTGAACGCATCAATGCCAACGCTGCAACGTTCTCAGCTGGATTTTCAAGCCATCTGCATAGCGATAATAGATCCTGCACAATTGCTTGCTCTGCCAAAGATTGCAGCGCATCACCATCAAACACAATGCCTCGAGCGACCAATGCGGAGACGATTTCCGTCGCGTGGGATTTAGCGCGAACTAAAATCGCGATCGACGCTTCAGGGTCGGTGCCCCGCAACTCCTCTATTCGCATTGCAATACGCTCTGATTCTGCCGATAACGGGTTTTCATCAAATAGATCGATATGAACCCCTT
Source organism: Luminiphilus sp. (assembly GCA_016779445.1). Taxonomy (GTDB): domain Bacteria; phylum Pseudomonadota; class Gammaproteobacteria; order Pseudomonadales; family Halieaceae; genus Luminiphilus. The sequence continues at coordinate 9,817 of JADHNP010000029.1, read as the reverse complement.
CCAGAGCAGCCGGGTCAGCGGCTTCTCGGGTCGCGATAGCAGTAACGTGTCTCACGCTCCCTTTATTGAGATCTTCCTCTGCCCCCATCAAAGCAGCAAATACGTCGTTCACCCACTTCACTATGACGGGGCGAGAGCGAAAATTTTGAGTCAGAGTAAGGGGTATGAGTTTCAGGCCGCTTAAGCCGGTGGCTGCCACTCGCATAAACAACGCGACGTCAGCGTAACGGAATCCGTAAATGGATTGCATCGCATCGCCCACCACAAACAGTGTTCGAGGCATCTCCGCCGAGGCATTGTGAGCTGCCCAATCTCTCGTTAGACGCCGCAAGAGTTCAGCCTGGGAGTGTGCGGTATCCTGAAACTCGTCCACCAGAATGTGTTCAATTTGAAAATCGAATCGTTCTGCCACTGGAGAAGGCTTATCGTCAGGTCCCAATGCGTCACATGCCGCAAGCGCAATGTGGGTATGGTCAACAGCGCTCGCCTGTTGAAAAACAAGAAGCAGGTGCGCCTGAAGAACAGGGAGTAAGGTGGAAAGAGTAACCACCAACTGCCAATCCCTTCGATTACGCTGCAAACTGGGCAAATGCTTTATTTCATTGAGGTAATCGCACAGTTGTTCATCACCGCTGATATCAGCAAGCAGCGCCACAAAGCGGCGTTTTGCTTCGCTGCCTTTTTCAAAGCCCTGGCGAATGGATACGCCACCAGGTTTTCTCCAGTCGCCGGCGGTCGTCAGCAACATACTCACCATAGTGCGCCAGTCTTCCAGACATCCTTCATCGACTGTCAATTCGAGAGGCGCTAACGCCATCACCGTGCGCGCCTCATTGAGCACATCAGACAGCTCAGCAAATTGCGCACCTAGTCTGTCCCTAGTCGCGCTGAGTCGGTGGCAAACAAGATTTGATACTGAATCAATGAGTATCGCCTCAGTACCAGCGGGGTCATGGTGCTGGCCAATATGGGGCGCCCAGTCTCCTCTCCGTTCGAGCAGGGATACCAGTAACTCGCGGACCCTCACCCAGCGGTTGTCGAACTGACTTAACAATAAGCGAAGGGCGTCTCCTACAGCTCCTTGGTCACCGGTCTGAGCGAGGAATTGTGCTACGGCACGCTCATATAACTCGGTTGCGTCATCACGCGGCTCACTGACGCCACCCACGCCGCTGACTATTGGCATTCGACGGGTAATTTCGTGACAGAAGCTATCTATGGTTCGAATGTTGAGGGTAGATTGATCGAGTTGCCAATCGAGACGATGGGCATGGGAGAGAAGTGACAGGGCCAGCTCTCGGGTTGTGGATTCGTGTGGAAAACGAATCGGTGCCGAGTGTCGCGCCTCCTCGAGCTTTTCGATAACCCTGCTAGCCATCTCGCTGGCTGCTTTACGGGTAAATGTGATGGCGAGGACTTGTTCTGGACGACTCACTCTCGTCAGTAATGCCAGTAGCCTTTGTGTGAGAAGCTCAGTTTTACCGGAGCCCGCAGGTGCGCTGACGCAAAAGCTTTGCGTCGGATCTATCGCAAGCAACCGATTGTGCTGATCGAGCCCACTCATTCGAAAGCCTCGTTTTCCGCAGATGATCTCTGTGTGCGGCGAATCTGCTCGATACGACAAACGGGCTTTAAATCGCAGTGCTGACATGCGCCGGGGGCCGGGTCAATGCTGGCCACCCCTGCCAGAAACGCTTTCGCCAGCTCCTCTAATGCAGAGGCCCATTTTGCGACAAGGTTGTCCCAATCTTCGGCCCATCCTTTTGTCTGCTGGAGAAGGCTTTTCTCAGGCGTCTGGGTGAGACCAAGATCGTTACCGAGAGGAATAAACTGAGTGTCTCGGGTCAGTGGCGCGAAAGCGATACCCTCCAACTCTTGATCTAAAAAGGTGTATAGCGGCAGCTGAGGCTCCTGTGGTCGAAGCCCTAACCATCGCGACTTGGCGGGCGCAGTTGATTTGTAGTCGATGACAATCCGACGACCATCCTCAAGTCTGTCTATTCTATCTGGCCTCAAAGTCAATTCGAGACCACTGATGTTAAGCGCAGATTCCTCCTCCAGACTCACTACGGTAAACGGAATTGTTCTATCTCGCTCTTGATGCATCCATGTAGTCACGACATCAATACAAAAAGCTTGCTCTAGTTGCCAGCAGCTCTCCCCTACTCGCGCACGCAGGCTGAACCCGCTGCGTTCGGCATCGGCTTCTAGTTTGTTCAGTGCTGTCTTAGCGGCGCGCTCGATTCGTTCTAGCAGCACCGTCTCGGCGATGTCCAGCAATGCGGTTTGTGACGATAAGTCGTGCCATAAATAAAACATCATTTCGTGTAGCAACAGACCTCGCTCAATTGCGGTAAACCCGAACGCTTCGGAGCCGAGTAGAGTTACTTTAATTCGATGTTTGATAAAAGCTTTGAAGCCACAGGAGGCCTGATCTCGTATAAGGCCACTACCCCCGGTACTTTGTTGAGCTGCCACAGGGACGCGTTCATCAACTGCCATCTCCTCAACTTGCCGATGCGCCAACCAGCGAGACGGCGGAAACCAGCCTGTTTGAATTGTGCTCTCAAATTCGGCAATTAGGGCGCTGGGCTGCCGAGGCAGTCCACGATCCAGTTCGTGATAACTCACAATCGTTTCTGTGCTTCCCGCGCACCAGATCTCAAGTAATTTTTGGCTATGAGCGAGTAAACGAGGCCCGTTAAGTTCCTGAAAATCGAATTGCTTCTGGATGGAAGCAGGCAGAAAAGCGTCCAGTCTTGGCACGCGCGGGAAAACGCCTTGCTGAGCGCCACAAATCCACATTCCCTCAAATTCGAGTCCAATCGCTTCTAATGGTCCCATTACTCGAATACTGTCATCGGGTGTCTTGGGCTGAAATGCGATATTTGAAAGCGATTGCCGCCAGAGGGTTAGCGCTGCCTCATGAGTTTGAATGGGGAGAACAGCCGATAGCGCTCCTAGTGCATCCAGGCTGACATCAAAGCGATCCAACTGTTGATACTCGATGGAATCCAGCGATGCGCGACAAGGCCACCTCCAGATTTGAAGTCGGCTTCGAATCCACTGGCCCCAAGCAGACAGCGTCTTTTTGCCACGATGACTTTTGTCACTACGCAGTGCAATCAGTATCGCTTTAAGCGGGGTGTCTGACACGGAACGTGTCAACAAATGAAGCGTTTGGTCCATGCTAATTTCAGTGATCCCAGACCGGAACAAGCGTTCAACGACCGTTAATTCATTTTGCGATGCGTTAGATAACAAACCGGGGAAAAACGGTGACCGCATGAGCGCCAACCAATCACTCCGAGGAAGCGGGCGGGCCTCCCACTGCAGGGCGATCATGGCGTCTCGGAACATGGGTGTCATACCGAGCGGCATTCCAGTTGAGAAATTCACCGGCAGATCGTTGTACTGGGCATCGAGACAGTCGAACTGCGCCCGCAGAAAGTATTCCAGTTGGGCCCGGTCTCGCTCCAAATCGAGTAAGACGATGGCTGTTCTTTTGTCAGGCAGAGCACTCATGGAATGCGCCCACTCGGCGGCAGCTGCTAACTCATCTTCCCGAGTGGCAAAGCGTCTCACGATGGGAGCTGTGTCATGATGGCTTGTGATCTTTGGCGTTATTACAGCGAGCTCACTGAGGTGCTCCAAAGCCGTTCTCGTGATTGGCGGCAGTTCAGGAAATTCATAGAGCGCTATTGGTGTCGATTCGGCAGGCAGCGACAGTAATTGCTCGTAGGCCTGATAGCGTGTTGCCCCATTTATCTTTTGCATCTGGTCCCGAAACTTTCTGGCCCACCGAGCGAAAACCACGCAGTCTTCCTCAAATTGAAAATGTCCCCATAGGTCAGAGATTTCGGAGCCGCGGTACATACTTAACTTATCCCAGGCCGCTTTAGCCCGAATCGCTGTTGCTCTCGGCTGGGTCAGGCTAAAACTATGATTGCGTGAGACGTCCTTTCGAATAATGTCATCCCACAGCGCTGCTTGTTGCTCGTTACTGAGTAAACGTTGCAGTGGCAATCGGCCATCCTCCACTGCATTAATCCAAGCGCGCTCTAACCAAGCATCGACCGGCTCCACCAAAATTCGAGAGGGTGTGGATTCAGTCGTCTGCCGATGTGTCGTCCACGCTTCAACAATTTCTCTTGCCAGTCGTTTGCCCGGGGTAAGAATCATATGGTCCTTCTTTAAGAAAGACTCGAACTGGTGTATGTCGATATTGCGCCTCATGCTTAAAGTATCCCACGCCCGATTAAGCGAGGAAATCCGATTGCGAAACCACAGCTGAACAGCAATTGTCTGAAATTAACGCGACTTGTTGGCTCGAGACCAAACGGGAAAGTAAGAAAGCAGGTAAACTTCCGCGCTCAAATACGTTTGCAATTCCGCATGGAGATGGACTGCTTGCCTACTATCCAAATAGATAATATTAACGTTAAGAATCAACGGATTCTGATATCTCCTGCCGAGCTTAAGGCGCGTGTGACGATATCAGACGACCTGTTCGAATTTGTCGCGCAAAGTCGGCTGCAGATAGAGCGCGTTCTTGATCGAGACGATCCACGCATCATCGTCGTGCTGGGTCCCTGCTCAATTCATGATGTGGATGCCGCGCTAGATTATGCCGGGCGGCTGAAAGCGTTATCCGAGACCGTGAGTGACACTTTGCTGTTGGTTATGAGGGTCTACTTTGAGAAGCCGAGAACCACGGTGGGCTGGAAGGGATTGATCAATGACCCATTTCTCAACGATACCTTCGAAATAGAAGTTGGTTTGCAGAGGGGTCGCCAACTTCTGGGGGACGTCCTGGCTTTGGGCCTGCCCACAGCTACCGAAGCCTTGGATCCCATCACGCCTCAGTATCTTCATGATCTGATTTGCTGGTCTGCGATTGGAGCAAGGACGACTGAATCACAGACCCACCGCGAGATGGCTAGCGGGTTATCCTCACCGGTAGGCATCAAAAATGGCACTGACGGCGGTCTGGATGTGGCCATTAACGCATTGCAGTCTGTCTCGAAATCGCATCGCTTTCTCGGTATTAACTCGGATGGCAAGGTGTCTGTGTTTGAGACCCACGGCAACAGCCATGGACATATTGTGCTTCGGGGAGGGAACTCCGGACCAAATTATGCCAGCCCTCATATCGCTGCATGTGAGGAAGCTCTCCTAAAGGCGGGCCTCTCCACGACTATTATGGTGGATTGCAGTCATGCCAATTCGCAAAAAGATCCCTCGCGTCAGCCTGCTGTCGCTCGCGATGTGGCAGCGCAAATTGTGGCGGGCAATCGCTCTATTGTTGGCCTGATGCTCGAAAGTAACCTAGAGGCGGGTAGCCAGAGCATTTCGACAGACGCTTCAAATTTGCGCTACGGGGTCTCCGTCACCGACGGCTGCATCAGTTGGGCAAGCACCGAGGCGCTCATCGAGGAGCTGGCTGAGACGCTGCGGCGCTCAGTTAAAGAGCGACGGTGTGCGTCCACCGATAGAGCACCCTAAGCTAATAATAAGCCTGACTGCGATCGCTATGATCCGTGGTATCACGCACCCCAGCTAGCTGCGGTATTTGCTCCAGAAGCGTTTTCTCGACGCCTCCTTTTAGCGTCATATCGACAGCGCTGCACCCCTGACACCCACCGCCGAAACGGAGTATGGCAAACTGATCTTCAGTGACTTCGATCAGAGACACTTCACCACCATGTGCAGCAAGCGACGGGTTGATTTCGTTGTAAAGAACATAATTAATACGATCTTCGATGGGGCTGTCGTCCGATACTCTGGGCATTTTTGCGTTGGGCGCTTTAATTGTCAGTTGGCCACCCATTCTGTCCGGGGAGTAATCAACGAGCGCATCTTCCAAAAAGGGAATGCTTCGACTCTGAAACCAAGCTTTGAAGCATTCAAATTCTTGCTCAACATCACCCTCCTCGAGATCCCCCTCGCGGCAGTAGGCGATACAGGTTTCCGCTCTCGGCGTTCCCGGGTCGTTGATAAACACCCTTACACCAAGCGCATCCTCCTGTTTTGACAATAGTTCCGCCAAATATTCTTGAGCTGATTCAGTAATGGTAATCATGATTTTTAGTTCTAATACCTGAGTAAAACACTCGGATAATAACCGGATTGCTGTTGACTGCCAATCTAAAGCGGGCATTCCTCACATAAAGGCGCGACAGTGAACCGATAAGCCCACCGATAGACTATTTTTAGGACTCGTCACGCAATGCCCGATCAGCTGGAAAGGTCTACACTTCGTTGAGTATGCTAAACCGGTTTTTGACCAATGACTGCGCCAAGAAACGATTATGAATCACCAAAACCTTGTGGTCTCGATCCACAAGCCAATGGAGACCTGGCCAAGGAAGAAGCGTCATTAACATGGGCCCAGACCATTCTCTCCGGACTCTCAGCTGCTATCGGTATTCAAAGTGCCGCCACTAGGGATCGGGACTTCGCAAGAGGCTCCTTGCTGCAATTTGTCGTTGTTGGCGTTGTGCTCACGGGACTATTTATCGGTGCATTGCTACTCGTGGTCACATCACTCCTGCCATGACATCCGAGCCCGATCTCGTTGCATTGTGTGCAGATATTAAACTGGCCATACCCAGGATCGCCCAACATTCTTCACAAACGCCATTACTGCGAATACAAGCGCTTGATCAGCTCATTGATGGCGAAGTCTTACTAAAAGCTGAATGCTTACAGGCAACGGGCTCGTTCAAGATCCGGGGTGCGCTGAATGCAATGTCCGCTATCACAGGGCAAGGCGATATCAATGCGGTTGTCGCTTTTTCATCCGGTAACCACGGTATTGGTGTGGCTTACGCCGCGCGCTGTCTAGGAACAGCCGCGACAATCGTGCTGCCCAGTGATGCCCCTCAGACAAAAGTCCGGCAAATCATCTCCTTGGGCGCTCGGATTATTTATTACGATCGACAGATTGAAGATCGGGAACAGATTGCCAACGCCTTGCTCGTCGATGCTTCAGTGGCTCTGATAAAACCTTACGACGATTGGCATACGATAGCGGGCCAGGGTACCTGCGGCGCAGAAATACAAACGCAGGTCCCGGGCGAGCTCGATAGCGTCATTGTGTGCGCAGGCGGGGGCGGTCTCGCCGCTGGAGTGGGTACCTATCTCCGGTCTCACCAGCCTAGGTTGAGAATCTATACGGCGGAGCCAGAAGATTGGGCAGACCACCAGCAATCCTTTGCAGCTGGACGGAGGATTGCACTCACCTCTACCACTCCCACGCTATGCGATGGACTCATGGCACGTGAGCCGGGAGTCCTCACGTTTGCTATTAACACACTCAACCACACACAAGGCCTGTCAGCGCCCGATAGCAGGGTCGTTACAGCAATGCGGTTAGTGTGGCAGCATTTGGGATTGCGTCTTGAACCTAGCGGCGCAATTGGTGTGGCGTGCCTGTTGGCTTGGCCTGAGCGATTTCAAGGACAGCGGGTAGCGATAACGCTGAGTGGCGGTAACGTAGACAAACCGCTTTTTGACCGTTTGATCAGTTTAGCTGGGTAAGCCGTTTAACCATATAATGAGTGTCAGCAGAACAACGCTAATGATACCGGTGGCGGCAATTGCATCCGCCATGCCGTCTTCGATTTTGCTTTTTGACATAAATTAGGCTCACTGTATTTTTAGTACGATAAATGATGGGCTTTTGGCGGCGCGCATTTTAACCCGTGTATGTGGATTGCCAAGCCCCATTATAATCAGTTGGGTCGCCGCACTAGCGGGTATGCCTCGGGGACAGCTGCGTTTTCAGGTCTAGAAGTGCTAACCTAAGCCCCACGCTCAGACGCGGGTTTGGCGCGAAAGAGATCTTTAGGTGTTTTTTTAGCGATTAATTGGAGCATAGTAAAACGATGAATTCCGAAATATTCAAAAGTAAGTGGTTAGCCACATGTACAGTGATTATCGCAACGACAATTGGCTGGGTTGCGGCTGCAGTGGCGGAGCCCGTCACGTCGATTGACGGGTTTTTCCAGCCCGATGGTATGACAGCCACCGAAGAGAATTATCCAACGCTTGAGACATCTCGTCAGCTGCTCATTGCGCAGGGCCGAGCCGCAGTGAATGACTTCGCACATGGTCGCAAGCTGACTCCCACAGACGACCAGCCCGTCGTGCGGATGAATCGCGATACCTTTTATAGTTTTGCCGTAGTGGATGTTTCGGCTGGGACCTCGATTACTATCCCATCCGTCCCCGAAGGGAAGTACGTATCGGTGCAGCCGGTCACAATGGACCATCGCATCCAGCCCATGTCATACGGAAGCGGCACCTTTGAGCTGGCAACGCACTATGGTTCACACATGTATCTGATTGTTCGACTAGACAGTACTTTGACCGAGGCGGAAGCCAACGCGATTCAGGACGGTATGACCATCAATGCCGGAAGCGCCACCCCATTTTCTGCCGAACCCGTTAACCGGGAAAGCTTCGAGGCAGCGGAGCTCGCCTTGCGTCAGAGGCTGCCTGAACTGGTGGATACCTATGGCGCGGACTTTGTGAAAGGCATGTTCACAGCACCTACGGATGCCTCCAGAGGTCTCTACAACGTTGATAAGTACACTGTAGGGGCTGCCCTTGGCTGGGGTGGCGCGCAGCTCGTCGACAATCTCTACGAAAGCTCGCCCAACTTCCCGGCCGAAGGGTGTTACTCAGCCACATTTGAGGATCCGGATAACGGCGCGTTCTGGTCTTTTACGGTCTATGACGAGAATGGCTTTATGTTTGACGACGTGGCTCACATGAGTTCAGACATTGCCACGCGCAACGAAGACGGCACCTATACCGTTAACATGGGCTGCGGTGCCGATGCCCTGAATAATCTACCCATCAGCAATGACAGTGGGGTTTTCAACTTTGTTGTGCGGCACTACATTCCCTCTGAGCGCGTCAAGTTCGACGGATATCGCTTGATGCCGCTGATGCAGAAGGTCGACTGAGACGCGCCAATAATGGATAGCGGCATTACTTTTACGTTTGCCGTTATCTTTCTTGGGGCGGCTGTACTGTCGTCGCTCGCGCTTTATGCGCGACAGCCCATCATCATTGCCTACATCGCGCTTGGTGTTGCCTTGGGTCCTTACGGGGCTGGGCTGGTTTCAGACACGACCCTGGTGTCGGGGGCTGGCCATGTAGGGATTATTTTGCTGCTTTTCTTATTGGGCCTCGATATGAAGCCCAGTGCCCTTTGGAACAGTTTGCGCCAATCCACACTAGTCGCTGTCTTGAGCACCCTCGTTTTTGGAGTGGCAGGTTACGCGTTGAGTCGCCTTTTTTCGTTCACCCATCTCGACTCGATTCTCATCGGTACAGCCTTGGTTTTTTCGTCCACGATTATTGGCATTAAATTGCTGCCGACCACCGTACTTCACCACAAGCATCTAGGAGAGCTGATGATCGCCCTGTTGCTGTTTCAAGACGTCATTGCGATCGTTGTGCTAGTAGTGATGGAGAGTGTAGGTGGGGGTGAGTACGCGGTGCGTGATTTATTGATGCCTCTGGTAACACTGCCACTTTTGGCATTGGTGAGTTGGGCCAGCGTAAAAACCATTTTACTTGCTTTGATTAAACGTTTTGATCGCTATCACGAATACATTTTCCTGCTGTCCATTGGTTGGTGTCTTGGTATGGCGGAGTTGGCGATTTGGATCGGATTGTCGGCGGAGATCGGCGCATTCGTAGCGGGAGTCAGTATTGCCAGTAGTCCTATCGCGCAATACATCGCTATGAGTCTAAAGCCCCTGCGAGATTTTTTTCTGGTGGTGTTCTTTTTCTCGGTAGG
>JADHNP010000129.1 GCA_016779445.1 Luminiphilus sp. | reverse complement strand
AGAAACTGGTAACTGTTGCCAGTACCGCCATTAACGAGAGCGCGCAAAGTTCCCTGATCCACATCCTCTTGTTACACCGAGAACACTGGGGGTAGCGGCTCATCCAGAACCGAGTTAAAGATCTCGCGCAGGGGCTCTTCGTAACTCCGCCAACGCCCCTTCCGGCTGCTACCCAAAGGCTCTCTTACCTGCCATACGCTGGCCGTGCGAACCGAATTATCTAGCGTGTGAAAATCCAGACACGCGGGATCCCAATCCTCATCTAACCAAGCAAAAAGCGCTCTCAGCGTCGACTCGGGATCGTCGACCAAAGCCTCGTAACTGACCTTTCGTATCTTGTCAGGCAGTGCCTCCACCCAAAAATCAGCGACTTGCCTGCACAGGGCGATGTGCTGAGCAATCGCCATCGGCTCAGTTGCATAGCCATGTTGAGGGTGCAGGCGGGTCCCATAAACAGAGACAAGGGTATCTCGCCAATCACGCTCGGTGACGATAATCTTGGCTTCCGGGAGTACATCAAGGATCGTAGCGATATGAAATAAATTATCCGGGCGCTTGTCAGTTACCCTCACTTCCTTCGAGGCGCGACGGTCAACCAGATGTTCTCGCCATCGCGACTTGATCTCCATCTGCTCACTGGCGTCAGGCCGTCTTCCCGGTTTAATCATGCCACCACCCAAGGCATGTATTTCCCGCGGCCAAAATTCAGACTCTCCCAGGGGGTTGAATCTCGGATGAGCGGCAAGAATCTGCTCAAGCAGTGTCGACCCAGTTCGGAACATCCCGAGAATAAAGACAGGCGCATCTCCTTCGGGCGAATCAGTGGCCGCCGAGGGAAGATTACTCTGAAGCTGGTCCAAGATCAGACTGCGCCATTGAGCCCCAGGCCAAGCGGGTTGTTTGACCTTGTCAGCCTCGTTCGCCTGAACAAGTGAACCCCACGCACTGGCATGATCCCCCGCCCGCTCCCGTAAGCGATACAGCGCCATGAGCACATCGGGATTGTTACCTGCGAGCTCCTCCAATTTTCGTCCGGCCGCCGAGTCCAGTGTCAGCGTCGGATCGGCCTCCACGAGGCGGGCCAGTGCATAAGGATCGTCTGGGGATAATGTTGCAGCACGCGCAAAAAGCTGACAGGCCAACTCGCGATCACCGGTTTGCTCGGCGAGATGAGCACGATTGAACACCGCCGGATAGTAGTTCGGGTAAGTATCAAGTGCTCGATCAAGCCATTGCGCAGCAGCAGCTGGATTGGCCAGCCGTTCCGAGTACACGGAAGCAAGGTTGCTTATCGCCTCCTCGGGGTCGCTAAGGCCGCAAGCAAGCGACCGCTCATAGGCTTTCACCGCCTGGGTGAAGAGACCCGCCTTATTTGACCACCAGCCCAGATTAAACCAGGCGGTTGCATTATGGGGATCTGCAGCCACTTGCCGCTGCCAGTGGGTCAGCTGTTGATTAACGTTTTCCATAATTCATTTTAGCAAGGCAAAAAAAAGCGGGCATAAAGCCCGCTTTGATTTATGCAGCATCTGCTGCCAGGTGCAACCGTTTCCTTAGAAGCGGAAAGTAACCTGAGCGAACAGGTACTGACCCAAGGTGTCGTAGAAACCAGCGATAGCGTTGGCGTTGCTGGACAAGGTACCACCGACCAATGGTGGCTCTTCGTCTAACACGTTGTTAATACCAACGAGCAGCTCGGAGTCGCCGAGGAAGCGTACCGTCGCATTCAAGTCGAGATAGCTTTCAGAGCCAGAAACGTTGTCCTGAACGATCGCGTCGGCACCCTCTGAACGCGTGCTAGTCAGCGAACCGTCGTAATCAACACCGTCGAAGAAACGCCAGCGGGCAGTGACCGCCCAGAAGCTGTTGCTGTCGTAGCTGGCTGTCATCGTATGACGCCACTCAGGCTTTGGATAACAACGGCTGCTGATCAACCCCACGCAGTCAAAGGCCTCACCGGGTAGGATTTCAATCTCCCACTCTGCGAGATAGGTACCCGCTAAGTTTACGCCAAAGGTGCCGCCCAGCGCGTCCATCGACCATGCTGCTGCAACGTCGACACCAGAGGTTACGCCAGTACCAATGTTCTGCAGGCCGTTAAATACGCGAGGGATTTCACCCTGCCACAGGTTACCGGTAGGACCACGCGTGATTGCATCACACAACACGCCGTTGGTAGCACACTGGCGAACAATGTTCTCAGCGCCTACGGTTGCGATCGTGTTCTCAATCTCGATGTTCCAATAGTCCAAAGACACGGTGAGATTGTCGGTGGGGGTCAACACCACACCCACGGTAATGGTATCGGCTTCTTCCACGTCAAGGTTTACATTGCCACCTGTGACCTGGTTGTACTGATCCGCCGGACTCTGCACCACACTACCGTATTGAGCAGCAGTCACACCGGTCAGCGCACACTGGGCAGCCGAGTACTCAGGGTTGGCGCCCGCACAGGGGTCAGCACCGGCCCAAAGACCCAAGTTATTGACTGAAAATAGCTCTGCCACGTTGGGAGCACGAACAGCGCGGTTATAACCGGCACGAAGACGAACCAAGTCAATGGGCTGCCAATCCAGACCGAGGCGGTAGGTGCTCTGCCCTCCAACGGTGCTGTAGTCAGAGTAACGGTATGCCAAGTCGGCAACCAAGCTATCCGTCAGCGGGATATTGGCTTCGCCGAAGAATTCCGAAACATTGAACTTACCGCCCAGTGATGGGGTAGGACCACCCTGGCCGAGCAATTGACCTTCGGCAAAGACTGTGTCCGAGGTGCGGTCGAAGTCTTCGCTGCGCCATTCATAACCCACGACAATCTTGATGGGGTTGGCACCACCAATCGAGAACAGGTCACCCGTGACGTAGCCGTTAATAACCTCAGTAATACTTTGGCTGCTCAGCATGCCAGTACCAGTGAGGCTGTTTGCCTGTGCAGCTGTCACACCGTTAGGGGTGAAGACTGAGTAGCCAGGACAGCCGCCGTCACACGCATCCTGATTCAAGACCGCGGTGATGTTGGGCGCAAAGAAGTCATTGATGTACGTCGAGTTTTGACGCGCCTGGGCGTGGAGGTAGCTGACATCATAAGACCACTGGTCATTGATCTCACCCTTCGTGCCCAAGACTATCCGAAGACCATCGTTTGAGAAGTTGTTTGAACGAGGGCCACCCTCAACGTTACGTTTACCAACATAGATACCAAAGGTGTCGTAGCCTGGTATTTCGTTGGCCAGGTCGGCCGCGAACGCCGGAGGCAGGTCCTCAAGGCCTAGGATGTAGGCTTCAACGAAGAAGGTGCCCGATTCAGCGATCTGAGCTCGGGTCTGGGCGCTCGAGACCATCATCTCCATGTATGGCGTGAAGTGGTCGTTGATCTTGTAATCAACAAACGCACCAGCGTTCCACTGGGTCAAAGGCCGCAGGAAGTGGTTGATTGGGGCGTAGTTATAGCGGTTGGTGCCATCCCATGGCGTCAGTCCACCGCTGGAATTAACGTTACCGAAGAAGTTACCAGCATCGTAATCGAGTGCGCCATCTACATAAGGGTAGATATCGAAGTTAGGAATAATCGCGTTGGCAGAACCGCCTACGCCCAGTCCTGAGCCTGTAAGAGCACCGGATGAATAGTCCCGCGCTTCTTGACGTAGCTCTTCCTGCTCTCGCCAGCTGGCGTATACCGTGGCGTTACCTCTGCCATCGGCAAAGTCCATACCCATGGCAATATCGATCTGGTCGTTCTCGCCGTCCGGACCTTCTGTGCCGGAGGGATAGTCGAAGTTACGCGCATCCAAGAGACCTTGAATGTAGCCGTTACTGTTGTCGTGACGGTAGCCACTCCAGCCCACGCGAACTTCAACGCCGTCCATGCGTCGGGTGACAAAGTTAACAACACCCGCCACCGCGTCCGCACCGTAAGTAGCCGACGCACCACCGGTGAGCACATCGACGCGCTCAAGGGCGATTGTTGGAATTTGTGAAATATCAGGAGCCTGCTCTTCCGCAGCACCCGCCGTCATACGACGACCGTTGACAAGGACCAGGGTACGGTTGGTTCCAATACCGCGCAAATCAACCGTTGCTGTACCCGATGAACCGTTTGAAATGTTGTTGTTCTGGCTGGTCTCGATCGATGGCAGGCTGTTTAAAACTTGCTCGATGTTAACGAAGCCCAAGTTTTTGATGTTTTCAGCCGTTACAACGGTAACGGGGCTCGTAGCACCGAAGCCGTCAGTGGTCGCAATACGCGTACCGGTTACGATCACTTCTTCGACTGTCTCGTCGTCGTCTTGACCGAAGGCCAAGCCACTTGTCAGCGTGGTTGCCAGAGCCGCTGATACGGCCAAGCTTAGCTGTCGCTTATTGAGTGCGTTCATAAGAAACCTCTTTGTTTGTTTTGGTTGAGCGCTCCAGCCGGAGCCCAAAGACCCGGATGACTCTCAAGAATACTCTGTTGGCCAAGGGTAAGGAGAGAGAGAAATGTCACATTTGTGAAATATTTACTGCTTGAAGGGGGAACTTTCCTGAGAAAGACACATTTTCTGCCAATAAATTACCCTTAGCGGGCGGGCGTCACCCCTCAGTCGATCCGGTAGACCCCTATCGTGCGGCCGGAGGATTTCACCCTCATCGTCCATAAGCCCATAAAGTTTTTCTTCACTTCCACCGTTTGTCCATTAGCCGTGTGCCGGTAATTGCTGCCGTTGCGCTGCCGCCATACCTGACCGTTGCTGAGCGTAAACACTGTTTTTCCGCTCCACCCCGAGAAGGGACCGACAATGTCCGCCTCGAACGGCTCGTCCTTGGAGGCCTCCCGCGCTGCCTCTTCGGCGGCCTCCTCGTCCTTCGCCTTACTGATGGCCGCCTCCACCTCGATGGCCACGCGGCGCTCGATTTCCGCCTCCATCGCGTCATTGTCTCTGGCCTTACTGTTGCCTGCGGCAATGGAGCCGCCCCCGGGATTTGTGTTTCCGGTGGCAGCGCTGTTGGTGCCTGTTTGGCCTACCGCATCAGTTGCAGAAGGCGCCATAAATCGCTGGCGCAACCACCCATCCAAAAACTGCTGCTGCTCGGGGGATAAATTATCTAGCCCAGCGGCCTCCAACTCCTCCGGCGTCATTGCATCGCGCAACCCTTGAAAATCCTGTGCAACAGCCATGCCGGAGAGCAACGCACCCCCTAGCACCAGCCACACGATCGCTCTGCCCAGCATCATGTTTACCCTCCACCCGCATCTGCATTCGATGCCCGAGC
>JADHNP010000128.1 GCA_016779445.1 Luminiphilus sp. | reverse complement strand
CGGTCGAATGGGTAGCCCGCTGACATGCACTTTGATCCAGTCCACGCCTGTTTTGATCTGCTTGTGGATCTCTCGAACGATTTCGTCCGGCGTGTGGACGATCCGAGCGTAGCCACGAGTGCCCTCGTCGGGCAGTAGTCGGGTCGCGGTGCCGCCCACGCAGTTGATCAGTACATTTCCCCCGGTGGTCATCCGGGGCCCTTCAATGACCCCTCCTTCGATGGCATCTCGCAAATCCACCCCAACATCAAACACGCAATCAGCGTCAAAAAAGCTGGTAAATCCGGCGCGCAGCACTTTTTGTGCGTTCACGCCAGCAACCAGCGCTGCAAGTCCATAGCGCCGATGGAAAAAGAGCTCGTCGTTACTGTTGGGATGGTCAAAGCTGATGTGGCAGTGACTGTCTATGAGTCCCGGCAACACCCGACATCCGGTGGCATCGACATCCCGCGCGACGGTATCGACCGGGCAGCTAGCACTAGCCTCAGCGCCCACGGCCACAATTCGTTGGTCACAGATCAGTACGTCGCCGGCAAATGGTTCAGCACCGGTCCCGTCAATAATGAGCCCGTTGCGGATCAAGGTGTATGCTTGGCTCATAGTCTTTGTCCCTCAGTGAGCGCGGTTGGATGAAAGTCTTCGTGCGAGGTTTTGTTAAGCGCGATGAAGCGCATCAACGCATCTCCTTGCTCCAATGTGTGGCGCTGGATACGTTCGCGGGCGGCCTTGGCGTCCCCAGCAAAGATAGCGGAAATGATGTCATCGTGATCTGACTGATTGATTTCTAACCTTCCGGCAGCGACAACCTGAAAGCGTCGATAGGGGAGGACCCTGAGTGCGAGCCATTCGGCGGTGTCGATTAATACTTTGTTGTGGCAGCCTCGCACAATAGTTTGGTGGAAGGCACTGCCCAATTCGGCATATTTATTGGGATCACCCTGGTGACGTAAGTTCTCCGCCGCGGCCTCGTGAATGGCCATGAGCTCGGTCTTTTCACCCGGTGCCATCCTTGATGTGCTCAAGAACGCGGCTGCGCCCTCGAGTTCTGACAATGCCTCAAATAACTCGAGAAGTGTACCCGGCTCCAACTCGGCGACAACGGCTCGCTTGTGCGCGCTCTTGGAGACAATGCCTGCTTGAACGAGCTGTGTAATGGCCTCTCTTACCGGGGTGCGGGAAACCCCAAAGCGCGACGCAAGACGGCCTTCCTCAAGGGCAGCCCCCGGCGCTAATCGACCATTAAAAATATCGCTCTCAATCGCAAGACGAACCGCGTCTGCCTGTGTGGGGTCTCGGGTGCTCATCTGGTCAATCCCGTTGACTGCACCGATTGCGGCGCACCGACAAGAAGCGGGTAGCTGCCCCAGTTGGGGCGCTCTGTCGCGGTATCCGCCACAGGAGGGCGAGCAGGATCAGGACGCGCGTCATGCTGGAGGAGGCTTTTCAGCAGATTGGTCAGCGTGCCCAAGTGAGGTGCCTCGTCCGAATCTTTGGCATTGCCAAGCCCGCCCGCGATATCCCGTCCGAAACAGGTGTGAATCCCGATGCCAAAGGTGAGGCCAAACGTTGGTATGCGATTCGCGACTTCGCGATTCGGATTAAATGATGCAGCATCCTGACCGAATAGCGATGTCTCGAGGTTTGCTGACATCAGGTCAATCAGCACGCTGTCCCCAGCGGCGACGGGCGTGCCGTCAGGAAGCGAAAATGATTCACTGGCCTCGCGCCAGGCAACGGGGCTTGCCGGATGAAGTCGCAGACTTTCGTGCACGCAGCGTTGCAAAAAACGATCATCGGTTTTAAGCCGAATGCGGTCTTCCGGGTGTGCCTCAGACCATTGCTCAAGCTCATGGAAAGCGTGGGTCAGGGCGTTGGCTGAGCTGTGTGCACCGGCCTGCATAAAGAACGCCACTTCGCGCAGGATCATGTCGTCATTAAGGTCCTGATCGTCACGATTGGCCAGCAGCACGGTCAGAATGTCTCGTGGCGCCTGGTCTTCGGACTGCATCCCCCGAGCGACTTTTTCAAGGATAGCCTCGCGGCGTCGTTTTGATGGTGTTAGAAAGCGTGTGTTGAACTGCGCGAGGGCATCGGCAACCTCTTGGCGAACGACTTCTTTCTCTCGAGTGGAATGAAACAGCGTCGCGCCCTCACTGAATTTCCGGGTAAAGGCGACCAACGCATCGGTTTCACTTTCAGAGCCTTCGGGGCGATCAATCCCCGCGATATCCGCGCTCAGGTTAATGTTCACTCGAAAGCCAAATTCGGGCAGATCGAGACGCCCTTGGTCGAGGTAGGCCGCCAGCGTTTGTGCGAGCGTGACGGGATAAACCTCACGTTCGTAGTAGCGCGCAAAGTCCCGGCGAAACAACTTCCACTCGATGGCTCTGCGGCAGGCATGGGGTTCTCCGTGCAGGGTCAGTAGCACGCGCTCCATGAGCACGTCACATTCGCCGTACATCGACTGCACCAGGCGCCGATCGCAGAGCGCAGTATGTGCGTGCTGATAGCCGGTAACCTTGGCGGGCGCGTTCATTGATTCAGAACAGAACCGGATAGGTTGCCCAGACATCTCGCTCCGACGCCTCGATTTTCTGCGGCGGCTGGTCCGGGTTGGGGAGCATTCCCCGTTCGATCAGCTCTTTGATAATCAAGGTGACGGTGCCGAATTGATGGTTCTCCGGGTTGGGGGCTTCGCTATCTCGCAACACAGTGCCGGCAACCAGATTCATGCCAAGACAGACATGCATACCGCCACCAAACGACATTCCGGCGGGGCTGATGCGCCCTTGAAGGGTTCGCAGCGGATTAAATTCGGTCGCATCTTCACCAAATACGGTGACATCCCGGTTTGCGGTCTGCAGCTCGATGACCACCTTGTCACCTTTCGGTATGAGCCGCCCGTCTGCCAGCGTGACGTCGGCTTCAGCCCGGCGCCAAGCCTCGGGGCTTGAGGGATGGAGGCGCATGCTCTCCAATACGAACCTTTGCAGTTGGTGCGGGTTCGCGACGATTTCTTCGGGTGTGTTGTTCTCATTAGCACACCAGTTAAAGAGCTCATTGGTGGCGTGTACCAGGGTATGGACCGACGTGTGTGACGCTGCGAGATAAAAGAAGGCGACTTCCCGGACCATCAATTCGTCCGGCATGGATAACTCGGCGTCATGCATTAATAAGATCGTCAGGATGTCTCGCGGTAGTGCCTCCTCACTGAGATTGCCCGCTCGGTATTCCTCAAGAATAGCCAGACGGCGAGCGCGTGAGGGAAGGAAAAAGCGTTCCCGAAATTCGTCGATGGCCTCTCGGATCTCCTGAAAGATCGGCTCCCGGTCGCCCTTGAATTGGCCGATGGTGGCGGCCTGACCGAGTTGGATCAACAATCGATGCTGGGCATCGGCTTCTTCTACGGTTCCTTCTATTCGGTCAATTCCGGCGAAGGACAGTGATAGATGCACCATGATGCGGTAGCCGAGCTCTTTGAGATCGAGTGATGAGTCGGTGAGAAATTGGTCCAGAGTCTCTCTGAGTAGATCGGGAAAGACCTCATTTTCATAGACTCTGAAAAAGTTTTTCCGGAATAGCTGGCTTTCTATCGAGCGTCGCTGGCGGTGTTCGTCCCCGTGAAGCGTCACCAAAACCTTGTCCATGAGGATCTTGCCCTCGTCGTAGAGGGATTGCTTTAGATCAGTGATGCGCAGGGCATGCTCGACATCGAGGTAGGTGCTGACGCGATGGACTTCCATGCTGATTCTCCCTGATAGCGACGGGCGCTAACGATCAATGTGGTTTCCTGTAGACCCGAGTGTATACATCATGCATAAAAGTGTACACACTTTGAGGTGGCGTCCCGGGCTTTGTTAGCGAGCTGACCGGTAGTGTATGCGCCGGTGCACCCTCGGGGCGCCCATCGCACACCCCCACACGGAGCGCTTTATCAATCGCCCTGGCGGTGTCATATTATCTCCATCGATCGAGGTTCAGGGGGTAAAGCATGAAGCTGACGGTCAACGGTAAGGCGCTTCAGATCAAGAGTGATGCCGATACGCCACTCCTGTGGGTGCTACGGGATGAGCTGAATATGGTCGGCACAAAGTTCGGGTGTGGCATCGCCCAGTGCGGCGCCTGCACGGTTCATCTGGAGGGTCGCGCAATTCGCTCCTGTGTCACGCCGGTCTCCGCAGTGGCGGGAAAGCAGATCCAGACCATTGAAGGCCAGGCGGACGAGAAGGGCCTGTCGCCCGTGCAGCGTGCCTGGTTGGAAACGGATGTGGCGCAATGCGGTTACTGTCAGTCGGGTCAGATTATGGCCGCATCGGCGCTGTTGTCGGAAAATCCCAATCCGACCGATGCAGAAATCGATACCGCCATGGCGGGCAATATTTGCCGGTGTGGCACGTACCCGCGGATACGCACAGCCGTGCACTTGGCGGCCCTGTGGATGACAGAGGAGCAGAGCGCATGAGTGAGAATATGAGCTCGGGCGTGCTGAACCGCAGGCAGTTTGTTCAGGCGGGCGGCGCGTTCTTGTTTGCTGCCCAATGTCCCGTCACGTTTTCTCGAAAGGCGCACGCGGCAGGTGCGGGCGCCATGATGAACAGCTTTGTTCGTATTGACCCCAACAACGTCATCACCATGCTTGCCAATAACTCGGAATTCGGCAACGGGGCGTATACCGTGATGAGCATGATGTTGGCGGAAGAGCTGGACGTGGACTATCGCAGCATTGTGCTTGAGGCCGCACCAACCACCCCTGAATACTACTCGCCGCTGTTTCGCGAGTATCTGACCGCGGGGTCTGTGACAACCGGCAGCACCTTTATTCCAATGCGAACCGCGGGCGCCAAGGCGCGCGCAATGCTACTGGAGGCGGCGGCCAGAAGCTGGCAGGTGCCGGGAGCTGAGCTCACCACCGAGAACGGTACGGTGCAGCATCTGGAAACCGGGCGAAGCAGTAGTTATGGGGCGTTACTGGAGACCATTCATCGGCTAGAGATTCAGCCTCCCGATGCCGTCACGCTGAAGGATCCCAGTCAATTTCGGATCCTCGGCAAGCCCACCAAGCGTTACGAGGGCGCCGGCAAGGTCGATGGTAGTGCTCAGTTCGGTATCGATATCAAATTGCCGGGTATGCTGTATGGCTCGATTGCGCGGCCGCCGGTTCATGGGGGCAGGGTGGTTGACTTTGATGCCAGCACAGCCTTGAGCATGCCCGGAGTCGTCAAAGTTAAGGCGATCCGAGCGGGTGTTGTGGTGCTTGCTGACAGCTACTGGCG
>JADHNP010000028.1 GCA_016779445.1 Luminiphilus sp. | reverse complement strand
CGCCTAAACAAAGTGTCTTTGTCCGTGATAGACAGCCTGCTAAGGCGTCGGTCATTGTAAAGCCGTATCGCGGTCGAGTCGTAGACCCCGCGCAAGTACTCTCGATTGTTCATTTGGTGAGCGCCAGTGTTCCCTACTTAGCGACACAAGACGTTACGGTGGTAGATCATTATGGCAACCTGTTAACGGGTAGTAACGCCGACAAGGATGGTACGCCCGCACTCAACAATGCACGTTTTGAGGCGGAGCGCGAGACTGAATTGGCTGAGCGAATCCGTGAGTTGCTGATTCCCGCTCTGGGTGGCGGGAACGTGCGCACCGTTGTGAATCTGGAAATGGATTTTACCCAGCGCGAAACCACTCGCGAACAGTTCCTCGATTTTGAGCCAGAGCGTGCCGAAGTGCGGTCAGAAGTCATTACGTCAGACTCCCAGACCGGTATCGCGGCATCGGGTATACCCGGCGGCACCACCAACATTCCACCGGATCAGCCTGAAGTGATACCTGAAGGTGAAGAGGCGGCCAACCCTGTCAATACCGAAACAGCGACGACCGAGCGCGAACAAACAACCCGCAATTACGAACTCGACAAAGAGATTACTTTTGTCAAAGAGCAAGCAGGTCGTGTTGTCTCGATGACCGCCGGTGTGATTGTCAATGAAGAAGCACTCAGAGACCTCGCAAAACGCCGCTATTACGCGTCACTTGATGAACAGCCTTTGAATACAGGGGACTTATTAGACGGCGAACCGACCGAGGGTGACGCTGGCGCTCTAGAGGGTGCCGCCGCGACCTTGGCGCCGATTCCCAGTGCTGAATTACAGCGTTATATGGCTGACGAGTTAGAGCAATTGCGAGGTCTGGTGCTGACTGCATTACCCTACAATGCGGAGCGAGGTGATGCACTCACGATCCGATCTGCGCCCTTTTTCACCGATCCGCCTCAAGACTACCAACTGCCGTGGCACAAGGACCCCGCCATTATTGAATGGGGCCGTCACGGCATGACGTCTATCGGTTTGATCGCGTTCTTCCTGTTGGTGATTGCACCGGTCTTAAGGGTTTACATGCCCAAGATTGAGGAGAGTGACGCGCTGTTGGCAGAACAACTGATCGATGGAGAGCTCAGCATTGCTGACAGAAAAGCACTTGAGGAGGGCGAGTCGCTTGACGAGATTAAGGCCAAGCTCAAGCCCAAGAAATCCGCGATTTCCGCCGACATGCTCGATACAGCAAACAGTTACGATGACAAAGTGGCCGTCGTACGTTTGTTAGTGGCAGAGGATGCTGGGCGTGTTGCTAATGTACTAAAGAAGATGATCAAGCCCGTTTAGGGGAGAGATGCAATGGCTGAAGCAGCAAAAAAAGCGACACCTGGTGTAGAAGACAAAGAGCTCTCAGACATTGCGCGAGCTGAGCTGGAGACAATGACCACTACTGAGCGCGCCGCCGTGATCACGCTGTTGGTGGGGGAGACTCAAGCATCGGACATTATTCGCTATCTCAACCCGCGTGAGGTGCAAGCGCTTGGCTCCGCAATGGTGGGCGTAGTTGACCTCTCACAAGAAACGGTGAGCGCCGTGCTGGACGATTTTGTTGGTACCATCAAACAACAAACCAACCTGGGTTTGGGGACTACGGACTATGTAGAGTCAGTGCTAAAGCGGGCGCTCGGCGACGATAAAGCAAGCACCGTCCTCAGCAGGATTCTTCCCGGAGGCTCAACGAAGGGGCTAGAGATTCTTCGCTGGATGGATGCCCGCGCCATTTCCGATATGATCATCAACGAACATCCTCAGGTGATCGCCATTATTCTTTCGGTACTGGAATACGACGTGGCGGCAGATGTGCTCAGTTTTCTCCCTCCGGAAAATCGGGGCGAGGTAATGCAGCGCGTGGCGAGCTTAGAGACAGTTCAGCCTTCAGCGATGGACGAGCTCGAGAGAATCATGTCGCAGCAGTTCTCCAGTAATTCTTCTGCGCAATCCTCCAGCTTTGGCGGCGTCAAGACGGCAGCCAAAATCATGAACTTTGTAAAGGTTGAAATGGAGACGTCTGTGATGCAGTCGCTGACCAGCCTCGATGAAGATCTGACATTGCAGATTCAAGACCAAATGTTCACCTTTGAAAACCTCTCTATGGTTGATAACCGTGCCATTCAGGTCATGATGAGAAATATTGAATCAGATCTGCTGATGGTGGCGCTGAAGGGTGCGAGTGAAGAAACCCGCGACAAATTTTTCGACAACATGTCGCAGCGAGCGAAAGCCATGTTTATTGATGATATGGAATCGAAGGGCCCCATGCGCATCTCGGACGTAGAGGACGCGCAGAAGAATATTATGAGGATTGCCAGAAAGCTTTCTGACTCTGGAGAGCTGGTGCTCGCCGGTCGCGGAGATGATTTTGTCTAAAGCCAATGACACCGTTGTTTGGGAGCTTAATGAGCTCCTCGCCGCCGATCGCCGGGCGAAAGCCTTTAGCGAGGCTTCCATCGCTGGAGACATAGCGGAGCGGTCTCTCGGCTTTGAAACATCGCATTGGCAGAACCTCAACGACGAGTCCAATAACGAAGCAGAAGCACTAGCCGAAGGAGAATCGTCAACAGAGGCGCCCGATGCGGTCGTGGATGGTGAGGTGGATGGAGAGGTCTCCCTCGAGGAGGAACCCATTGACATGGATGCGCTGTTAGAGGCGCGTTATCAAGAGGGTATTGCAGAGGGTATCCGTCAATGTAACTTAGAAAGTCAGCAGACAGAGGCCTTGGTAGAGCGGGTTGTGGAGGTAATTGCCCGGGAAATGATGGCATTGCCGAGAGTGTGGCCAGTGGTCACTGATCTTTCCCTTGATATTGCCAAAACAGTTTGCCTGCATGCGTTGCAAACAGACGAAGCCTTTTTTCGCGAATACCTGCAGCGGGCGTTTCAGCAGGCTGAGTTACCGACGGATATTCCTGTCGAAATAAAGGTTTCTGAAGCCATGGCAGCCTGGGTGCCTGAGGAACGGCTCGCCGAAGAATTGTCCGGTCAGCCAGTTAGCGTCTCGATTGATTCGGCGCTGGCAGACGGAGACATATCGATTAATTACGACCACATGACGATTGAGCGATTATTGGAGTGCGAGTTCGACCAGCTTCGTGAGCAGCTCATCGCACAGTTTCCCGCGCGGCCGACCAAGTCATGATTGACTCTGCAGTGACTGAGCACGAGTCATCAGCGGATGAAAATTGGCCCCAGCTGGACTCCCCTCAGGCGTGGCGGTGGGCAAAGATACGGCATGTTTCCGGACATCTTGTCGAATGCGATGGTCTGCAGGCACCGATGGGTGCGATGTGTGAGATCGAGACAGATGACCCTGAGGCCCCGAATGTGCCCGCGGAAGTCGTAGCGTTTTCCGATCAGACGCTCAAATTAATCCCTTTTTCGGACACGGTGGGTGTATCCAGAGAGAGCCGTATCCGGTTGGTCAACCGCCGGGTCGGGCTGCCAATAGGCCCGCATCTGCTCGGGCGCGTTATTGACCCCTTGGGTAATCCACTCGATGGACAACCGCTGGCTCACCCCCGGTTCACTGCCCGTTTTTTCGGTCGCTCGATTCCTGCGTTGCAGCGCAAACCGGTAAAGACATCGCTGGATGTCGGGGTGCGTGCCATCAATGGCGTACTAACGCTGGCCAAAGGGCAGCGTGTGGGCCTCATTGCCGGTTCTGGTGTGGGCAAGAGTACGTTGTTGGGCATGATGACCCAGCATACTGTGGCTGATGTGGTGGTGCTTGCGCTGATCGGAGAGCGTGGGCGTGAAGCAGGAGAGTTTTTGGCTGAGAGCCTGGGTCCCGAGGGTTTACGCAAGGCGGTTGTGATTTTGGCAACCTCTGATTGCGCGTCGGTGATGCGTCGGCAGGCCGCGGAAGTGGCCCACTTGGTTGCAGAATATTTCCGTGATCAGGGGAACGATGTGTTGCTGTTGTGCGATAGCCTAACCCGCATAGCCCATGCTCAGCGCGAAATTGGCCTGGCCACTGGTGAGCCGCCGACCAACAAGGGATACCCACCCTCCGTTTTTAGCGATCTTCCAAAGCTCATCGAGAGAGGAGGCCCTGGCGATGGCGAAGGATCTATCACCAGCGTTTACACCGTGTTGTCTGAGCATGATGAAGGCATGGATCCGATCGTCGAGGTCGCACGAGCCTCACTCGATGGTCAGATTATGCTGTCCCGAGAACTGGCCGATTCTGGCGTTTACCCGGCGATCAATCTTCGTGGGTCCATCTCCAGGTTGGCATCAAAAGTTCTGGGCGCACATGAGATTAAAATGGCGACCGACTTTCGGCGACTTTGGTCTCTCTATGAGGCTAATCGCGATCTCATTATGGTGGGCGCCTACGAGCAGGGCACAGATCCCGAACTCGATACGGCAATCGCCATCAGACCAATGATGTTGGAGTTTCTTCGTCAGGGCGCCGATGAATCGTGCTCGATGGACCAAGCTATAGCGGCGATGTCGCAAATTATCGCTCGAGGGCAGCATGGCCACTAAATGGGATCCGTTAGTTCAAAAATATAAGCGACGTAGTCAGCAGGAGTTGTCTAGACTGGCTGAATTGCGACGCCATGTCCGGGAAACCGAGGCCAATCGGGACAAGGTTGCAGAGCGTCAACAGCACTTTCGTCAGCAATTGAACTCAAATACGCGGCGCGAAATCGCAGATTGGCGGGTCATGAAATCCTTTCTCGCAGATCTGGACGCACTACGGAATAACTGTGACGGTCAGCTCATGGAACTCAAGGAGCTGACTCAGCGCGCGCAGCATCAAAATCGGCAGACGACCCAGCTGTTGCAGAAATACGAACATCTGCAGCAACAGACCCTTGACGCTCGGCGCAAGCACCGGGAGCGCGTTGAGGTTGACGCCATTGATGAATGGGCAGTTCAAAGCTATGCCAGAGCAGACTTGGCACGCGACTTGCATTAAGCACTACCAGTAAATAATGTGACAAGCGATTGAATTGTGGACTCTCAGATCGGATCAGACATAGCCAAACTGTTAGGAAACCTAGGAAAATCAACGGTTTCCTCTCCGAAAACCGACTCAAATAGAGACGCTGGTGCGGCATTTAAACGCGCATTGGCGGCTTCTGAGGGGGTGCGAGCACAGGGGGCTACCGGCAAGCAGTTGCCGGTGGCATCAGTGACCCAACAAGCGTCTCCGGCTAACACTCCTCCCGCTTCGGCTCTAACGCCTAACGAATCTGTGGTTGAACAGGCGATGACCACTACGCCTTTACCTGGCTTCGATCTGCTGGTGGTGGGAGATCCGGTTGAGCAGTCTGCGATACTGAAATTTGCCCAGGCCAGTGGCCTCTCACAAGTCGCCGTGGCGGAGCTGTTTTCTGCCGGCGCCAATGACGCCGCTAATTTGTCTGCACCAGAGGGTGCCTTGGCCCAGGCGGTAGCGAATTGGATGGCCGCTAATCAAGGGGCAGAGAGCCCCAAAGGAACTGATTCTGTAGAGTCTATGGCTGAAGACATTAATGCAGCCATCGTTGCATTGTTTGCGGGCGCCGCAGAAAACGACAAGGCGAGTCTATCTACTCTTGCGAACGCTGTTGCTGCGGAGATGCAGCCTGTTTTAGCGCGGTGGAGAGCGCTGTCAGGTTCAGCCGCAACGCCCGCAGAAGCGCTGGCGCAACAGCTCCAAGCGGCGATACAGCCAGTGGCCGCACAATGGATGGCTGATCATCCAGCAATTGCAGCTACTACCGATGTATCTGAAGACAAGCTGGTCACGGGATTGGTCGAGACGGTTCTTCCGGTCACGATGTCACCGATGGCGTCAGAGCTGGAATCGGTGGTGTCACGATGGCTGGAGCAGACGCCTCAGTTTGATAAAAGCGCGGTGTCTGCGCAGTGGCTGCGCGATCTCCGTGGGTCAGTGATGCCAGACATGGAGAAATGGTTGGCTGCGTCGGCTGATAGTCGTGGCAGCGTCAGCCAGCTAGCAGCAAATATTGCCCCGCAGATCGCTCAAGCGTTGCAGGCCTTGCCTGTGCAGGCAAGTTCAAATTCGCCCGAGTTGAACCGGTTGGTCGCTGATATGGCACCCGCTGCAGTCCGGGATGTCCCGACCCTCGCCTCAATGAACGTTATCCAGTCTGCTGCCCTCATGGGCGTCACACAACCAGAGCTGGCCGCTGCGAAGGCGAGCGCTTTATCGCAACCACAGCCCATTAGTGTCGCCATCGCCGGCGGAGAATGGGAGAGTGGGTCGTCCAAAGCGAAACCGCTCACCAGTATGCTGATGCAAGTTACGGCGCCCGTTGCCAATCCTGGGCTAACCGAAGCGACCGTGATATCCCAGGCAACACTGGACAGGTTTGCCGTTCGTAGTGCTGGTATGCGCAGCGAAAGCGCCACCAGCTCGATAAAGCAGGAGGCGTTGATGGGCGCCGATGGCGTCAAGACCGCCAATGTTCAAACGGTAACCGCATTGCGCGACATCGTGACAGCGAGAACGCTTGAGCTGGCGCGGCTCGGTGCTCAGATCGAGAAGCCCGCTACAGGCTCTCCGTCAACACCGTCTCAGGCACCCTTTGCTGGTTTGGTACCCGGTGAAGTGGCAGATACCAGCGCGGCGCGCCTGGCAGGACAAAACGAGATATCCTTCAGACAGAATCTCGCAAGTGCCGGTGCGTCGGATGCTGCGCGATCGAATCAGTTTTCGTTAAATCAGAATCCAGCGGGTCGCGAAATGGCGGGTCGTGCTCTTTCTGAAGCATTGGGCCAGCGCCTGGCCGCCAATATTGCAGCGGGACACTATCGATTGACATTTAATGTTAATCCCAAAGAATTGGGTGCGATTGACGTAGTGATGGAAATGCGAGACGGCCGCCTTGACGCTCAGATTAACGCAAGCAACGCAGTCACTCGCGAACTGTTGGGCGATTCTCTGTCCCGACTGCGCGATGCATTACAACAAAACGGCATCAACCTTGCGCAGTTGCAGGTTGGCTCCGACTCTCAGCAAGGTAACGCACAGGGTCGCAACAATACAGCGGATGGTTCTCAAGACCAGATTGCTGATGAAAGGCTTTTAGCTGATGCGGCGGCAGATGTAGTATCAGAGGATATTGAGTTAGGTCTCGATCTTGATTCGGTCGATTTTTGGGCATAATGGTGTAGTGCCGCAATAGGGATGGAAGAGCAACATGGCTGATGAAGAAGTTGACACAGGCGAAGAAAACAAAAAATCGCCTATTGTTGGATACATCCTGATAGGGGTTGGTGTTGTTGTTGCAATGGCCATCACTGTCTTGGCGACCATGTATTTTGTGGGTTATTTCGATCCCGATTCCGCTGAGCGGATAGAGGAAACAGTGCAGCAGCTGGAAATGGATGCTGCAGAGGCGCGCCAAAGAGCGGAAGAGCTCGCCAAGGGTCCCAGTAAAGAGACGCTGGACTCTCCCGAGTTGACACGCTTTGAAAACACCTACATGGAAATCGAACGGCCCTTGGTTGCGAATATCGTCAATTCAAGGAAGGTGATGCAAATTAAGGTGGCGATAATGACTCATTACGATGATCGTGTCGTGGCCAATATGGAAAAGCATGCTTTTGCAATTCGGTCTGAGATGCTGGACGTGATGCGAAAAATCGATGATGCCAGGCTCGCGGAGCCTAACTTTCGTGCGGACCTTGCCGAGCAACTTAAGATTGCGGTGAACTCGGTATTGGAAAAGTACGAAGATTTTGGTGGCGTTGAGCAAGTTTTGTTCACTGAATTTGTGGTTCAGTGATTTCGGTAGCTGGGTGAGAGTGCATTATGGCTGAAGATAGCAGCAGATTGTCCGAGGAGGAGCTTAACGCGCTGACCTTTGACGAGGGGTTCGAGGACGATTTAGGCTCCTTGCTTGACCCGGAGGCGGCTCTTGGCAGTGCGGTGAGGCCGCACAATCTGGTGACAGAAGATACCACCATCGGTATCAATTTGGCCGCGGTGGATATGATTACTGAGCGCTTCACGCGGCACCTACGTTTGGGCCTCATGGAAGTTTTGCGAACCAGCCCGAGAATCACAACGGATCGTGTAAAGACCCTGCCTTTTTCCGAGTACCTAAAAGACCTGAAAGCGCCACTTTCGGTCAATACTGTCAGACTGTCAGGGTTGCGCGGTACCTCCATGGTCGTTATTGACCCAAATGTTGTTTTCGCTTCTCTCGATAATTTTTTTGGTGGGTTCGGACGCGGTATCGACGGATTGCCCCCGGGACGGATGTTCACCCCGACAGAAACACGCATAATCAATATCATGCTTGAGGTGATCTTTGCCTCAATACATGAGGCGTGGTCTCCCATTATGGAGATCAACTGCGAGCACATCGGTTCAGAGATCAACCCGGCTTTTGTTCAGATTGTCGACGAAAATGATTTGGTGATTGTCTGCCACCTCGAGGTGGAATTATCCGGAAAAGAACGCGGTGCCGTTGACATTGTTTACCCCTTCGCCACCCTTAAGCCAATCAGGGATATATTGAGGGGCCGGGTTCAGGACTCAGAGGATCCCTCGGTAGACCATGATGTATGGGCTCGTGAATTGGCGGGTGCTGCATCAGATGCCGAGCTTGAGCACCGCGTTATCCTGGGAGAGATCGACCTTACCCTTGGCGATTTTAATAACATGCAGCCGGGCGACATTTTGGATCTGAAAAAATATGATACGGCTCGTGTATTGGTAGATGACATACCGCTTTTTGACGCAGATGTTGGCACTGCAAATGGTTACGCTGCTGCGCGCCTGTTGAAAGCAGTAGAGCCAGAGTAGCGCGGAGTGTCGTGTTGGATATGCCCTTGAGAGGGTGGCTGACCCGAACAATCTGTCTTGAGAATGCTAGGAGACACACATGAGTGATGAAGAGGAAGGGGCTGACGTATCGCTAGAGCAACTGGCTGAGGATACGGCGCTGTCCGGGGGCTTCGATGCAATGGTCAGTGCAGACGTGCTTCAAAGCGTGCCGGTGACACTCTCCGTTGAAGTGGGTAGAACCCGTCTGAAGATTCGTGATCTGTTGAGGCTTAAGCAGGGCAGTGTTATTGAGCTGGAGCGCAATGCGGGTGAGCCGCTAGACCTTCTTGTGAATAACACCGTGGTTGCACAGGGTGAAGTGGTTCTGGTCAATGACCGATATGGCGTCCGCCTTACACGCATTCTGCCGTCCGAAGATCGCGTCGAAAAACTCTAATTTCAGGAATTTGCCATGGCTGACGAGCTGAGCTGGGTCCGCTGGGTAACGGCCCTGTTTGTCGTGGCAATTGCTATGGCAGTGAGCTTCGTTGCTCTGCGCCGCGTTCAAGTATCGAATAAAAACTGGTTGCCCATCAGGGTTACTGGGCGCGTCCGTCTAAATCGTTCTGCCGAACTCATGCTCGTAGAAGTGGAAAATGAGCGGTTCTTAATTGGCGCAACACCGGCTAATATCAACACCATCGCCAAGCTCTCGGGTGAAGCAGCCGTGGGTCAAGCCCATAGCGGAAAACAGGCCGAGAGCTCGCCGCAAAAGTCCCGACCTGACTGAATCCTGCCCTGGGGTTCGGGTCAGACACCGGGCCCATCGATGGGGGAGGTTATGCTCAGATACGTGGTGTTGGCGCTCATGGTGTTTGTGGCCAGAGACGCCTCAGCCCAAGCGGCCATCCCGATTCTCAGTGCCATTCAAGGTCAGAGTGGAGAGACCGAGTACTCAGTAACATTGCAACTGCTCGGTCTTATGACCGTCCTCACCCTGCTGCCCTCTATTTTGTTGATGATGACCAGTTTCACCCGAGTCATTATTGTGTTGTCGCTGTTAAGGCAGGCAATGGGTACCGCTCAAACACCACCGAATCAAATTTTGCTGGGTATCGCATTGTTTCTCACCATTTTTATCATGGCGCCTGTGTTTACCCAGGTCTATGACGATGCGATTGCGCCCTACAGCAACGACGAAATTGGACTCGAGACTGCATTAGATGCGGCGCAGATCCCAATGAAGAATTTCATGTTGCGTCAGACGCGCGAGAAGGACTTACAGACCTTTGTCAGTATTTCCGATAATCCGGACATTGCGACACCCATGGATACCCCACTCACCGTTTTGATCCCGGCTTTCATCACCTCTGAATTAAAAAGCGCCTTCACCATCGGTTTTATGCTTTACATCCCTTTCATTATCATCGATATGGTGGTGGCGAGCGTGCTGATGTCAATGGGGATGATGATGCTCTCTCCAATGATTATATCGATGCCCTTTAAACTGCTGCTGTTTGTGATGGTAGACGGCTGGATGCTGTTGATGACCTCACTGACCGGCAGTTATGTCTAGGGGCTGACACGATGGAGACGACCGAAGTTCTTAGCCTTGGTAGGGAAGCAATTTGGACCGTTATCTACGTGGCGGGCCCGATACTGCTGACTGCCTTATCGGTTGGCTTATTTATCGGTGTATTCCAGGCGGCCACCTCCATTCAGGAGATGACGCTCAGCTTTATCCCTAAATTAGCGGCTTTAGTTGCTGCGCTTCTGATATTTGGTGATTACATGCTGGTGACGTTGTCTGACATGTTCATCAAAGTCTTTGACATGATTCCGCAAGTCTTCACTCGATGAACCTCATCCTCGACGATGTGGTGCAAATGCTCGCCACCGGGTTGATTCCTCTACTACGTATTTCGGCACTCTTGCTCGCCGCGCCATTGGTTTCTCTTAAAGTGGTGTCAGTGCGCATTCGGATCGCGCTGGCGTTGGTGCTCACCATTTTCATCTACCCTACGCTGGATTTGCCGCTTATTGATCCCGTGAGCGCACAAGGATTGATGCTGATTACGCGCGAACTATTTATTGGTCTGTTGTTCGCCGTTGTGCTTCAGTTGGTCAATGCGGCGCTGGTTGTCGCTGGGCAAACGCTTTCGATGAGTATGGGTTTGGCTATGGCACAAACGGTGGATCCCAATATGGGCCGGGTGCCGGTGCTTGCCTCCTTTCTCATTGTGATGTCTACGCTGATTTTTCTATCGATTGGGGGGCATTTGATTTTAATTCAGCTCATTCTGATGAGCTTTGAAGTGATGCCTATCGGCAGTGAGATCAACTTTACGGCAACCCTGGCGAATTTCATTGAGTGGAGCGCTATGGTTTTTCTCGGCGGGATACTGATTGCGTTACCGATTATGTTGACCATGATGCTGGTTAATCTGTGTATCGGTATCGTGACTCGCGCGGCGCCAGCACTGAATATTTTCGCGGTGGGTTTCCCCGCCATGACACTCGCCGGGATGGTTTTGTTTCTGGTTTACCTTGTCAACATTGGTCATCGGATCGAGTGGCTCTGGCTCGAGGCTTTTTCTATGGCGCAAGATATGTGGGTGGTGCCCTAATGGCAGACCAGCAGGACGACAGCCAAGATAAAACAGAGGAGCCCACCGCCAGGCGGCTGGGCAAGGCGAGAGAAGAGGGTCAGATCGCTCGCTCTACTGAAATCACGATTGCCGCTTCGGTGATCAGTGTGGCGATCTACATCTACTTGTTTGGTAATGCTCTTCTTGGAAATGTGGCCAACATCTTTGCGCGGGGTTTGGTGTTTGATCCTCTGGCGGTACGGGAACCGCAGGTGGTGCTGGGAAGGCTCGGTGACGCGACAGTCGAGGCACTCTTATCTATTTTGCCGATTCTAATTTTGACGGCTGTGGTGGTATTGGCTTGTTCAGGTTTGATTGGCGGATACAACTTTAGCTGGAAATCGATCCAGCCCAAGGCTTCCAAATTTAACCCTATAGCGGGCTTTAAGCGGATGTTTGGGCTTCAGGCCTTGGTGAACCTTGCCAAATCGATTGCGAAATTCTTCTTGGTGGGTGGCGTGACCTATTTCTTGATTGACGCGTCAATCATGGAGTTTGCAGAGATCTCGCTCATGGCATTGGAGCCCGGGCTCACCGCTTCGGCATCAATACTGACCACCGCGTTCCTGGTGGCCTCCAGCACATTGATAATTATCGCCTTGATCGACGCGCCCTATCAGCTTTATCAGCACAACGAAAAAATGAAGATGTCGTTGAAGGAAGTCAAAGACGAGCAAAAAGACACGGAAGGTTCTCCCGAGGTCAAGCAGCGCATCCGTCAGAAGCAACGTGAAATGTCGGCAGCGCGTATGCTAGAGGCCATCGCCGAAGCAGACGTCGTCATTACTAACCCAGAGCACTTCGCCGTAGCCTTGGCCTATGACCCATCCTCAGACGATCCGCCCAGAGTGGTGGCTAAGGGAGCGGACTTGATGGCGGATCGTATTAGGGAGCGCGCCGGTGAAGAAGGCGTGCCGCTATTTCAATCGCCGGTTCTGGCCAGAGCCCTATTTTTCACCACGGAACTGGATGCTTTTATTCCCGAAGCCTTATTTGAGGCGGTGGCTCAGGTGATAGCCTATATCTTCAATATCAACAGCATAAACCGCTCCAACGTGACACGATCAAGGCCTGCTCCTC
This sequence comes from Luminiphilus sp., assembly GCA_016779445.1. Classification (GTDB taxonomy): domain Bacteria; phylum Pseudomonadota; class Gammaproteobacteria; order Pseudomonadales; family Halieaceae; genus Luminiphilus. The sequence goes on along the minus strand of JADHNP010000028.1, from coordinate 13,234 downwards.
GGGTGCCTGATGATATGATTTTCGATTCAGACGGCCGCCCATCTGAGGTTTTTGACGATCGCTAACGGTGCGAGCCGATCACGGGCAACTTTTTGTGAGAGTACGTTAAGTGTTAAGCACAGATTCATTGGATGATCCGCAACTCCACTCCCTTCCTCATCCTGACGATGAGGGCGTGCTTGCGGCGGCGCGAGAGGCGCTCACTACAGGCGCCTCGAACGTTTTCATTGTCGGCGATGAAGAGTTTCATATTGATGCCTGCTTTTTGGCGCTATATCAGCAGTTAAAGCGCGAGCCTGGGCTGCAGCTACACCGTATGATGTCACCCAAGGTCGACGATATCGTCGCGCTCTTCAATACCGTTTTGGCTGATCTTACGATTGATGAAGCGCGTAATCAGCAGGTTCAGGATCGACATATCATTGTGATGCCTGACTTTGGTCCCAATGCGGGGAAAGAGTGGATGGCCTGTGAATCTCTGGTTAATACGTTTCCGGGCGCCAATGTGGGTTTACTGGCGTTTTCGACTCTCGACAATCATGACGCCTCAGCACTGCAACAGTTGTCTCTTAAAGCACGTAATAAGCTAATACGTCTCTCAGCGATGGATCGTGACGCTATGGAGCGGTATTTGATCGAGTGCCATGAGCGCGGTGCGCTCTCTGATTTATTGCCTACATTGGCAGATTCCGGCTGGCGTGACCTTGCGATGACGATTTTGGGAGTGCCGCCAGGCGAGTCTCTCGCACAAAGTGTGTCAGATTACGATGATCTGATGTCGAAGCCTCCAGAAGTGTCTCCCGAGACGGCGCCAGCGTCTGAGACTTCAAAAGTCGAGAGTGATCAACAAAAGCCCTCGCCAAAGAAGCCCTGGATCAATTGGGGCGCACTTTTTGCGCGTTTTATGTCGCTTTTTACCGCGAGTGTCATCGCACTGGTGTCATGCTCTCTGGTTGTCGCAGTGGCTGGAGCGCTACATCCTCCTATATGGCATGGCACTGAGGCCATCATCACACCGCTGCTCGATTCTGTAATGGTGTGGCTGGATCGTCTTATGCAGTCTTTACCGCGCTAAAATTTTTGCACTAAACGCCGATATTTCACCCGATAGGGAGAAAGTCACCATGGTAGATGAAGAAAAGCCTGGCGCAGACGATGATCTGACGCTTCCGGCGCAGCGTAGCGCGAACAACGGGGAGTCAATCCCCTCTAGTCCCGCTGCCGAGGCGGTGGCCCAGCTCAATGCCGATACCCACACGCGTCTGGATCGGGCGCTGGATTCTGCGAGTCAGGCCAATCGCAAAATGGAGTTTTATGCAAAACGCCTTGCTGGTGGTGCCGCTGTGGTCGTTTTTTTGTGTGCCGTTTTGTTGATGGTGGCGGGAGGGCGTTTATCCGGGCAAGTGGAAGCACTCCAAGCGGCCACCTTATCGATTACCAAGCGCGTAGTGAATATGAACTCTGCCTTGGATCGTATGGTGGTTCTGGAGCAAAAACTCGCTTTATTAGATGAAGGAAATGCACAGTTGTTAGACGCTGTCGGGCAGATTGACGTTGATGGCAAGACTCTCGCAGAGCGGATCGAGGTGGCGATGTCTGGCATGCAGTCTACAGTCATTGACACTGGTGAAGTGACGCGAAGCGGCGTCGAATCCAATCGCGCAATGGTTGCGCAACTGGATCGCCAAGGAGAGCAATTGACCTCCCTTAGCCAACGGATCTCTCAGTTGGAATCTGGCCTCAGGGATGTTGCTGCGCTCAAGCGAGAGGTCGCCACACTTATCGAGATCGAGCGGGATAATCTCACAGAGCTATTTGAGGCCCAACTGGCGTTGCAACAGGCGCAGATGAGCAGCGATGTGGTGACTCCTGAGGAGACACAGATCCCCGAAAAAACCTATCCTGAGGGCGCGATTGTCTTTCCTTTACCCGTGTCCACGCAGTAACCGCGGGACGGCTCAGCGCGACAGTTTAAGGGGTTTCTGCCAACTCGCGACTATCGGTCTCGGAGAGTGGCGCAGCGACATCCCGCATGGCGCTGTCGACAAATGACGAGCCTGCATCGATGCCCATGGATACCGCATCGATGGTCTCTTTGATGGCGGCGGCGAGTGACGCTCGTTGCTGGGCATCCTCGCTGCCACCCAGCTCCCGACCCAGGTCGTAGAGTCGACCTACCTGAGAAGATGGGAGATAAGACTCAAACTCACCGCGTAACATTTTAATGGTCAATGGGTTGGACGGGGGTTCATTGACGCCAGTTGATCCGTGTTCCATAGCGGTTTTAATAATTGAGCGGATATGTAGCTCAAGTAAAGCGAGAAAGCGGTCACGATCGCCCTGAATCTGGTACTGGTCTTCCGCTCCATTCGCCATCGCCACCCATTCATCCCAAAGCGCCCTGCCGCTAAGCCCCGCGAATACTTTTTGTGGCGCTGCGTCCGCTTTGTTTTCGGTAGGCGCAGCACTCATATTGGAGAAGGCCTTGGCCTCGAGATCATTGATTCGGCTAATGATATAAATAATGAGAATCAGAAGAACGATGCCCAGAAGCAGCGACAGCGCGATAACTGCGTTTTCAAGAGACATGGTTATGCACTCCCCCGCCGATAATTCGTTTCACCGGGATTAATCTTCATCCTCTGACGAACTGTCTTCTCTAAGCAGACCCAGCAGTTGTATAGATTGAGTGGTTTGCAGTTCCTCGACGATACACTCAGCTATTTTGTCTGCCTCTAGCAGCGCCTCATGGGCGCTTACTTCTTGTATCTGGTAATCCGCACCCAGATTAAACATCCTATTCGCGAGTTCTTCAGGGACCCACGATACAACGCTGCCCGATACGCCTTGTAGCTGGTTATAGCCCTCATGCTGAATCCGGGGCGGAAGCTCTTTCCCTGCCTTGAGCGCCTCCGCCAGTGCCAATTGACGGCTTTCTTCCGCCTTGGCGCCTTGAACAAAAATTTTATCCAGATTCAAGCGTGCTCTTTGTGCAATGCGCGCTGAAAATACACGGTGCAGGCGATCCTCCTGATCCAGAGCGCCACACTTCAGATAATCTGCCTTTGCGTCGGCCTTCACGCGTTCGAGTTTTGATTTCTTTCCAAACATGATCCTTTGCCAGTACGCTAAAAAACAACGCGCTCGCGCAATTTTCCCACGACTTTCGTGAGGATCTGACTCACTCGGGACTCGCTCACGCCAATGATTGCGCCAATTTCCTTAAGATTCATCTCATCGTTGTAGTACAAAGAGAGTACGATTTGCTCGCGCTCAGGTAAACCGCTGATTTCCTCTGCGAGCCATTCGTTTGTCTCTGATGCTTCTACTTCGTCTTGCGGGCCCGGCTCGTCAGAGAAAGGGGTTTGCCCCGCTTCATCCAACTCGTCCAGAGAGGTGGTGCGAAATTTTTGAGATCGGCCGCGTTGTCTTTGGTAGTCATCCAGCGTGGTATCCAGCTCATGGGCAATTTCGGAAGCAGTCGGCGGCCTGCCATATTTTGCCGAAAATTGCTCCACAACCAGCGTTTCCGCTTTGATATGCGAGCTGTCTGTTCTGGATAGCGGCGACCGCTTCCTCACCTCGTCGAGTATGGCGCCCCGTATCCTTTTGCTGGCAAAAGTACCAAGGTCGGCTCCCTGGGAGGCGTCATAGGATTTAGCGGCTTCCAGTAGGCCGACCATGCCAATCTGAATCAGCTCCTCGAGCTCAACGTGGTCTGGCAATCTGGCTTTAATATGTAGCGCGGTCTTGTGTACCAAGCCGATATGTTTGAGCACGGCCGCGTTTCCTCCGCTAGGTTCGGAGTTTGCCAATGCGTCAGCATATGCCTGATAGCCTTTAGACATGGCTCAGCCTTTTGCGCCTACCGATATCCTGATATCACTCGAATTGGCGGGTTTGATCGGCGCTTCTGTTATGACATCAACAAGTCGCTTAATGTCTGTTGCAATATCACTTTCTGGAGCATGAAGAATTGCCGGTTGCCCCAAGCGTGCTGAGTTTAGCACTACTGGGTCTTTTCGTATGCCTGTTGAATACTCCAGCGACAAGCCCAGAAATTGTGCTGTCACTTTGTTGATGCGCTTGTGGATGTTTTCTGATTCTCTCTCGTTGCTAACCTGAACAGGCGTCAGCATGATATCCGACAGGTTGAATTCTTGTTGCAGCACCTTCACTGTCGCGTAGGCGTCTGCAATAGAAGAGGGTTCATTTTGAATCAGCAGCAATTTAATGTCGCAGGCACCGAATAAGACCGTCACATTATCACTGATGCCGGCTGCAGTATCGACCACCAGATAATCGCAATCCTCGAGATCAGACAGGGCATGGATCAGCCCCAACAACTGGAGACGTGTTAGCCGAGCCAGGGCAGATGACCCACTGGATCCCGGGACCAGCGTCACTCCGTATTCCGAGTGCACCATAATTTCTTCAAGGGTTTTTTGCCCCGATAACACATGCCCATAGCTGTACTCGACTCTTGCATTGAGCAGTATTTGAGCATTGCTCAGGCCCAGATCGCCATCGAGCAAAACGACTTTTTTACCGCGTTTAGCGAGCTCTACAGCGAGGTTAACCGAGACAGTAGTCTTGCCAACGCCTCCCTTGCCACTCGTTACGCCAATTACACGCATGAGGTTGCCTCTTGCTGTCGTGATTACTGCCCAAGCAATGGGCAGCTACTTAAATATTTTGACCAGTCGCTATTTTAAGCCGAGTCTGCCCTGAAAGGGGCAAGGAATTACTGGCGATTGCAATACAACCAGACAAAAGTGTGGCGAAATTCTCTGCACTATCAGAAGTACACACTCTCGGCACAACAGAATCCTCACCCTTTTCCCTGATAAAGGTTTGCTCTGGCGAGGGGATCCATTCGGGATCCCTCGCAGCAATCATGGGAATGTCTAGAGGAATAACGGTTAGGTCCTGCGGTGCCCCATCGATGTGACCCCCGATGCAGGTCGCCTCCTCGGGGGGCTGTGGGTCCGTTAGTGCTTCATGCGTGGTGGTCACAACGGCAGCATCGGCGAGCACATCCGAGAATACTACCTTACGGAATTCCTCCGTCTCCGGCTCGAGGGTGGTGGGTTGGTGGGCTGCCTCCAGGGCTTTAATGCGCGCCGCGAGGGCGATCAGACCAGAGCTGACCTCTGGCGACGACTGTGGTGTTGCCGCGAAATTAGGCATAGCGTCGGATGGGTCTTGACTCACTGCTGACGGCGTGACGGGCTGAGAGGTGCTGACATCGTCAATAAAGGTGTCCCATTTAATATTGCAAACGGGTACCGCTGGGGAGATCACGTCCCTCACTGCATCGCTAGGTGATCTCAGTGCTGGCGCCGAGGCCTCCGTCTCCAGCGCTACGACGATGCGGTACTTTCCCTCTACCCGAAAGCTATGCACGACGACGCAGTCGGCTCCGTGTCGCTGCCGCACTGTCTCCATGCAGGTGCTATGGTCCTTCGCTTCTTCTACTACAAGCCGCATGGCGTATTACTCCGTTTCCCCTTCGATGGCAGCTTCACCACCGATACTTGACTGAACTTGAATGCGCTGGTCATCTGGTATCTCCGTATAAGAGAGCACAGTGAGATCAGGCACTCGAACTCTCACAAAGCGCGACATCCAGCTGCGCAAGGTGGGTGACACCACCAGCGTGGCTGCCGCGCCTGAATCTTGGATTTTTTCAGCTTCGTTTCGCAAGCTTTCGATCATGGAATTAGCGAGCGTAGGGTCAAGCGTAATGTGTTCGGTCTCGACACCTGCGCGGCTACTCTCGAGCAGCTTTTCCAGATCGGGAGCCAGCGTAATAACCGATAGGGTGCCGGTATCATCCACCAAGGGCTGGCAAATCAACCGACCCAGCTTAGGCCTCACCAGCGAAGTGAGGTGACTGGCATCCTGATTTTCTTTGGCATGCGACGTGAGTACATCAATCACATTGCGCATATCTTTAACCGGTACAGATTCTGCCAAGAGATTCTGAAGCACTTGAGTAACGGTGGACAAGGGCAATAGATCGGGCACCAGATTACTCACCAGTTTCGGGTAGCGAGTGGCAACCTTATCCAGCAGCTGCTGAGTCTCATCCTGACCCAGTAATTCACTGGCACTTTCTCGAATAATCGCGTTGATATGAGTCGCTATCGCTGTAGGTGGGTCCACCACGGTGTAGCCCAACCCTCGTGCGAGCTCCGCTTGTGACGACTCAATCCATAACGCGTCGAGTCCGAAAGCGGGTTCAGTCGTGGGCTCCCCATCTATGGGGGCTGGCATATCAGAGCTGTTAATCGCTAATAGCTTCCCGACTCGTACATCGCCAGAGCCTCTGACTACGCCATGCAGTGAAATTTGGTAGACCTCAGGCTTCAGGTCGAGGTTGTCGCGAATACGAATAGGTTGTATCAAAAAGCCGAGTTCTGCCGAGAGTTTTTTGCGGATACCACGGATACGCGTAAGCAACTGACCCCCGGACTGGGTATTTGCCAGTGGTACCAGGCCGTAGCCAATATCGAGTGCAATCACTTCTACCTGATCGATGTCCTCCCAATCCAGTTCGCGGTTTGCAGGCTCTACCTCAGCAATGGCCTCCGCATTCACAACTTCGCGTTGCTCCTGCACTGCTTGTTGCCGCAGATAAAATCCCAGTCCGATGCCGGCGGCGCCGAGGGGCAAAAAGACAAAGTGCGGCATGCCTGGGATAACACCCAATACGGTAATAATTCCCGAGGCGATAAACACCGCGTTGGGGTCTGCAATTTGGCTGGATGCCTGTTCCGCCATGCTTTCATCGGTACTGACCCGTGTAACGAGGATGGCGGTTGACACAGACAACAATAGCGATGGAATTTGTGCGACGAGACCGTCACCGATGGTGAGCAGCACATATATTCTTCCTGCCTCGCCCACGCTCAACTCGTGCTGTGTGGTGCCAACGATCAGCCCCCCCACAATATTAATAATCAGAATCAGGATGCCTGCAATCGCATCCCCTCTTACAAATTTCGAGGCACCGTCCATTGATCCGAAAAAATCGGACTCTTGGGTCAGCTCACTGCGGCGCGTTTTTGCTTGCTCTTGATCGATAATGCCTGCGTTCAGGTCAGCGTCGATTGCCATTTGCTTCCCGGGCATGGCGTCCAGCGTAAAGCGCGCAATCACCTCAGATACCCGGCCGGCACCTTTGGTCACGACAATGAAGTTGATGATCATAAGGATCAGGAAGATGATAAAGCCGACAACGTAATTGCCTGCGATGACGAATTCCCCAAAAGACTCAATCACCTTACCCGCAGCAGCTGTGCCGGTGTGACCCTCCACCAGTACAACTCTGGTCGAGGCAACGTTCAGCCCGAGCCGCAACAATGTCGCGATCAATAACACTGAAGGAAAAGAAGAGAACTCGAGCGGTTTGCGGGTGTTGAGGCTGATCATCACCATCAACAAACCCAGCATAATGTTAAATGTGAAGAATATGTCGAGTAAGAAAGCGGGTAACGGCACCACCAGTAAAGCGAGTATGAGCAGTACAAGTGTCGGTGCTCCGACACTTTTACCGCTCAGCCATGCGAAACGGCCGGAAACCTGTCGGAAATTTGACAGTATCGCTTCCAAAATCCGTCACCTCCACTCAAAAAGGGCCAAATGGCCACTGGTGAGTACTAAACTGCAATTTCTATACCAAGTTTGACTCAGTGCCGCAGATACAGGCGCAGCAAGCACTGGCGTGGGATACGGCAAAGCGTCCATACAGCCAGTTTTTCAAGGTAAAGGGTTGAGTAAATTGGCCGATATTTACCTCGTAAGAGGTTTAATGACCTAACCAAACATATGTGTCGGTTGTGACAACAGGTGCATCAAGTGAGCAAAGGCGTCGCACAGCCAGAGCCGGGAGGAGCGTAATGCGAAAATTAATAGTCGGGTGGTCCCCATTACTCTTAACCGTATTGCTCGCTGGATGCGGCACGACGTGGAGTACGCAGCCCGATGCGTCTTTTATCGAGCCAATGGTGGAACGCCGGGATACTCTCACCGCGACAGGATATGCCGTGATTGATGTGCAGCCGAGCGATATCGCCGCCCAGCGCCGCCTGTTGGCGATCCGTGCAGCGAAACTGGATGCATACCGCGGTCTGACTGAGCAGGTTTATGGGCAGTATCTGGACTCGACTACAACTGTGGCCGATATGGTGGTCAGAAGCGATAGTTTCCGCGCGCGCGTGGAGGGGGTTGTTTACGGTGCCAACTTGGTACAGATTGAGCCGCGCGGCAGTGACACTTACGAGGTGACACTCTCTCTGGATAAAAGCATCGTTAATGATCTCAGGGTGTTATACCTCGAGCGCGCGGTGCTGGCATCGAGCTCTTGATCGTCGGTTAATATAAGCCGCGTTATACAAGCATAGGAGCGGGGTCGCGTGAGTAAATCCGAAATACTGGCGGCAGTTATGGTGGGACTCTGCCTTGCTATCTCTCTGCTGGGGCATGCCCAAGAGGCAGCCCAAGGTGCCAGTAGCGATGAAGACGCAGCCGCCTATTTATCTTCGTTCAAACAGCGCGCTTTGGATGCCGCCTTTGACTCGGGCGCCCGCGTAAAAGGGGTTGCCTATATCGATGATCAAGGACGCTTACACGAACGAACTATGTTCACTGCCGAGGCCGATGTCCGCGGTGTTCAGGTAGAAAGTTACCTGGAGGCGATGGGTGGCGGTGAGTCTCTAGACGCAGTACAGGTAGCAGAAGAGGCGCGTTGTCAGTTATGGACGGGTCAGGGTTCTGACTCTGGTTTGATTGCGATTCGAGTCGATTCGAGCTCCCAAAGAGAGGTGTCCGAGCGCGCGCTTGATCAGACTCAGGAAATGCTACTGACAAATGCACTACAGCGATCACTGCGAGCTGAGGGGCTTCGTGTGCTGGCTCCGGTGGGGCCCAGGCCTCAATCGTATCAGGACACCACGTATGCACGGGCGCTCGTGGGTGATTGGTCAGATGGCCCCGCTCCAGATTTCTCCGCAGCAGTTTCTGTGCGGAGGCTTGCCGATGACCGGGAAAAAAACGATTGGTATTACAACCATCCCGGGTTGTCATCGATTCGCTTTGCCAGAGCCTCGACCTCAAAGCCCGTCAATTTTGCCGTGACGCTCTCTTTTACTCAGCCCGCTGCTCAACGCGCTATCGGTGATTTTCGCGCTTTTGTTGAGACAGATGCCTACCGCGCCTTTGAATCCGGCGAATGGATTTTGGATCAGGATGAAGAAGAGTTGCAGGAGTGGGTGGCGAAAGCGGTAGGCGAATTCACCGCTGGAACGCGCTGTTTACCCAGAGTGTTCACCGTAAAACGTGACGGTCCGCAACAATATAGTATCGGAGCGGGCCTCGCACGAGGTGTACGAGAAGGTTCTTGGTTGCTCGTTGGTGATCGTGAATTGATGGTAAACAATATTGTCAGCGACCTCACTTTGGACACCCTGCTGATGTTGAAGGTGACGCGCGCCGACGACCACCGTGCGCAAGCCACACCTCTCCCATCAGGGGAGGGTGCGCTGGTCTCTCAGGCTGAACTGCTGGGCACATTGCCCTGAAAGGACTGAAAATGAAGAGTTTGATTCGAAATTGCGTTGTAACGGTCATCACATTTACTGCGATGGCTTTTCCGTGCCTCGCCGCGGCGCAGGATAATACGGTGATTTCGGGGAGTGATGTTGCGCGCCTGAGGGCCTTCATTGGTGACGCGGATTTGGCTGTCGGTAGCGGCACTGCTGGTAAGGGGTCTTCGGCTCGCGGCGCGGTAGTAGACGGCGTATATGTGGTTCGTGTCGGTGACACGCTGAGTGAAATTATGGCTCAGCATTTGGGGGACACCGGGCTCAACGATGAGGTGCTCCAGCGCGTGATTATTCGTAATAACAAGACTGCCTTTAGGCGAGGGAACCCGCACTGGTTAATGGCAGGTGCACATCTGCGTATGCCTACCGCCGACGATGTAATGGAGTACGTGGTTCCCGGACAAGCTAAAGAGCACTCTGGCCGTGCCGATGAGTGGGTGAGCTACCCCTGAGCAGGGTGGCCTCTTACAAATATAGGTCACTTGACGATGCTGGGGCCTGAACTTCTCAATCTGACTGTACGACCTACGCCTATTTTTCTGGAGGGTACGGCGAGCCTCCGCATTGATCAGCCTGGACCTCGAGAGCTCGGCCTTACCAACTTTCAGGTAGTGAAGGGGCTGGTCTCTGTGGATCGAGGGCAGTTTTTCATCAATTTGGCCGGTGTCAATCAGCCGTTATTAGCCCCTGACTACTTCAAACGATATCTGGGACAGCAAATCTTTTTCAAAGTGCAGATCACCTCGGATGGCGCAACTGTTTTGCGGCCGGTGCCGGAGCCCGCCCCGCCAGTGCCGCAAGCACCACCCTCCTCCAGCGCGGGCCCGTTTACTGCGCAGTACTCGGGGACCCCGGCCACCCTTTTGCAGCAGCTGATGAGCCCCGAATCTTTGCGGGCGATGCCTGCGCCCTTGGCCGCAGCGCTAGCGGGATTGGGCGTTGTTTTAACCCCTGCACTGTCAATTGAAGCTCAAATGGCAAGGGTAAGAGAGTTACTGGCGCGTGGCGGGATTTTTCAGTTAGCACCGACTACCGAGGGTGTTGCCCGGGAGCCGGCTCTGCCTTCGATATTGATGCGGCTACTGGGCTTTGCTACCGATGCTGCCACTACGGAGCGCGCACGAGGCATCTTGACCGATATTGAGGGTCGTCAGGAGCGTGTGGTAACCGCCTTACGTTCAGATGTGATTAACGCCGATATTCTTGCGTGGGTAAACGGAGCGCCGGTTGAATTGAACCTCCAGCGTGGCCGGCGGGGTGATCCACCTGGCCCCATACCGTGGGTGATTAATCTCTACACCCAGTTCGCAAAAGACTCAGACGTGTGGCTACGGGTAGAACATGTGCCGGCAAAGAAAGTACGGCTTGATGCTTGGTTAACAGACCCTGCTGTTTACTTGCGAGCCCAGGATTCACGAGCCGAGTTGGTTGCGGAGGTGTCTGAGTTTGGCCTCCATCTGGAGCATTTTGCGGTCTTCAATCAGGCTCGCGACACTGTCAAAGATTCACAGGTGGCGGTGTCTTCCGCGCGGATCGGTGAGCGCTTGGATTCGTCAGTATGAGAGACCTCGATGAAATCAAGGCCATAGCCCTAGAGTATGGTAAGCGCGAAGCGCCCAGTATATTGGCTAAGGGCGAGGGGGATGACGCCATGTCGATTATCGAAGCGGCTTTTGACCTCGGACTTCCGGTCATTGAAGACGAGGCGCTGCAGCGGTTACTGAGCGGGGTTGAGATCGGAGACGAGATCCCGGAGTCGCTTTACAGGGCGGTTGCCGTCGTTTTGGCGTGGGTGTTCTGGCTTAGGGGCGATGACCCCACCGGTTGATGGCGGCTGATGACTTTCCGTATTAGACGTCGGTTTCTCGTCCCCGAGATTGACCTCGCTTAAGTTTACCCAGCCGGTCATAGGTTTCACCTGTGTCGGCCGATCGACTCGACCTGAGCACTTCCAATGCTGAGCGCGTGGCTTCCATTTTGCGATCAATCAGCATGGCGTTCCTCAGGTGGGCATCCCGACATGTAGCAAGTAGGGCATTGATTTCTTCGACGAGGGGCACAACTGCTTCGTCATCCTCCGCCTCAGTCAAGCTGACGTCACCGGTCAAGAGGGGAATTAAAGTAGAGAGTGCTTCGAGGGTCTCGGACTTTTTGGCTTGCAGCGCTTCAAAGCTTTCAAGGTCTCCCGCTTTCAGTAGCGTCAACTCCTCTTCCAGCAGGGCGTTTAATGCATTGGCTTTGTGTAGACCCTCTTTGAGAGACGCCATAACCGTCGATTTATCGCCAGCGGTCATTGATGCATTCAATGTATCTAAAAAAGGCGTTAGGAATTGATCATCCGCTCCAGGTCAACCATGTTCTCGGCGATCCGTTTGGCGTCGAGAGGGTAATTACCCTCCATGATCGCTAAACGCAATGCTTCGACTTTGGCGGCATCGAATTTAGACCCTTCTATTGCTTTAACTACCGAGTCGCTCAGCGCTATCTGATCTACTTGCGTATCAGCAGCGGCACCTGCTTCTGTGCCTTTGGTGTCGGGGGCGGGGCTCGAGGCTTTTTCAGCGCGCAGGTCTTTCTTGCCCGTACTTTCCGGGACAGCGCTACGCATAGTCTCTGTAATGCTTGGCATTGTTAAGCCTCCTGTTTCCGCTGCCTTTACCTTTTAGGCGCAGATTTTTCTTCTCCAATACAAATATCGGAGAGTATTAACAAAACTTTAGCACTGGCGTCATAATAATTCTACTTGCCCAATGCCGACTACTCTAGCCTTTAATACGCGCCCAGACTCGGTGTTAATGACATCAATTGTCTCACCGACGGTGGCGTCACGATCGACTCGTACCACATTGGTCACTGTGAGCGCTCCGCGCACTAGCTTTATTTCTATTTCCTCGTTTTTACGAACAGATGGCGCCATTTTAACTGCAGATAGGCGCAATTTGTCGCCAGGCATGATATTTCTAGTAGCCTCAAACATGGCGAACTCCGCGCCTGCGGGAATAAGGTCGGTGGGAATACGGCCTTCTATCGTGTCCCATGTGAACGATTTCTCGCTCAGCCTGCTCCCTCTCGGAATGATTTGCGTCGCTACCCAGCCCCCAGCTTCCGGGGCCTCAGCCGAAGAAGACGTTTGTTCCACGGTGCCTGACCCCGAAAAGTGGCTCTCTAGGAGTACTTCGTCTGTGGTCACTGCCTGCACTAATGCAAGGCCAAGGGCATCTTCCAATACAACTATGGGGTTGGACGCTGCAAGGCTCCCTGAGACAGTGTGCCGGGTTACGTGGCTCCTTTTAAGCGTTTCACCCGCCCTCAGCGGGATGTTGTAGCGAAAAACATCCACACCACTACCCAGCCTGATTTGTACAAAGCCCCTCCACTCAGGATCTACACAGTCAATCTGCGTGGTGGCACGGTCATTGAACGGGAAGCTGATCCTGAAGTCGTCCACACAGTCTGGCAACACCAGCCGCTTGTCCCCAAGCCTGACTTCAATGTGCTCTTCTGGCGTTTGGAAGGTGGCTGCGGCTGCGGCTTGAATCTGTCGTGTGGCTGCTGTCTTGATGGCCGTCTGATCACGTTCGGAGTGGGCGGGCAGCGACACCAGCGTCACGGCTGCAAAAAACCAG
>JADHNP010000127.1 GCA_016779445.1 Luminiphilus sp. | reverse complement strand
ACTACCGAAATTCAGCGGAGCAATTTATTCGAAGCCTCGAATCGGCTCTCGAGGCGTCTTCATGGATGGGCGGACCACGGCAAACCCTCGTGGATATAGCCGTATTTCCCTTTGTCCGACAGTTCGCAGCAGTGGATCCAACCTGGTGGCAGACATCGCCTTACCCCATGACGCGACGCTGGCTGGACCACTGGCTCGATACCCCTTTATTTTCAGCAGTGATGAAAAAGTTTCCCCGCTGGACTCCAGAGATGCTCGATGAGCAATTCCCGCCCGCGACAGACAATATTAATGCCACAGTGGCGCATTAAGCGTTCAGACAGACTCTGCGGAAGCGGCCATCGGCTGCAGCAGTTTATGCTAAGCGGGGCATGCCGCTTGCCGCCTCGGCGCGGACTCGGTTCATAATCTGCCGGACCTCTGTAACACCCTCGATCAACGGCGCGAGCCGGATGGTTCTTGTTCGATAATTCAGCACCGCAGGCACAACAGGCACTTTGGCCGCCGCGGCGATGCGGGCAAAACCGTCTTTCCATTCGTTAACCGGACGGCGCGTACCCGACGGTGTGATACCCAAGATCAGCTTTGATTTTTCATGGAATTGACGCGTTACATCGTTAATTAAGCCGTTCTGCTGCGACCGATCGACCGGAATACCACCCAGCGCGCGAATGATATTGCCCAAGGGATACCAGAACACGGTATGTTTTATGAGAAAGGAGGCCTTCATGCCGGTTGCCCAAATAAAGGCAATGGTGAGAAAAAAATCGATATTGGAACTATGGGGAACCAGCGCCACAATCGCTTTACCGCGGTTTGGGAACTCGCCTTCAACCCGCCAATCAAAAACACGGAAAATGACTCTTCCCATGTGTCGAGTCAGAAAGTTGCCACCCTTGGGCAATTTATCTCCTAGTACTTGCCACTTCACTGCGCTGTATTTCACCTCAACGACACTTTAATTGCTTAATACTCTAGCCGAGACATCGACCGGCGTCAGCAAGCAATTACGGGTGACAAACCGCTTGGCTTGTGCCAAGCGAGACACAGTTGACATACTGTTTCCACGATAATGTTGTGACAATGCAATAGTATTTGAGGCGGGTGGCAGGGTTGCCTAACACGGCCGCGGCGGGAACAATCTACCTATGAGGCAGCAACCTTTATCTGACGACGTGAGCATTTATCTGTTATCACTAAGTGCGGAAATAGCGGCATGAACATTTTGCTCATTCGTCTAATGGGCCTCGGCGACGTTGCGTCCATCTTGGTGCCGGCCGTTACGCTATATAAACAGCGTTATCCTGACGCTGCCATTACTGCGCTCACCTATCAAGCAGGGGGCGAGATCATAGAACTGCATCCCGAGGTAGACAACGTTATCTGCCTAGACAAAGCACAATGGCCCGACGATCTGCTCCCAGCAGTCACCCAATTTATGCAGCTTGGCGAATCTATTGCCGCCAAACAATTTGAGTTGATCGTTAATCTCGACACGTGGTTTATGCCCTGCTTTCTCGCCAGAGCGCTGCGGGATGCCGGCATCGAGACCCAAGGCAACTATCTTAACCAGCCGATAGAAGCGTTTATGAAAATGGCCGTGGGTGGTGATATTTCCCAGGGGTTTTTCGATAAACCCGGACACTACATGGCGAGCACGTTTCCCAACATGGAGCAGTGGACGATTCCCTGGTGGGATCAACACCCCAACACGGGTTACCCCGATTTTTATTTGCGAGATTGCTGCGACTTTTCTGAACCCCTGAATATACGGTTACCCTGCAGCCCTGATGCGGCGCTTTTGGAAGAGGCCGACGGTCGGCCCATTGTCGCTCTCTCCATGCAGGGGCGCGCCGAATACAAAAACTATCGACACAACGCGCAACTCGCCGAACAACTTGAAGCATCGGGTGTGTATTGTTGGAGCCAGTTTGATGGCTCGCTCCCCATGCAGACCACCCTTAACCGACTGAACGCCAGCCAGCTGCTGATAACGGTTCCGACCTCTACCCAATGGCTCGCCCGGTTGGCAGGCTGCCCGTCACTGATCCTCCCAGGCCCAATGTCTCCCACGCTACTCGACGCCGAGTTCTGGCCACCCCAACGCACCGACTGCCAGTACTGCTATCGGGAATCCCACTGCCCAGAAAATCGCAACTTCGAATGTATGGAAATAGCACCTGAAGCATTAGCAGAGCAGGTACTGAACATTTTAAAGTCGACGTTGTGAGGAGAACGCTCTTCATTCAGCTCGAGCGACTGGGTGATTTAATTCAAACCACGCCCCTTCTCGAAGACTTTCGGCAGAGTCATCCGGACCACGAGATTCATCTGCTAATGCTCGAGGAGAATCGCGCAGCCATTGCGGATTTTCAGGGTGTAGATCATTGCCATTTCTTGCCTCAGAAGTGGGTCGGCAAGCTGAATAGACAAATTGATCAACAGCGAGATCAGGAGCATCTTCCCGCTCTAACCATCATCAATGAACTGGGCTTACCGCCCTTTGAACGGCTGATTAATCTGACACACGGCGCGCTGGGTTGCTGGTTGGCCGAGCGATTATCCGCTACCGGTAAAGAGGGGGGACTACTTACGGTTGAGGGCAATTGGTTTTGGCAAGGAGCATGGCACGCCTATTTATTGGCCATGCCTGATTTTCGACAGCACAATCGATTCAATTTAGTGGATCTGTATCGCGGCGCCGGGCCAGGTGGCCCTGTTGATTCCTGTCGTCGCCCCTATGTTTATCAAGCCAAAAGCCTGCCCTTTGCGGTACCCCAAGGAAAGCTTATTGCCCTCAATCCTGGCGCCAGCAGAGACCATCGCCGTTGGCCTGCTGATAGATTTGCGAAGCTTGCAGAACAACTAGCAGCCCAAGGTTTTACGCCACTGCTGGTAGGTGCACCATCGGATGTCGCAACCAGTAATGAGGTGGCCTCGCATCTCGATACCGTCATCACTGATGTATGCGGTAAAACCAGCGTACCGGAAATGGCCGCGCTACTGGCAAGGTGTGAGTTATTAATCAGTAATGATACGGGTGCCATTCACATTGCCAGCGCGGTGGGCACGCGGTGCGTGGGCCTCTATGGCGCCAGCGCGTGGTTCAGTGAGACAGCACCGTGGGGTAACGGGCACTTGATTATTCAGTCGCCGCTTGGGTCATCCATGGGATCAATCTCCCTCGAGAGTGTGCTCGCGACTGTGACCGCAGCGCTCGGTGAGGTGGAAATTACCACAACGGGCACTGAATCAGTCTGGCGAACGCACCTTGACGCCGATGATCCGTTAGGGGGCATCAGGTATGAACTGCTGACCGCAACACTCTCCGAGGAGCAGCAATTCATACAACATTTTCGCGGGGCTTTTGGGCGTATCCTGATGGGAAAAAATGCTTTGAGCGCTGAGCACCCACAGTGTCCATCGGAAGCGGACGCCCTGGCGGCGTCGCAGGCACTGATGGGAATGACGGCTCTGGCGCAACAGGCGCTCGCACAAATCCAATCGGAGGCACCTACTGCCAAGGAGCACATTGAAGCACTGGGCAAAGGGCTCGAGACCGGGCTTGAGGCGTTGATCGAAACAGCCGAGAGACTGCCCCATGTGGCGCCACCTATTTACTGGCTGCAATGGGTTTTGCGCACCACGCCTGTTTCCACGCTTGCAGAGCTACTCGCACTGCGTGTAAAGGAATGCCAGAGGGCCGCGCTCATACTCGAAACCACCGTGCATCTTCACCAGCAGGCTTAGGAAAATTGCCGCTTTGCTCGCGCTCAATTGGCCATCCATTGATGTGATGTGGTGGCAACTGATACCGTTTTCCTCATGCGAAACCCGCGTTCTATAATAAAAAACTGGAGACTCTTGGTCATGACCGCTGTCACGCGCATCGTACTGCTCTTCTTCTTAACGCTGCTTCTATCATGTGGGGATAGCGCATCACGATCTGTCGATATCGCCATTGAGCACGTCACACTTGTTGACGCGATCAACCCCATCCGAGAGAACCACACGGTGCTCATCAATAAGGGGCGCATTGTCGCCATTGTTAACAGCGATACCACGGAGAATGTCAGCGCACAAAAAACCGTCGATGGCAGCGGCCAGTACCTCATCCCAGGCCTGTGGGATTTTCACGTGCACTTTACCTTTGATACGCGCTTTACCGACGCGATGGCCGGCTTGTTCCTATACCACGGGGTGACTAACGTGCGAGACACCGGCGGTCTTTTGGACGATCTGCTGCCGGTTGTGGACACACTCCGCAGCGCGGGCGCTAAGGCACCGAGCATCTGGTACTCCGGTCCCTTGCTCGATGGCGCCGATGTCGTCTACGACGGCGTCAACTTCCCGGGGCTGGGCATTGCCAACCCGACACCGGAGGCCGCGCGCGCCAATATCGCGGAGATCCACGCCGCCG
Organism: Luminiphilus sp.; assembly: GCA_016779445.1. Taxonomy (GTDB): domain Bacteria; phylum Pseudomonadota; class Gammaproteobacteria; order Pseudomonadales; family Halieaceae; genus Luminiphilus. Next base: position 1,155 of record JADHNP010000127.1, on the reverse strand, counting down.
GGGCGAGCTTTTTGAAGATCTACGAAATGGTGTCTCCCGAGGTCTTTGCGGCGATTGTCGATGAGGCAGGCCTCAGGAACTTACCCATTGATGGCCATGTTCCGCTCTCGATGCGAGCGCGTGACGTCGCCCCGCAGGTGCAATCGCTGGAGCACCTGCGTAACTACGAAATGGATTGTGTCAACGACCCCGAGATTTGGCTAGCCGCCCGACAACAACAACTCGCCAATACCGCCAACGAACCGGGCAATGTGTTGCGAACCCGACTACATGAACTGCAGCGTTTAACCGCCATCAGCAACGAAGATCCGGAGGTTTGTGCTGGGTTGACCAAGGCGCTCAAAGCCACCGTCACCGTGCCCACCCTACGCATGAATTCAATGGATTTACATATCCCTTTTATGCGAGCGGATTTTGATCAGGCAATGGGGCTGATACCGGCCAGTGTGCAACAAGAATGGGAGGCGGCTCGCACCGCGCTGCTGGCCTCAAAGGAGCCTGTCGATACCACTTTTGCTGAATGGAGCTTGCGCCGCACAGGAGAACTCCATGCCGCCGGGGTTCCGATTGCGGCGGGCACCGACACGCCGATCGGCTGGAGCATTCCGGGTTATAGCTTGCACACAGAGCTCGAGCAGTATGTTGAGGTGGGTATGACCCCCCGAGAGGCCCTGCACTCGGCAACGGTCGTCCCTGCGGAGTACTTTGGGCTCGAAAACGAGATGGGACAATTGAAAGTGGGTTTTATCGCTGATGCGGTGTTACTGACCGGCAACCCACTCGAGAACATCATCGACACCCGCCGCGTTCAGGCAGTCATTAACCGCGGCGCCCTGCTGACACGCGCGCAGCTCGATGGCTTGATCACCGACCGCTAAATGGCGGCTCTCGCGCTGAATCGCCTCTGCCGCTAGTGCTTGAGGGAGCCCCTTGAATGGGCTATCCTCGCGTCCCTCTTAGGACCATAGCTCAGTTGGTTAGAGCGCTACCTTGACATGGTAGAGGTCGGCGGTTCGAATCCGCCTGGTCCTACCAAATTTTTAAGTCGCTGTTTTTACGACACTTTATTTTTTCAGAATCGTGCATTTTGGCGTTTTTCTGCGCGTGGACGCTACCGCGGAAAGGTAGTGATCGGGTAGGTGCCTTGTAAAGGCG
>JADHNP010000126.1 GCA_016779445.1 Luminiphilus sp. | reverse complement strand
GTTGTCGGCATCACCTCCATGCAAGCTAGCTCATGCGCACAGCTACTTCATAGAGAGTAATCCGTGAAGTGACTATCGGCTCTCGATATGGCTAAATGCGCGGCCTAAGGTCAGCCTCCGGAGGAGTGTCACGCAGTGTCAAAAGATATTTTTATGGTATCGGGAGCGAGAACCCCAATGGGGGGGCTGCTGGGCGATCTTGCAGATATGGCCGCGACGGAGCTTGGCAGCGTGGCTATCCGCGCCGCCCTCGAACAAGGCGCGGTGACTCCTGATGCCATCGACGAAGTGTTTATGGGCTGTGTCTTACCCGCAGGACTTAAGCAATGCCCAGCTCGACAGGCCATGATTGGCGCCGGCATTCCGACCAGCACGGGCGCTGTTACCGTGAACAAAGCCTGCGGGAGCGGTATGCAAGCCGCCATCTATGGTATCGACAGTCTCCGTGCCGGAACCAATACGATGGTGATAGCTGGCGGACTCGAGAGTATGACCAATGCGCCGCAGTTGCTTTTATCCGGTCGTCGCGGTGTCCGACTGGGGCATGGCACCACCTACGATCACATGTTTCTCGATGGCCTTGAAGACGCCTACACCGGCGGCGCTATGGGTGCTTTCGCACAGCAAACTGCCGATGAACATGGGTTGACCCGTGAAGACATGGACGCCTTTGCCATCGAAAGTCTGAGCCGCGCCAAACGCGCTATTGAGGATGGACTGCTGACGACAGAAATCGCTCCGGTAACAGTGAAAACCCGAAAAGGCGAGCACATCGTCATCCACGACGAGCAGCCACTAAAAGGTAACCCTGAGAAAATCCCTTCCCTGAGACCGGCGTTCGCCAAAGAGGGAACAATCACCGCCGCCAACTCCAGCTCGATATCAGACGGCGCCAGCGCCCTCTGTCTCGCCTCGGCCGATGCGGTCGCCAACCACGGTTTGAAACCCTTGGCGCGTATCGTCGATCACGCTAGATTTAGTCGCGCGCCAAGCGAGTTCACTCTAGCGCCCGTCGGCGCTATTCAGCAGTTGCTTGAGAAAACCGGATGGCAAATTGATGATGTCGATCTTTGGGAAATCAACGAAGCGTTTGCCATGGTAACGATGCTCGCGATGCGGGAGTTTGATCTCCCCCATGACAGAGTTAATGTCCATGGAGGTGCGTGTGCGCAGGGTCATCCCATAGGCTCTACTGGATCGCGCATCATGGTGACCCTCGCACATGCCATGGCTCGTTATGGTAAGCGTCGAGGCATCGCCGCCCTGTGCATCGGGGGCGGTGAAGCTACTGCCGTCGCCATCGAGTCCCTGTAAACAGCTCATGGCCTTAGCAACAATTCCCGACATTATTGATGACATCCGCGCCGGTAAAATGGTGGTGCTCATGGATGATGAGGATCGCGAGAACGAAGGCGACCTTATTATTGCTGCCGAGAAGGTCACGCCGGAAATTATCAATTTTATGGCCACTGAAGCCTGCGGTTTGATCTGTATGCCGATCACGCCAGAGCGGGCGCGTTTGTTGCGCATTCCTCTGATGGTTCGTGACAACCGATCACAGCACGAGACAAACTTCACGGTCTCAATCGATGCCACCGAACAGCTCGCTCCGGGCGTCAGTGCTCGACAGCGATCGCACACCATCTTAAAGGCCATTGCCGAAGACGCGGGTCCCACCGACATTCGTCAGCCCGGTCACATATTCCCGCTGGTAGCAAAACCCGGCGGCGTGCTGCGACGGGCGGGTCACACTGAAGCGGGCGTTGACCTCGCGAGGATGGCGGGTTGTGCACCCGCTGCAGTGATCGTGGAGATTATGAACCCCGATGGCACCATGGCGCGCAGACCAGAATTGGAGCATTTTGCCGCTCAACACGATCTAAAGATGGGCACAATCGCCGACCTTATCGAATACCGATCACTTCACGAGCATTCAATCTCGCCCATGGAGGTGCATCCAATCACTACCGAATGGGGTGAGTTCACCTTGCACACGTTTCGTGACGACATTGACGATGTCACCCACTTCGCGCTGCAGCGAGGCGCCATCGCGTCCGACACGCCTATCCCGGTGAGAGTCCAACCCATCAGTCTACTGCGGGACGTTATCGGGAATCGGCTGCCTGATACCGAGACAGGCTGGTCTTATCGTTCGGCGATGTCGTACTTGGCCATGCAAGATAGCGGCGTGGTAGTGCTGATAGGCCAACATCACTCCGCAGAACAAACGTTAAATGAGATCAATCACTTTCTGGGTGCCAAGACCCAGCCGGCCCAGCCCCAGAATTATCGACTGATCGGTACCGGTGCGCAGATACTCCGCCACTTAGGGGTGAGTAAGATGAACCTCCTTTCTGCGCCCATTCGCTTCAACGCACTGTCAGGATTTAGCCTCGAAGTGTGCGAATTTATCTCGCATCCTGACTAATTCTAGGCATTGAACCGCACAAGATCCTCGAGATTAGCGCGGTCGGTGATCGCGTTATTGGCCGGATCTTCCTCATCCGGATAACCAAAAGACAGGCCAAAGAGCAGTTTTTGATCCTCCGGGATGTTCAGCGCCGGCTTGATGACATGTGCCATAAAACCCAGCGCGGTTTGTGGACACGACCCGAGACCATGGGCCGTGATGCCCAGCATGACGGTCTGAGTAAACATTCCCAAGTCGCAGGCCTCGCGCAATCCGAATTCATCTGGAAGCGTAAAAAATGCAACGGCTGGTGCATTGAAAAAACTGAAATTTCGAAGGAACCAGCTTTGTCTTTTAGCCTTCTCCTCTCTTGGGATACCCAGCGCGTCATACAGCGCGGTCGCTGAGGCATATTGACGCTCTTTATAGACCCCTTCGTATTTCCCGTCATAGGGATAATCTAAAGACATGTCTCCCGCTGCGAATCTCCGAGGCAGTTCTGCGCGAAGAGCTTCCAACGCCTGCCCGGTGGCGATGTGTACAAACCAGGGCTGGGTGTTGCAGTTGCTCGGGGCACGCAGAGCATCCGAAAATATTTTTCGAATAATGTCTTCGGGCAATGCGTCTGAGCGAAAACCCCGGATTGAGCGCCGCTCACTGGCGATCTGGGAAAAAATATCAGCACGATTTGTCAAACCAACCACTCCTCAATGAATGCTCTCGGCGACAGCTCTTTTGCCGCACCCTTCCCGGGAAACTTGGGCACTGAATGCTCCCACCCACGTGTCCCAACCACGCGATATCGATCTGCTGCATTAGACGACGCGAACAGCTAGAACAGCTCACGAGAACTTTTTAGGAAGCAAGATAAAAAGTACAATCCCTGCGACAGCGGTAACAAGCGCAAGCACTGAAAACACCTTTAGCAACAAAGTACCAATCGTATCGCGATCATCGTAGTCCATGATGTGTAACGACCACAGAAAATCCCACCAGCGCCAGGCGGTATTTCTAATCGCCACCACCTCGCCACTGCTTACATGTAAATAGGCGACCGTCGACGCATCTAAAGACGAGTAGACCTTCCAAAGAGGCAGCGGCCTGCCTCGGTATTCCGCAGCGAGAGGCCCAGAATCAACCCATTCGGCGGTATCGGGCGCCAAGTCGGTACGCAGTGATCCCACCGCGAGCGCTTGGTCTCGAGTAAGCGCAGGCAATGGGTCGCCTGACAGGGATAGCCACTTGATATCAGCATCGTGAGGACGCACCTCCAGCACCCACTCACCCGGCAACCGAGGAATAATACGCAGACCGCTAATCTCCCCAGCTTCAAGTGTTAGGCTCGCTGGCTGAAAGTACTGGCCATCGATCGGAATGACGCGCCCTTCCCCTCGCACGTAGTTGATATCAACAAACGCAAAAAAAACACCGCTGGCAGTCCAAGCGAGCAACTGTAAAGCGGTGATAACTGCCAACCAGCGGTGCCAGCGCCTGAAAAGTCGCTGCTTTTTCATGTTTTATTTTGACAGCTCATTGTAGAATACTTCTTCAAGATGGTCGAAAGCATACTTGGTTTCATAAAGCTGCTCCAGCCATCGCAATCAGGGAAGATTGAACAACAGGAAGGAAACGCTGACGAGGCGTCACCTAGAGGGGGTATAGTGGCAAAGTGGTTGAGCACGCTACGCGGGCGAAAACTCCTCGAGAACGCTCATCTTCCGCTTCATACTGTCACGCTCAATAAGATATGTGACCGTGTATTCGTTTACGTGGGCGCACTGTTTTTTATGGTTGCCGTCATGGTGCTGGTTGCCAGCCATAACGGCGAGGTATCACCCCCCCCCCCCGTTGTACTAACCTTGCCTATATTTGCAGTCCTCTGCCTAACGCTGAGGGTCGTCCGCTGGCCCTGGACGCAGCAATCACGCCGAGTCACCGCACAGCTCTTGTGGTCAATTGGCCTTCTCATCGGTGTAGCATCGGGAAATCTTGGCTCGATGTATCTCATCAACGCTCTGCCAGCCACCCTGACCGCGGTTTTAATGTTTAATTTTCGATTAGCGGCGCTTCAACTGCTTGTCATGATCAGCATCATCATCGGCGCGCTCTCACTTCGACATCTTGGCGTATTAGATCCCATCGAGCCGCGGGGCTTTTTACTTGCGACGCGATCGGGATGGGCTCTTGGCGTCTGCTATTTACTGGTTATTGGCATCATGATGATGGACCTGCTCGCACTTTTTGTGCGCGAGGTGGTAGCGCAAAAAACACGCCTCGACCTTCTGCTTTCAGCGGTAGAGGAAGCACCTGACGCCTTCGTGGTGTGGGATGAGAACGATCAGCTGGTCATGTGCAACGAGAAATACCGTAACATCGACTCCGCCCTGGCGCCCCATTTAGTCCCTGGTGTCACTTTCGAAGAAACGCTGCGCGCAGGGATCAAACACGGTCTGTACCCCGAATCCCATGGTAACGAGGAAGGGTGGATCGCACAGCGCTTGGCGAGCCACCGAGAAGACCAAAGCATGCGGATTGTTCGATTCGGCACCAACCGCTGGGTGCGCGTCCAGGAGTCACGGACCTCGCTGGGCTATTTAGCCGGCTTTCGAAGTGACGTTACAGAAATGAAAAATTCCGAAGAACTCCTGAAGGCAACGCTTAATGAGGTCAATCAGGCGATTATTACCTTCACAGAAGATGGGGAAGTCGTATCACTAAACAGCGCCGCTCTTTCCACGTTTGAGCATGATAATCAAGCCGTTATAGAGAAGATTGAGGTGTTGGTATCCGCCGATGACTTTCACCGAATAGCCACAACTGACTTTGCGCACACCCAACCGCTGGAGTCTCGCCGCAACGGTTTTTCCTATTCACTGCCATTGCGGAAGCGATTGTCGGGGTGGTTTGATGCCCGCGTAAAAATCATCGAATTAGAGCGAACTAATCAACGGGTTTTCATGGCGGTTATCACCGATACATCTCAAGAGATAGGCTACCAGAATCGGATCGCCGCCTTGGGCGCAGCGGTGGAGCAGCTAAACGCCGGCATCGCATTGTTTAACGAGAATGACTCCCTTATCTACAGCAATGACAAGCTACAATCCCTCATCCAGCTTCACGATGGTAGTGACATAATGGGAATGCATTACGCGACTTTTGCGCGACATATTGCGAGCTACTCATCAATCTCACACCTGAGCGGGAATGGCTCGTCAGTTTTTAGAGGCATTCTTAGCTT
>JADHNP010000125.1 GCA_016779445.1 Luminiphilus sp. | reverse complement strand
CCTCGACGAACGTCGAGGTGCGCAACAGTACGGACACCCCGAAAAGCTGTCAAGCGTTGTTCCAATATCACCAAAACTCGGAGCAGGTATCGCTCGGCGGATCGTATTGCCTTTCTCCCCAGCACGCCATTGCGAGGGCAAGCATCCCCCAGCATTGCGCTCTTGGGATGCTTCAGTAGTAAACTACGCGCTGTTTAGTTGTAGAGGACAGCACCATGATCGCCAGAGGAGTTCTTCTTATTCCGGGATTGCTCTTTATCGTTTACGGCGCCATGTGCTGGTACAACCCCGAAATACCCGCTGAATATGCAGGGCTGTGGATCGTCCATAGAGATGGCATGGCAGAACTCGCAGCCATGTACGGTGGCCTGCAGCTGTGTCTGGGGGCCATTATTTTCCTCTCGGGCATACTCAAGGGTTATCTGCGCCCGGGGTTATGGCTGGCCATGATGTGTCTGGGGGGGCTGGCCGCTGCTCGGGGCAGTGTCGCCTTTGGTGACTTCGAGATGACCGTTCAGGCGGCAAGGGGCGCCACCGATGTCGCCATGAGCTCGGAGTTCTCTGCCTACACCTGGTACGCCTTGCTGTTTGAGGCGAGCTTTGCGCTATTTGCCGGACTCTGCCTGCTCAACAAGGAAAACCGGAACTAACTGCGCCTACAGCCCAAGCGCCGCGTACTCTTTTTCCAGTCGTTTGGCCGCTTTCTTCGAAACGCCACCGCAAGCCTCGATGGCCAGTCGCAATCTGGCCCGCGTCATATAAGGGCCCAAAATCGCCATAGAGTCAGGTATGGAGTAAGCCACTGCTTGGCCCGACAACGCCACAAAAAGGGGCGCAAAGAGCACCTTGGGTTTGAGTGACATGGCCTCTGCCAACTCTTTGAGCACCGCAAACAATGCATCTCTGCACCAGTCCTGCTGCGCCTCCAATCGCCACGATACAAACTGCAATTGGGCCACAACGTCCTCTCGTGTCTCGGCACTCTCGCCAAACGCGTCTGCACTAATAGGCAGTTCTCCAGGCAGTAAATAAGCCGCTTGGGGAACGAGATCCGAGAGCACCTCAATGCGACCCTGAGCATGGGGCAAAATGCGGCTTAGCATCTCCGGATTCAGCGCCCAATCGTATAATCGGTTTGCCAGTTCCTCTTGTGTCAGCGATTCACGGATCCACAGGCCGTTGAGCCATTTGAGTTTTTCGATATCGAAAATCGGCCCGCCGAGAGATACCCGAGAGATATCGAACGCGGCCTGCATCTCTGCCAAGGTGAACTTCTCCTCCTCGTTGGGCATAGACCATCCCATGCGCCCGAGATAATTCACCAGAGCCTCGGGTAAAAACCCCATGCGTTGGTAGTACAAGATACTGGTGGGATTTTTACGCTTACTCAGCTTGGATTTGTCCGGGTTTCTCAACAAGGGCAAATGACATAAAACTGGCATTTGCCAACCGAAATACTCATATAGCAAATGGTGTTTGGGCGCCGAGTTAATCCATTCCTCGCCACGGATCACATGGGTGATCTCCATCAAATGATCATCGACCACATTGGCCAGATGGTAGGTGGGCAAGCCGTCAGATTTCATCAGAATTTGCGCATCCACCATGCCCCAGTCGAGTTCGATAGTGCCGCGCAACAGGTCTTCAATGGCGCAGGCGCCCTCGTCCTCAGGCACCATCATGCGAATCACATAGGGATCGCCCGCCGCTTTTCTCGCTGCCTGCTCATCGGCAGATAGCATCAAGTCAGAGGGCTTTAGCGCCGTGGCTTTGCCGGCTTCACGACGGGCCTCGCGCAGCTCATTAAGCTCCTGCGGCGTGCGGTAGCACACAAACGCGTGCCCTTTTTCAACCAGCTCCCAAGCGAAGCCACTGTAGATATCGGCCCGCTCGCTCTGCCGGTAAGGTCCTTTGGGGCCGCCCACATCGGGGCCCTCGTCCCAGTCGAGCCCCAACCAGCGCAGGGATTCAAAAATCTTTTCCTCAGCCTCGGGGGTACTGCGCATCTGATCGGTATCTTCTATGCGCAGAATGAATTGTCCGCCGTGCGCATGGGCAAAGCAGCGATTAAAAAGCGCCATATATGCAGTGCCCACATGGGGATCGCCAGTAGGCGAAGGCGCTACGCGTGTTCTTACCGTCATGTTTTTATCGCCATGAAGCATCACTAGGGGACTCGTCAAGAGGTGTTAGTCTATCAAAGGCGAAGGGCTCGTTTAGTTCTGATCACCCACATTATTGACGCGCCTACGTTGGGCACTCTCATCGGCACCGAAACTCAGGTAGCATTAGGGTTCTCTGTGGGCAGGTAATCAAATTTGAAACTCTCATCACCCTTTCGTGCGGGGACGCGCTCGCGTTGTAACGAGCCGCTCATCCCCTCTCGCCCTTTCCTCACCGTGTTGTCGGTATTGTTCTCCCTGATGCTGTCGGGCTGCGGCGGCGGCGAGAGCAATGTGGTGAGTGGCAACCGAGATGGTGTGCTGCACTACGGCAACGGCGCCGAACCACAGGGCTTGGATCCTCATGTCGTCACCGGCGTACCGGAAAACCACATCATTCGCGCCCTGTTTGAGGGGTTGGCGGTAAAAAATCCGATCACTCTGGAACCAGAGCCAGGCGTCGCCGAGCGCTGGGAGTTCAGTGACGGCGGCCGCGTGATTACCTTCTATCTTAACCCTGAAGCAAAGTGGTCAAACGGGGAGCAGGTCACCGCAGGCGACTATGTATGGAGTTGGCATCGTGCGCTCCACCCCAACACCGGGAACGAGTACTCCTACATGCTGTTTCCGGTGGTCAATGCCGAAGCCTACCTAAAAGGCAAGATCTCCGACTTTAACGAGGTGGGCGTCAAGGCCCTAGATAACACCACGCTACAAGTCACGCTCAATGCACCGACACCCTACTTTATCCAACTGATGGATCACTACAGCACGTTCGCGGTGCACCCGGAAACGCTCCTCCAGTTTGGAGAAATGACCGATCGCTACACACCGTGGACCCGGGTGAACAATATCGTCAGTAATGGTGCGTTCAAACTCACCGAGTGGTCGCTCAACCGGCGCATCATCGTCGAGAAAAGCGACCACTACTGGGATCGCGATAAGGTGTCGCTCAATCAAGTGATCTTCTACCCCACCGAGAACGTTGTCAGTGAAGAACGCATGTTTAGAGCCGAGCAGCTGCACTACACGCAGGTGGCGCCGCTCGACAAAATACCTCTCTATCGAGAAATGCTCGACAGCCCCTATGTGCAGGCACCCTATCTGGGAACCTATTACTACCTGCTGAACACCCAACGACCGCCGGTAGATGACGTGAGGGTTAGAAAAGCCTTGGCCATGTCGGTCGATCGGGACAAACTGGTGCGCTCAGTACTGCAAAATACCGCAGTACCGGCTTACTCCATCACGCCACCGGATACCCTGGGCTACTTCCCGCCCAAGCTCTTTGACTACAACCCCGACGAGGCCCGCAGGCTGCTGGCAGAGGCTGGATACCCCAATGGAGAGGGATGGCCAGGCGTTGAAATTCTCTACAACACGCAGGAAGCCCATCGCAAAATCGCCGTAGCGATTCAGCAAATGTGGAAATCCGAGCTCGGTATCGATGTGACCATCTCCAATCAGGAATGGAAAGTCTACCTGGACGCGGTAACGCAGATTGACTTTCAGGTAGCGAGGAGAGGCTGGATTGGCGACTATGTCGACGCCAATAATTTTCTCGATATGTTCATTACCGGGGGGGGCAACAACAACACCCATTACGCCGACCCGGTCTACGACGACCTGATCCTTTATAAGGCGCCCAAGGCCGTTACCCGCGAAGAACGCTATGCGCTATTCACCCAAGCCGAGACAATGCTCATGGAGGAGATGCCCATCATTCCGCTTTACACCTACACGAGCAAGCACCTGATTCATCCGAGCGTCGAAGGCATGCACGCCAACCTCATGGACTCGCTGAATCTTAAATACGTGAAGCTGGTGCCCGGACGCACACTGCCGGAGGCGCTCCGCTGATGCTGCGCTTTATGCTCATTCGTATTTTGCAGGCATTGCCGGTGATTTTTGTGGTCATCACCGCCACCTTCTTTTTAGTGCGCTCTGCCCCTGGCGGTCCGTTCGATCAGGAAAAAGTCGTCATCCCCGAGGTCAAAAAAGCACTGGAGGCTCAGTACCGGCTCGATCTGCCACTGCACGAGCAATACTTTGCTTATTTGGGAGATCTCGCGCAGGGCGATCTCGGCCCTTCGTTCAAGTACCCGGGTCGAAGCGTCAATGAAATTCTGTTCTCTGGGCTACCTGTGACCGCTGAGCTGGGTCTATACGCCCTGATCATTGCGTTGGTAATTGGTGTAACAGCCGGGGTATTCGCTTCTCTCAAACCCAATACTGTGCAGGACTATGTGCCCATGAGTCTCGCTATGATCGGCATCTGTATGCCGTCATTCTTATTAGGGCCCTTGCTGGTGCTTGTATTTGGCATCTGGCTCGACTGGCTACCCATCACTGGTTGGGGCGACATACCGGGCGATAAAATACTGCCCGCCGTTACGTTGGGTTCCGCCTATGCCGCATATATTGCCCGACTCAGCCGTGCCGGAATGCTCGAAATTCTGTCTCAAGATTACATCCGCACTGCGCGTGCCAAGGGCCTGCCCGAGTGGCGAGTGGTCACACAACACGCTCTGCGCGGCGGTCTGATCCCGGTTATCGCTTTTCTCGGTCCCGCCTTTGCCGGGCTGCTAGCGGGCTCGTTTGTGGTTGAGACAATCTTCCAGATTCCCGGGCTAGGCCGCTTCTACGTGCAGGCCGCTTTCAACCGCGACTACACCATGATTTTAGGCACGACCGTGTTTCTCTCTTCATTGATCGTATTCTTCAATCTGGTCAGTGACATTATCGCGGCCTGGCTCAACCCGCGCCTCCGGCACCAGTTTCAAGGGGGCAGCTCATGAATACCGCCACACAGGTGTTCGAAGACGCCGAACAGGGCTCCTCGCTCTGGCACGACGCCTGGTTACGACTGCGCAAGAACAAACTCGCTTTATTTGGCGGCGGGGTATTGCTCTTTATGGTGGTCGTGGCGTTGCTCACACCATGGCTTGCGCCCTACAGCTACGAGGCACAAAACCTCGACCTGGGCGCAACGCCGCCCTCGGCCGCGCACTGGTTGGGTACTGATATTTTTGGTCGCGATCTCCTGACCCAGATTATGTACGGCGGCCGCATCTCGCTCGCAGTGGGGTTTATTGCCACCGCTGTAGCGCTCCTGATCGGTGTGACCTGGGGTGCCATTGCAGGCTATGCGGGTGGCCGTGTTGACGCAATCATGATGCGTCTGGTCGATATTCTTTACGCCCTGCCCTTCATGATTTTTATCGTGCTGCTGATGGTGGTATTCGGACGCAACATTTTGCTCTTGTTCCTCGCCATCGGCGCCGTGGAATGGCTCACCATGGCCCGCATCATGCGCTCGCAAGTTCAATCACTTCGGCAACAGGAATTTGTCGAGGCCGCTGTTTCAGTGGGCCTGTCTCCGGCGGCAATCATCCGCAAGCATATTGTCCCAAATGCACTGGGTCCAATCATCGTCTACACCACGCTGACGATTCCGAGTGTAATGCTGCTGGAGGCGTTCTTGAGCTTCCTCGGCTTGGGCATTCAGCCGCCTGCGACCTCTTGGGGACTGCTCATCAGTTATGGCGCGGAGACCATGGA
>JADHNP010000124.1 GCA_016779445.1 Luminiphilus sp. | reverse complement strand
CCCGCCGGAGGGGACAACGGGGACCTCAAAGCGCCTCGCCAGTGCGATGATCTGCTGCACCTCGATGATCGATTCTGGAAAAAGGACGGCGACGGGGTCAGGTTCGCAGAATCGGGTCCAGTCTCGGCCAAAGTGGTGCTTGGACGCCTCGTCGGTCAGGCAGCGGCTATCGCCAAGGAGAGAGGTAAGTGCACTTAATAAGCTGAAAATTTTCTGGTTCTCCATGTATGAGCAGCGGAGAGCCGCGCGATTTGGCGGTTGCTTCAAGTGGGGATACCGCGTCAAAGCTTACTCTGCTTTTCTTCAGGGTGTTAATTGTTTACAAAAAAACCACTGCTCGTCACGAAAGTTCCCCGCTTAGTCAGGAAATAAACGCCACTATTTCACAAATTGCTGATTTCCTTGTCGTGAAAACACACTCAACCGCGGTAATGTAAGGTGTGATTTACCTGACAGTGTTCTGCAGGCAATCAATCGCGAGCCACTCAATTTTCCGCGAGCACTCAATTTATAGAAATTAGAAAAGGAGCCCCCCATGCAAATCAGTAATAAGAGAAAGTTAGCCTTGGCCGTCTCAGCGGCACTAGCCACGACCCTGACAAGTGGCGTGGCGTTGGGCCAGAACGACGATGAGGCAGTCGAGGAAGTAGTTGTAACGGGTTCGCGTATTATCCGAGCAAACCTTGAGTCTTCCAGCCCGGTTACCGAGTTGAGCAGCGAGCAGATTCAGCTCACGGGTCTAACGCGGATCGAAGACGTGCTAAGCAGTCTACCAAGCGTGTCTCTCAGCCAAGGCTCAGGGCAGGCCATTGAGTCCGATGGTACCGCGACCCTTGAGTTGCGACGCCTCGGCACCGAACGAACACTAGTCTTGATGAACGGTCGGCGACTGCCGGTGGGCTCTCCAAATGGTACTAGTTCTGCTCCGGACATTAACCTGATTCCCGGGGCGCTGGTAGAGCGTGTCGAAGTGCTCACCGGTGGTGCATCGTCCACCTATGGCGCGGACGCCGTCGCCGGGGTTGTCAATTTCATCATGAAGAAAGACTTCGAGGGCATTCAGCTTGATGTAAACCTCGGGCAATATCGTCATGAAAACGATGGCAATATAGTGTCCGCAAGCTCTGACGCACGTGGATTTCCCTACGCAACCGGAACGTCAACTGATGGCGATGTCAATGATTTCACACTCACCGTGGGCGGCAACTTTGCCGACGGTAAGGGCAACATGACAGGTTTTGTGACCTACCGCGACATCGAGGGTGTTCAGCAAAGCGAGCGGGATTACAGTGCCTGTGCCATCTATCAGGACGGCGCGGGTGGCTGGGTTTGCGGAGGCTCTAGTACCAACGCAGGCGGTACTTTTATCAACGCCGAGGGGGACGTTTATAACAACGTCGGCAATGAGCTTGTCCCCGGGTACGGTGTGCCTTTCAACTATGCGCCGCCGTCTTATTTTCAGCGTCCAGACAAGCGGGTTGTAGTCGGCACATTTGGGAACCTGGAGTTATCTGATCGGGTCGAGGCCTACACCGAGCTTATGTTCATGGACACCAAGTCTGATACGCAGTATGGTCCATCGGGTATTTTTTACCGTCCCTACACCACAAATTGCGACAACCCCTTTCTTTCGGGTCAACAGAGGGGCGTTTTGGGCTGTACGGGCCCAGATGACGACGTGGACTTTACCCTAGCTCGGCGCAATGTAGAGGGAGGACCGCGCCAGCAAAGCTTCCAGCACACCACTTACAGAGGAGTGTTTGGGTTGCGTGGCAATATCACCGATGCAATCCGCTATGACGTGTCATGGCAACATTCTCGCGTGGATATGAACAACAACGGCGGCAACTTTGTGGATCTTGCTCGTATCTCCAATGCGATCGCAGTCGAGCTGGATGAGAGTGGAACGCCCGTTTGTGCAGCAGGCAGCGCTGATGGTTGCGCACCTTACAACGTGTGGGAGACGGGCGGTGTCTCCGACGATGTGGTCGCTTACTACGGTCAGACTTTCTTTGAAGAGGGTCGCACAGACCAAACGGTTCTCAATGCTCAGGTGCAGATTAGTTTGGGAGAAATGGGTATCGTTATCCCATCCGCCGACAATGGCATTGAACTCCTTGTTGGCTATGAAAATCGTAAAGAAGGGTTGAATTACTCCGCTTCGGATAACCTTACACGAGGTGCAGTTGGTGGCTTTTCAGCGCCAGCCGTGCCCGTCGACGGCGAAATATCAGTAGATGATTTCTTTGTCGAAGCCTATGTCCCGATTGTTGAGGGAGCGGATTTTGCGCAGGAGTTGTCTGCGGAAATTGGATACCGATATTCCGACTATGACAGCGGCTTCACCACAGATACTTATAAGTTCGCAGGTAACTGGCAGATCGTCGATGCCGTAAAAGTCCGGGGAAGCTACGCGCGTGCGGTACGCGCCCCTAATGTTGTCGATCTTTTTCAACCTCAGGCAGGGGGTCTCTTTTCGATGGCCGATGAACCCTGTGGTGGTGTGGTTAATGGCGTGAGCCAGCGTGGGTATACCCTTGAGCAGTGTGCTAACACCGGGGTTTCTGCTGAGCAGTGGGCCAAGGGTGGCGCGCCAGATAGCCCTGCGTCGCAGTACAACACGGTAGGAGGCGGTAATCCCGATCTCGAACCTGAAGAAGCCGACACTTACACTTTCGGTGTGGTGTTTTCGCCTATGGATAATCTCAATATTAGCGTGGATTACTTCAACATAGAAATTGAGGGTGCCATTGCAATAATTTCTCAGGAAACGACATTAATCAATTGCATTGAGACCGGTGACCCCGCCTTCTGCAGCCAAATCCAGCGAGGGCAGCTCGACAGTCTGTGGGTAGGCCAAGCGAACACGTCCGGCGCTTATATTGCAGGATACGCACAAAATATTTCTACAGTAGAAGTATCGGGAGTTGATATTGAGCTTGATTACACCCTCGATATGGGGGGGCTGGGCCAGCTGGGAATCAGCAGCATTGTTGGCATCACTGACGAGTACAAGCAAGAAGAGTACGCGGGTGCAGGGGTGGATGAATGCGCAGGCGTGTATGGCGGCGCCTGTAGCTGGCCAACCCCTGATTTCAGCGCACGCACGCAGGCTACTTGGTTGAC
Source organism: Luminiphilus sp. (assembly GCA_016779445.1). Taxonomy (GTDB): domain Bacteria; phylum Pseudomonadota; class Gammaproteobacteria; order Pseudomonadales; family Halieaceae; genus Luminiphilus. Next base: position 2,619 of record JADHNP010000124.1, on the reverse strand, counting down.
TCCTTGGGGCGTAACAGCGAGCGCTACTTGGCGCTTTATTGACAAGGTAGACAACGCATTCGCTGCCGAGCCCGTCAACATTGACTCCTTCAACTACTTGGACATTGCTGCGACATGGCAGATAAACGACATGATTACTGTTCGCGGCGGCATCAATAATGTGCTAGACGAGGAGCCTCCTATGGTACAGGACGGGGCTACTCTCCGGGTTAACGGAAACACCTATCCTGGTATGTATGACCCCTTAGGACAGTACATGTTTGCCGGCTTCACGCTCAACTTCTGAGTGAACTATCACAAAAAAGGCCAGCGCAGCTGGCCTTTTTTGTGTCTGTTATAAGGTGACGCAAGGGCTTTATTATTATCGCTATTGGGGTTCTGCCTCATGGAGCTATGAATACAAAAGGGATTAGTAAAAAGTTTTTTGAACGTGGCGATTTTACTCGTGCATTTGATGCTGCATCTCAAGGCTTATCAAATGAACCCGAGGACTCGTCACTCCTTCAAGTTTTCGCCAGTGCTGCCCGAGAGCTTGGTCGATATGACGAGGCCATCTCCGCAAGCTTGGCGTTATTGCGACAATTTCCCTCGGAGCCAAGTATTAAGCGCGTGTTGATGCTTCTGGTCGCAGAAGCGTCTATCACGGACAAGACACGGGAGGTGATTGCTGTTTTGATATCTGCAGGTGAACCCTCTTATCAGCGTTGGCTGGATGCGGGAGCGGCGCTGAAAAACGGCCACTTCTTTCTCTCCGCACATAGATGTGCCGAGCAGGCGTCGAAATTGCAGCCTGCCAAAGCCGGTGGTTGGGCATTAGCTGCAGCCACTCACCAAGCAGCGGGATCGATTGAGCGTGCGCTCAGCGCATGTGAGGAGGGCCTTAAGGCCAACTCAGCATCGCATTTTCTTACGTACTGCAGGGCTCAGCTGTTACGTCAAAAAGGTGACTTTACTCAAGCGACGGGAGCGTACTTGCAGGCGCAACGCGCTGGGGTCTCAACGGCCGATTTGCCCATTAACTTGGCAGAGAGCTTTTTGGAGTCAGGCAGGCCGCTTAATGCTCTAGAGGCTCTCATCGAGGCAACCGAAAAAGAGGTTGAAAATTTAGATGCCCATCGTTTTCTGGCCACGCTGCATGTAGAACTTGATCTCGAGGGAGATCCGCTGGCATATCTGCAGAGGGCCTGCCGTAAAAAGCCAGAATCTCTATCACTGCACTATCAATATGCAGAGTTGCTGGTGAGGCAGCAGCGCTTTGATGAAATGCTCGAATTCGCTGATGCAGCTTCAAAGCGAGCCTGGTTTACAGACCCAGGCTTTTCAACCTTGAAGGCGAGGGCTCTGTCTGGACTGGGGCAGGTAGATAGGGCGACTAAGCTGTTTGAGGCCCTTCGCGATCAGCAAGGCTCAGTGCCCGTTGGGCTTCTCGATTACGCCCAGCATGCCCTAAGGCATCAGATGCCGGAGTTAGTTGAAGAGCTCACGTCAGAGCAACTTCAGTTCGAGCCCACCAACCAGCTTGCTTGGTGCTTCAGAGGAACAGGCTGGCAGTTAATGGCTGACGAGCGCGCTGAGTGGCTTTTTGATTATGATCTGATGCCAATCAAAATATCGCTGTCGCCACCCAATGGCTACGGGAACCTTGGAGATTTCTTGAGAGAGCTAACGACCGAGATCGAAAGGCATCACCATGTGAAAACAGCGCCAATCAATCAAAGCGTTCGGTTTGGCACGCAGTCCAAGGGGTTTTTATTTGCGCATAACAGCGAATTGTTGACAGCGTGCAAGGCGATGATCACTGAGGGCGTTTTTGATGCCTTCAGCAGGCCCAAGAGGGATGCAAAACATCCGTTCTGGTCCCGATTCGCGACGCCTTTTAGACGGGACAGCTTTCTATGGGCTGGCGCTTGGTCGGTAAGACTCTCTGATCAGGGGCACCATGCCCATCACATTCATGACCGAGGGTGGATTAGCTCGGCAATGCATGTATCCCTCCCCGATTTTAATCAGGATTCAAACCCAAAAGCTGGCCAGTTATGCTTTGGTCAGCCCATGGCTGAGTTGAACTTACCCCTCAAGCCCCGCAAATGGTGTGTTCCTGAGCCGGGGACGCTGCTTCTTTTCCCCTCCTACATGTGGCACGGAACGGAACCTTTTCGTGCGCCTGGCTTCAGGACGACTATTGCGTTTGATCTACTTCCAGCAAGCACGCCGCGCGAGCTCAAAGGTTGATACTTGAGTGGTTAAACGATGCTTTGGCAACCATCAGCTCTTTAATCAATAGCCGTTCTTCTAGACTGAGGGCCGGGTTCCAGACGTCCAAGATTAGAATGTAGCGATGTGTCCCGCCATGATTCCACGCCTCGTGTTCAATGGTGTCATCAAAAACCCAAGCCTCGCCCATGCGCCATGATCGAATCTGGCTACCAACACGGAAACTCTCATCACCTGTTAGTATCAATGGTAAATGGACCAATAGCCTTACGTTGGTTGAGCCGGTGTGTGGGGGAATGTGAGCGCCGGGTGCGAGCGAAGACACTACGGCCGTGGGACCAAGACCAGCGAGATCAAATAGCGGGAGTGAATTTAAAATGGCGCTAGTTTTCTGAAACCCGGCTA
>JADHNP010000123.1 GCA_016779445.1 Luminiphilus sp. | reverse complement strand
TCATTATCTTTGTGAGCAGGCAGAAGCCGCACTGGAGAGCGGCGATGCGCGAGTGGCCCTCCCGCTTTTCGAGGATGCATTGCGAGACAATACTGAGGAGCTTCGGGCGCTGATGGGGCTCGTTCGACTGGCTTTAGTCGAGGAGGATATTGATCAGGCACTGCAGTATTTTGAGCTGATAATCGATAGTGGTCGGGCTAGCGCCCCGGATTTATTGTCACTCCTCGAGGAGGTTTGCGCGCGACAAAGTAACCCCACGCTGCAGCTCAGTTGTCTACAGCGCTACTACAAAAAACAGCCTTGTTCACTCTTGGCTCGTGCTTTGGCTTGCGAGTTGGAAACGCATGAGGGAAAGGAAAAGGCGCACGCCTTTTTACGCGCAACGCTCACAGATAACCCCTCGGCTTCCATTGCCGCTTCCTTATTACTCGGTGAGACAGTCGGACGTGATGCGCTCCCCGAGTGGGAGATTCTCGAACAGTTTTCTAATACTGACGCGGGATATCAATGCGACCACTGTGGTTTCAGTGGACGATCACGGCATTGGCGCTGTCCGGGATGTAGACATTGGGATTCGATACACTATTTGGGAGCGGCACTGGAGCATCCCAGTGCGTGATCCCGGACCTCAAATCATCGTTGCAATGGATTTCCCGTCGCGCCGGGAGGCGGTGCAACTGGCCCGTCAGCTCGATCCGAGAACTGTGCGACTAAAAGTCGGTAAACAGCTGTTCACCAAAGCTGGGCCAGAAGTTGTACGAGAGTTACAGGACCTGGGATTTGAGATATTTCTCGATCTTAAGTTCCACGATATTCCCAATACGGTCGCTCAGGCGGTATCCGCTGCTGCAGATTTAGGGGTGTGGATGGTCAACGTCCACGCGACAGGCGGATCACGCATGATGACAGCTGCTCGGGAAGCTTTGCTCAACCATTCGCATAAGCCCTTACTGATCGCTGTCACGGTATTAACCAGTATGCAGCAAGAGGACCTCGCAGAGCTGGGATGGGACATGTCACCCATCGATCGCGTCTCTCACCTGGCGGCGCTGGCGGCAGCGTCACATCTTGACGGTGTCGTCTGCTCTGCAGCAGAGGCTGCGGTCTTATCCGAGCGACATCAGAAAGGGTTCTATCTTGTGACGCCCGGTATTCGTCTGGCTGGTGATGATGTGGGTGATCAGCGGCGGATTGTGACACCCGAGGCAGCGGTTTTCGCAGGCGCTACCCATCTGGTAATCGGACGTTCCATTACCGACGCAGCAGATCCAGCGCGTAAGGTAGAAGAGATTCAGGCTTCAGTTAACAGCATTGCTGACCAATCGAACTCAGGGGCGTCGCCTGATCTGTCATAGCGCCAACGGCGTCTCCACACTGAGTCTCGATCCCAATAACGGGGTCGCATCTCTTTTACTAGTGGAGCACTATTGATGAACAAACTGACCTCTCAAACACTGCAGCCTAACGAACTTGGCTCTAGTCGATCAGGACACGGTATCCACCCGCTAAGCCATTACCTAAAGGCCCTAATGTTGAGCGCGGGACTGCTGATAATGGGTTTAATATCAGTGATCGCAACTGCCAACGAGCCGGTTAATATCAACTTGGCGAGCGCCGAGGCGTTGGCCGAAGCGTTGCAGGGAATTGGGCCGTCGAAAGCGGTTCGGATAATCGAGTACCGAGAAGCCTATGGACCATTTGAGCATATTGAGGAATTGGCCGCAGTGCGGGGTATCGGTCTCGATACGGTTGAGAAAAACCGTGACATTATTCGCCTTCAGTAGCGTCATGAGGAGCAGGGCGCCTTGTTGTTATTGACAGGCGCCACTGGTTACCTGGGCAGTGCGCTTACAGCGGCACTGTCAGCTCGTGGGGAGCGTTTCCGGTGCTTAGGGAGGAGGGAGGTGACCTGCTCCGGGGCCGACTGGATGTCATGGGACTTGTCTGAACTCGAGTTATTGTCACACGATGCTTTTACCGATGTGAGCGCTGTTATTCACTGTGCTGGTGTGGCGCATCGAATGGCCTCCAAGCGGGAATACGATCAAATCAATGTAAAGGGCACCGCATTGTTGGCGGAGTCGGCGGCCATGGCGGGCGTGCGACATTTTCTTTTTGTGAGCTCGCTCAATGTTGTACCGCCTTTTTCTGCTGATGCAGCAGCGTTGCCCGAGGCGTTGCCGGAGCAAGATGAGCCATATGCTCGCTCCAAATGGCTTGCGGAGTCCGCCCTTAAGCAAATTTGCGACCAGCATAATATGGCGCTAACGGTGATTCGTCCCGCACTGCTTTTTGACCGCGACTTAACCGCTAACCTGGCAACGCTTGAGCGAATATTGCGATGGTGCCCCTGTCTACTGCCAGAGAGAGGCCATCGCAGTCTGCTCAGCCGAGCAGATCTTGTCGAGCTGATCTTGGCATGTGTTGAGGGCAAAGCGGGGGCACCGGTGGGGCAGTCGGTGATCACTGCGACCGATGGTGGGTGCTACAGCGCCCAAACTATCTCGCGATTACTGGGTCCCTGGAAGACGATAGAAGATGCCAGCCCCTTGGTGTTGCCAATATGGTTATGCAAATGGGCGGGCCGTGTGCTGGACTGGCGTCGGGATCTGTCACCGGGTTCAACCTGGCGCGCGCTCTCGTCAGATCACTGGTGTGGTGCGACGCCAGAAATCGTAGGGTGGCAGTCTTCACAAACCCTTAAAACCCGCCGCATGGAAGCGTAGCCAATGTTGGCTCTCGGATTGATGAGTCTCGTTTCTGCTGCAGGGCTCTGGATGTTTAGCAGACTGGCTCCCCGCATAGGCTTGGTGGACCAACCCAATCACCGTAGCTTGCATGAAGAGCCCAAGGTGGTGGGAGCGGGCGTGGTCCCGGTTTTGCTCATTGCCGGGTACCTTTTTTTTATCACTCCGCTTGGTAGTCACAACGGTGTTGTGTGGTTGCTTATGGGGCTAAGTCTCATCGGGTTGAGTGATGACAGGTGGAACCTACCGAGCGCACCAAGATTCTTAAGCTATTTGGTGGCGGGTATCGTGCTGCCTTGGTTGATTCTTCCAATCGAGCAGCAGATTTCTGTGATGTCGCTTATGTGGTTGCTTGTACTGGGCGTCAGCGTGGCCTGGTGTATCAATCTTTTTAACTTTATGGACGGGGCTGATGGCCTCGCGACAGTACAACTTATGAGTGTTTCGCTGGGACTGGGTCTGATTGCTACATTTGGCCCAATTGACGCTGACGAGCTTGCCAGATGCTGTGGTGCATTATTTGCGAGCAGCTTGCCTTTGATCGTTTTTAATTGGCCGCCTGCCAAGCTTTTTATGGGTGATGCAGGGGCGATACCGCTGGGCTTTTTCTTGGCGGTTCTTGGAGTCTTGGCTGGTTCGGCTGCTACGTCTCTTGGCATCGCCTGGTGTATTTTGATGATGCCTTTCCTGATAGATACGGGCGTCACTCTGTGTTGGCGCGTGCTGTCGGGTGACGCGCCGCAATTGGCTCACAGAGATCATGCTTATCAGCGGCTGGTCTTGAGGATCGGTAGTCCTCTGCCCGTTACTCTGGGGTTGCTAGCCATGCAAACAGCGTGGCAATTCCCGTTGGCGGTGACGGCTGTGAATAACCTGTTATTCCCACCGGTTCTGGTATTTTTGTCGGCCATTCCGACGGTTTTGGTTGTAGTGTATGCGCGGTCAACGCAGTAAACTCGGTAAATGGGCTCAGCGCTCCTCTTGGCACTAAGGGTCAGGGCGGTATCTAGAGAAAAATATGGTTAAGCAAATCACGTCGCGATTCCGCGCGCTGGGTCTCAGTTCTCTCTCCGGTCTTTTATGGCTTTTTGCGAGAGGCTCTTGGCCCAATTCTTACCGGGTTGCTGGCTGGGTCGCCTTGGATACCAGTGTCGTAACCGCTGCATTGTTGGGTGCTGTGCAGATTGGTCTGGACCCGGCATCGTCAATATTGGCAGTGCTCTCTCCATCGATCACGCTGGTATTGATTGCTGCGACGGTGGCGATCTTTACGGTGCATGGATTGTATCGCTCTGTCATCCGTTACATGGGGCATCAAGCTGTATGGGATCTGGTAAAAGTTGTTAGCCTCTCGACGCTCATTTTAGGCGCTTTGATCTTTTTTACATCAACGCCGGTGCCCAAAACGGTGCCTATGATGTACTGGCTGTTCCTGTTTTTTGGTGTCGGCGGATTGCGTCTCGTCTCCCGTCGCATTCACCAGATCAAGGATCAATCTGATGTTCGGTCTGTCATTATCTATGGCGCTGGTGACACGGGTCGTCAGCTGTTAAATGCGCTGAGTCATGGATCGGACTATCGCGTTGTCGCCTTTGTAGATGACAATCCTGGATTGCACGATACGGTCATTAATGGCCGCCCCGTTTTGGCAGTTGAGGAGATGCCAGATGTGGTGGCTGCCCATTCGGTGCGCCAGGTTTTGCTGGCGATTCCGTCTGCATCACAGGAACGCAGGCGGGACATTATCAATTCGTTGGTTGATCTGCCTGTCCGTGTTCGAACCATTCCTAAAATATCCGAGTTGATCTCGAGTAATGCTCTGGTCAGCCAGATTCAAGACGTGGATCTCGATGACCTTTTGGGGCGCGAGCCCGTCCCGCCACATCCAGAATTAATTGATCGCTGTATTACCGACAAAGTGGTGATGGTGACGGGCGCAGGGGGCAGTATTGGCTCAGAGCTGTGTCGCCAGATTCTGGCATCCTCTCCAAGGGAGTTGGTGCTGCTCGATATCTCTGAATTCGCTCTGTATAGCATCGATCGTGAGATCAAGACTTTCTGTCAGCGCCAAGGCCTGCGGTTTCCGGTAGTGACCCTGCTGGGTAGTGTGCGTGATGAACAGAGACTAGAGTCGATTTTTAGAACGTTTGCGGTTGATACTGTCTATCATGCTGCAGCGTATAAACATGTGCCGATGGTGGAATACAACGTCGCTGAAGGTGTCGCCAATAATGTTCACGGTACATGGAGCGCCGCGTGGGCGGCACATCGCGCCGGGGTAGCCACGTTTGTGTTGGTGTCTACCGACAAGGCGGTGCGGCCTACCAATGTGATGGGCGCCTCCAAGCGGTTTGCCGAGCTGATTCTTCAGGGACTCTCTCAGATAGAGACGGACACCCGTTTTTGTATTGTGCGGTTTGGTAACGTTCTGGGATCCTCAGGATCCGTCGTGCCGCTTTTCAGGGAGCAGATCAGCTCGGGTGGACCGGTTACCGTGACTCACCCTGAGGTCTCCCGTTACTTTATGAGTATTCGCGAGGCCTCCCAACTCGTGCTACAGGCTGGAGCTTTGGGTACCGGGGGAGACGTTTTTGTCCTCGACATGGGTGAGCCTGTTCGTATTGTGGAACTGGCCGAGCGCATGATCCATCTCAGCGGCTACGATATTGAGCGCGACAACCTGTTTGGTGAGCATATCGATCTGGAGTACATTGGTTTGCGGCCGGGAGAAAAACTGCATGAGGAGCTGCTCTTAGGCACCTCTGTGACAGGTACCGGTCATCCGATGATTATGCGAGCAGAAGAGGAAGCCTTTGATTTTGACGTGATCGAGGACGCTGCTCACCGTTTACTGCGCGCCTGCGCTGACATGGATCTCAATGAAGTCACCGCCATGCTCACCGAGTATGTGATCGGCTTCTCTGGACACGAGCCACGGCATGACTATGTTTGGGTCAAGCAAGGCAGAGTCGGAAAGCGCGTGCGCAAGGCACTAGATAGCGAGAATGTGACGCCAATTCGCCCGGAGTTGGTAGGGCCGCGTCAACATTTTAGTAACCGCGGCGATTAGAGCCCAGCCT
>JADHNP010000027.1 GCA_016779445.1 Luminiphilus sp. | reverse complement strand
TTAAAATGCAGTGTAGCTGCTACAACCGATTGAATTTACTAGGGAAAAATATCTGTGAAGTGGTAGCTACGGGTGGACTTGAACCACCGACCCCAGCATTATGAATGCTGTGCTCTAACCAGCTGAGCTACGTAGCCACGTAAAGGAAAACTTTGAGGCGCGCGATTCTGCAAAACTACGCGATTGAAGTCAACTGGCTTACGCTCAGTTGCAGTAAGTCACGTCTAGTAAAAAACAGGCCACCCTATGAGCGAAGAAAAGACCGACCCCTATGCGAGGTTACAGGACAGGCTTGCAAAAACCGCCGACGAGGCTAGACCCGATGCTGTCGCAAAGCGTCGTGCCCGGAATGGTCGCACTGCGAGAGAAAACCTTGCTGACCTGACCGACGGAACTGCTGTATCCGAGTACGGGCAGCTGGCGGTCGCTGCACAGCGGACGCGTCGCGAAGGTGACGCGCTCTTCGCTGAGACAGCCGCTGATGCGGTCATTACGGCGATTGGCTCTGTAAATAGCGATCTCTTTACAAGCGCTGACAGCCAGACGGCACTGATTATCAACGACTATACGGTCTTGGCTGGCACCCAGGGTTACTTCCACCATCGCAAAATCGACCGGTTGCTGGGGTTGGCGGCTGAGGGTGGTTTGCCGGTGTTGATGTATACAGAGGGTGGAGGAGGCCGCCCTGGTGACACCGACGTACTCGTATCGATGGCAGGATTGAATGTCCCTACCTTCCATCGCTGGGCCGCGTTGGCAGGAAAGGTGCCTCGCATCGCGGTGAATCATGGCTTCTGCTTTGCCGGTAATGCGGCGCTCTTTGGCGCGGCGGATCTGCGTATTGCCACCGAGGCAAGCTGCATTGGGATGGCGGGTCCCGCTATGATTGAAGGCGGTGGTTTGGGTAGCTGGAAGCCACAGGACATCGGCCCGGTCTCGGTGCATCGTAAGAATGGCGTCGTGGATATTGTGGTCGCCGATGAGGCTGAAGCGACCGCGATGGCCAAGAGAGTTCTGGCCTGTGTGCAAGGGCCGTTGTCTGATTGGCAGTCATACGATCAGACTGAGTTGTCAGCATTGATGCCGACTAATCGTCGCTATGCTTTCGATGTGCGCAAGATTCTCCATCATGTGTTTGATATTGGGTCCTTTGTTGAGACTCGCTCTGATATGGGGCGGGCGATTGTGACGGGCCTGGCGCGCATTAGGGGTCGCGCCGTTGCTGTCTTGGCGAGCGATTGCCGGCATTTGGGCGGCGCAATTGATGGCGAGTCAGCCACGAAAGCCGCTGCGCTGTATCAGCTTGCTGAGCGATGGCGCGTGCCCGTGGTGTCTTTTATCGATACACCTGGTTTCATGGTGGGTCCGGATAGCGAGGCCGAGGGTGCACCTCGGCTAATGTCGGATCTCTTTATCGCGGGTGCTGCGCTCACGCAGCCGATTGTTGCGGTTTTTTTGCGCCGCGCTTATGGGCTGGGTGCCATGGCGATGACGGGGGGATCTTTTGAAGTACCCCGCTATGCGATGAGCTGGCCGCAGGGCGAGTTTGGCGCTATGGGGCTAGAGGGCGCAGTGCACCTGGGGTTCCGCCAGGAGCTCGTTGAGGCGCCGGATGAGACTACTCGGCAGGCATTGTTCGACTCATTGTTGGCCGACATGTATGACAAGGGGCGCGCGACCGAAGCTGCGAGTTATCTCGAGATCGACGCAGTGATTCAGCCTGAGGAGACGCGCGCCGCAATTAGTAGCGCATTGACATTTGGTTAGATTTTATACGTTGAAGCGGAAGTGAATGACGTCGCCATCTGCCACGACGTAGTCCTTGCCCTCCAGCCGCCATCTGCCCGCATCTTTCGCGCCTTGCTCGCCGCGATGGGCTACGTAGTCATCAAATGCAATGACTTCGGCTCGGATAAAACCTTTTTGGAAGTCGGTATGGATTACCGCGGCGGCTTCCGGCGCGGTGGCGCCCACGCGAACCGTCCAAGCCCGGACCTCCTTGGGTCCGGCTGTAAAATAGGTCTGCAGATTGAGTAAGTCGTAACCCGCGCGGATGACGCGATTGAGACCGGGTTCTTCCATGCCCATGTCGGCGAGAAATTCGATTTTTTCTTCTTCCTCCAGCTCGATGATTTCTGACTCCAGCTTATTGCAGATCACCACCACACCGGCGCGTTCGTCGGAAGCATGGGTCAGCACCGCGTCGAGGTGCGGATTATTTTCAAAGCCATCCTCGGCGACATTGGCGATATACATCGTGGGCTTCGTCGTCAGAAGATGCAGGGTGTTAACGCGCGCCCAATCATTGGCATCCAGCTTCAGAGCTCGGATCGGCTGGGCCTCATTGAGTTGCGGCAGTAGTTGCTCCTCGAGGAGCTTCTTCAGCGCGACGGCTTCCTTGTCTCCACTCTTTGCCGTACGCACCACCTTGGCAAGCTGTTTTTCGCAGGACTCAAGATCTGCCAGTGCGAGCTCTGTATTGATGGTTTCGATGTCTGCCATTGGGTCTATTTGGTTGGCAACATGGACGACATTCGGGTCTTCAAAACACCGAACAACATGGGCAATCGCGTCGGTTTCCCGAATATTGGCAAGAAACTGGTTCCCCAATCCTTCGCCCTTGGAGGCACCTGCCACGAGCCCAGCGATGTCTACAAATTCCATTGTGGCTGGGATATTGCGCTCTGGATTTACTAGGGTTGCGATTTCGCCTTGCCGAGGGTCTGGTACCGCCACAACGCCGGTATTGGGTTCGATGGTACAAAATGGGAAGTTTTCTGCATCAATTCCCGCTTGGGTAAGCGCATTAAACAGAGTGGATTTGCCGACGTTGGGCAATCCTACAATGCCACACTGAATTCCCATGTTGCTCAGTCCTCGTTATTCGGTGGAGGTTGATGGTTCTCGCTGTGAAGCGCCGTCATGGCTTTTACCGCGTCGCCATCCAGCAGCAGTGGTAAAGCAGAGATTGCAGATTCGATGCTGGCTTCAATTGCTGTCTGATCCGCGCTAGAGGCCTTACTCAGCACCCAGGATGACACCTGTCTGGCGGACCCGGGGTGCCCGATCCCGATCCGTAAACGCCAGAAATTTTTGCGATTACCCAAGGCGGGTATAATGTCCCTCAACCCATTGTGCCCGCCATGCCCGCCATCATGCTTGATACGTGACTCGCCGGGTGGAATGTCGAGCTCATCGTGGGCGATTAGAATTTCGGTGGGATCCACCCGGTAATAACTCGCTACCGCAGCCACTGAGCGACCGCTGTCATTCATGTAGGTTTGTGGCACCAGCAATCTCAGATCGTGTCCTGCGACGGGACCCCTTGCAGAATCTCCCAAAGCGTTGCGATCTGCTGACAGGGTCAACCCGTGCAGCATGGCAAGACGACGCACAAAAAAGGCACCGGCGTTATGCCGAGTGCCTTCATATTGTGTGCCAGGATTGCCTAGCCCGACGATGAGTCGGATGGCGGACACGGACTAATCAGCCCTCGCCACCGGCTCCGGTATCGTCAGATTCCGAGGCATTGCCGGTTTCGCCTTCAGCAGCATCGCCGCCTTCAGCTTCATCTTCGGCATCCGCCTCTTTGGTTCCTCGTGGCGCAATGACCGAAGCAATCGCAAGGTCATGGTCTGCTCCCAGCTCCAGAGCTGTTGAGGTGACGCCCGCGGGAAGCGAAATATCGGTGAGATGAACAATTTGACCCAGTTCAACGTCCAACATGTCGACCTCGAGGTACTCCGGAAGATCTTTTGGCAAACACTGCACTTCGATATCGGTCGCTTGCTTCTGAATCATCCCGCCGCCCAATTTGACGCCAGTGCACTGCTCTTCATTTATAAAGTGCAGGGGTACATTTACTTTAATGGCCTGATCCATGCGCACTCGAAGGAAATCAGCATGCATGGGAAACCCTTTGGCGGGGTGGCGTTGAATGTCCTTGATGATGGCGTTGTGCGTATCCCCTCCAATCTGCACCTCGAGAATGGAGCTGAAACAGGCTTCATTCTTGAGCATGTACTCAAAATCCTTGCGGATTAAGGTCAGACTTTGGGCGGGTTGATCGCCTCCATAAATGACGGCGGGAATTTTTCCCTCAAGACGACGAAGGCGGCGGCTCGCACCTTTCCCTTCATCGGCTCGCGCCTCTGCAACTATAATAAAAGCATCAGACATAGTCCTGCTCCTTTGCTAACACCACGTTATCTGCGACCGATTCGGTGGTGAGTGGGTAAAACACTGTTCAGGAAAGATCAAACAGTGCACTAATAGATTCTTCGTTGCTGACTCGGCGAATTGACTCCGCCAATAGGTCAGCGATCGTTAGCTGGCGAATTTTACCAACCGCCAGCGCTTCCGGAGACAGGGGAATGGTATCCGTGACCACCAACTCATCGAGTTGAGAACTTCTGATGTTATCTAGTGCTCTTCCCGACAACACGGCGTGGGTGCAGTAGGAAACGACTTTGACGGCACCGCGCTCCTTGAGAGCATTGGCTGCAGTGCATAGCGTGCCCGCTGTATCTACCATGTCGTCTACTAGAATGGCGGTACGGCCATCTACGTCGCCAATCAGGTTCATCACTTCCGCTTCATTGGCTCTTGGGCGACGTTTGTCAATGATCGCTAAATCAGCGTCGTCCAACTGTTTAGCAATAGCACGCGCTCGAACGACCCCTCCGATATCCGGGGAAACTACAATCAGATTCTCATGGTTACAGCGGGCGATATCTGCGTTCAGAATAGACGACGCATAGACGTTGTCGACTGGCACAGTGAAGAACCCCTGAATTTGCTCAGCGTGCAAGTCCACCGTCAAAACACGATCTACGCCAACTCCTACCATGGTATCTGCAACAACTTTTGCAGAGATAGGTACGCGAGCCGAGCGTACACGGCGATCTTGCCTTGCGTAGCCAAAATAGGGCACTACTGCAGTGATGCGCGCGGCAGACGCTCGACGCAGCGCATCGATAATCAGGAGCAGTTCAATAATGTTGTCGTTGGTGGGATGGCAGGTGCTCTGAAGTACAAACACGTCCTTCCCGCGAACATTTTCATTCAGCTCTACATTAATTTCACCATCAGAAAACTTGCTGACGGCCGCGTTACCCAGCACCAGGTAGAGCCTATCTGCAACTTTACGGGCAAGTGCTTGATTGGCATTGCCCGTGAAGACCATCATTTTTGATGACATGCGCTTTACCTCACGCGGTTTGAGTGGCTGGGGCGGGAGGATTCGAACCTCCGAATGGCGGGATCAAAACCCGCTGCCTTGCCACTTGGCGACGCCCCAAATAAACGGTTCTATTTTACTTCCCACATTTCTGGAAGTCGGTCCATGCCTTCCGCCACCACTATGGGCAGATTGGCAGGGGCCCGGGTTGCGATGCTGCGCGCTTCTGCCTCAGTGTCAAAGGCTGCAAAAACGCAAGCGCCGCTCCCCGTCATGATCGCGGGGGCGGCCTCACTGTTCAACCAATCCCACGCCCGCTGGATTTCTGGATACAGTGACATCGCAACTGCTTGCAAATCATTGCGCGCTGCCCCTGAAAAAAAGGCCTGCACTGTAATCGGCGCGGTGTGGCGTGTCAATTCAGGATGACGGAAGATTTCAGCAGTGCTCACCTCGCACCGAGGTTGTGCTATCACGAACCACCGCTTGGGCAGCGTCAGCGGAGATAGCGTATCACCCACTCCCTCTGCCCAAGCGCTGCGACCCAGCAAAAATACACCGACATCTGCACCCAATGGCGTCCCTATCGCCATTAACTTATCTTGATCAAAGCCCAGCTCCCAGAGGCGATTGAGCGCGAGAAGCGTCAGTGCCGCATTGGAACTACCACCGCCCAATCCGCCTCCCCTCGGAATATGTTTCTGGATGTGGATACGCGCGCCCCTATCCGGTTGTCCAAGAACGTGTGCCGCCCGAAGAATGAGATTGTCAGCTGCAGAAATATCATTTGTGTCGCCGGAGAGCTCGATCCCGGCAGTTTCGGTTAGCTCGAAGGTCATGTGGTCACCCCAGTTCAGCAACTGAAAGACGGTTTGGAGCGTGTGGTAGCCGTCCTCACGACGTCCGGTCACATGAAGAAAGAGGTTGAGCTTGGCCGGCGAGCAAACGCGGAGTATTTTCATTGCTGCGCACCTATTTCCCATTCTGACACTATGATTCTCACAGAGAGACCGTCACTAACTAGCGTCATCTGCTCAGGCAACATCCACGGAGGAGCAGGCTGCCAAGTGAGCACCTCTAGCTGCAAAACCTCGGAATTACCCGGGTAACCGAGCAACCATTGGCCAATAACTTCGGGTTGTTGTGCGGCCAGAAAACGTAGCGGCGATCCCAGCGTGCTGATTTCTGAAAGGGGACGTGTCTTATCACCATCCCGCCAAACGAGACTGTCACCGTGACGCTCCATGATTTGCCGGTTGATTGAGAAAGGCCCTGAAACGGTAATCGTGTCGTGGTTCAGATTGTGTCGCCGCCACTCAAAACGCGCGGTACTGGTTTCTCCCTCGGCCGTAACTGCCAATTTCCCGGTGGCTATCCACGGACTAAGGTCCGCGGGCGCGTTCGACAAAGTCGTCTCGCTCGTCCGGTTTTTGTCAACGCCTGGATTAACGCAGCCTAGATGTGACGCCATGCAGATGATCAGGAGCAGGGGCTTGAGCCGCGCTTCTGACAACCAGTCAATCATGGTAGATCTGCACCGAGTCGTCCGATCGCCTCCAAAATAATAGGATGCTCGGGCACTCGGCTAAGACCCTCTTGCCATATATCTCTGGCTTCGATTTGTCGTCCCTGCACCCACAACACTTCGCCCAAATGGGCGGCCACCTCTGGGTCAGGAAAGGCCAAGTGGGCGCGGCGCAACAAAGATTCTGACTGCTCAAAATGTCCCAGCTTGTAATAGACCCAACCGAGACTATCCATAATGGCGGGGTCACCGGGTGAAAGCTCCAGAGCGCGTTCTATTAATTTGGCAGCCTCCTCAAAACGCCCGGTATGATTGGTTAGGGTGTACCCCAGAGCATTCAGTGTCGCGGCATGATCGGGGTCCTGCGCAAGGATGCCGCGCAGATCTTGTTCCATCTCTGTGAAATAGCCCGCCGCCTCGTGGGCCATCGCTCGTCCATAAAGTAATGAAAAAGAGTGGGGGAAAGCCGTCAGCCCTCTGTCGTATGCCCGTAAAGATTCGCCCGTCCAGTCTTTGAGTGCATCGGCCTCCAGTAGAAAAAGTTGCTCTGCAGAAGTGGGGTACCGCTGCCGCTGAGCGGAAAAAAAAGATTTGATGTCACTGGCAAATGCCGAGTCCACCAATAACTGTGCCGCGCGAGACTTGGCGTCGCTGAACTCTCTGGAGGGCCCCACAGCCGCAAACGCTGCGATTGCCTCCGAGTACTCATCGCGCATCATGGCGATTCGTCCCTTGTAGTAGTAAGCCTCGTTTAGACGCTCCTCTAGCATGATTAAATATTCGAGTTTTTCTAGCGCCTCGTCGAAATACTGCAGTTCGAAATCGAGTATTGCCGCAGTGGCGAGGAGCTCAGGGTTGTCCGGCTCTTGCTCAAGCAAAATCGAGAACTCATGTCGTGCAGCATCATAGTCACCCTCGGCGCCTAAAAGCCGAGCATACTGAAGTCGGAGTTCCTGGTTCTGTGGAAAGGCAACTAGCGTATCGGCGAGCCGCTGAAAAGGTGAAGCGGCTGATTGATCCAGCTGCAACTGTGTCCAGAGCATGATGGCCCGGATATTCTCCGGATCGCGCTCTAATACCGGGCTCAGGAAGGCCTCTGCCCGTGACGGATTATTTTCCAATCTGCACAGCAGGCTCGCAGCGATCGCTGTTTGGTCATCCTCCGGCCACCGCTCCGCAAGGTCGTATATCTTCCTTGCAAGTTCTTCTTGGGTATTCTGAGCAAGTTGCTCATAGCCCCCCAAATTCGCCGCAACATTGACTTGCGCGCCCAATTTGATCGCCAGGCTTGCATAGTGAAGCGCTAATAGTGGGTTTCCAGTGCGAGTTAGCCAGCCCGATGCAGCCGCTGCAGCGGCGGCATCCGATGGGGCGAGCTCTGCAAGTCGCATTGACATAGCTGTTGCTCGATCTGCATCGTTGACAAACTCAGCTAAGCGCAAAGCGCGGCGTGCCAGTAAGGGATCCCTCAGAATCGCCGCCTGGTCGGCCATAAGCGCAAGCCCGTGTTCAAAGTCACGTGCGCGCAGCGCAAACTCGGCCTCCAAGAGTGGCCGCACGCTGGTATCGGGAATCGGCGTCTCGGGTTGGATGGGTTCGCTAAGGTCTCGAGGGGAATCGACATCGGCATTTACAGCCGCTGGCTGAGTGTCTGACGGCTGAGAGGCACAGCTCGTCAGCAGAAGCGAAAAAAGGCATAAAATCAGAAGGCGTAAGCGAGTCATTATTGGGCACCCAGCCAAACACAAATCATTTTCATGGCGGCAAGCTAAAAGAAAGACAATGCTATGATAGCAACTTGTAATGGTTGGCGAGGGTATAGGCCGGAGCCATGTTAGACAAATTGGTGGTAGTAGGCGTTAATCACGACTCGGCTTCCGTTGACTTGCGCGAGCGTATCGCTTTTGCGCCCGAGAAAGTACACGAGTCGCTGAGCGCCCTGATTCATGACACTGCGCTCAGCGAGGCGGTCATTTTATCTACCTGTAACCGAACTGAGCTCTATGGCGTGGTATCGAGTGCTATAGATGGCGTGGCAGCTGGCGATCAGCTGGCACAATGGTTGGCGCTCCACCATGAGGTTGATATCAATCAATTGCTTCCCTGCGTTTATCGAAATCACGGACTGTCTGCCGCCTCGCATCTGGTTCGGGTTGCAGCAGGTTTGAACTCCATGATCATTGGAGAACCGCAAATTTTTGGACAGATGAAATCTGCTTTTGCCGTTGCGCAGGAAGCCGGTGCGGTGGGCTTTCACATGAATATTATTTTTCGAGAAGCCTTTCGAATTGCGAAAAAGGTGCGCACCGATACAGCCATTGGAGAAAATCCGGTTTCAGTGGCTTACGCGGCCGTCGATTTGGCGCGCCAAATTTTCCGTGATATGCAGCGCAGTACAGCGCTATTGCTGGGGGCGGGCGAGACGATCGAGTTGGTGGCTCGCCATCTGGGAGATGCGGGACTCGGCAAACTGATCATCGCTAATCGTACTCTGGAGCGCGCCGAGCAGCTTGCTTCTCAATTCGATGCGGAAGCGATTCTTCTGGCAGATGTCACCGAGCGACTGCACGAGGCCGATATTGTAATCAGTTCTACCGGAAGCCAATTGCCCATTTTGGGAAAGGGCATGGTGGAGGAGGCGGTAAAGGCACGGCGTTGGCGGCCTGTTTTGATGATCGACTTGGCTGTGCCACGAGACATCGAGCCGCAGGTTGCAGAAATTTCTGATGTTTATCTCTACACCGTTGACGATATGCGTGAGGTCATCGAGGAAAACCTTCGGATGCGGGCGTCGGAGGCCAGCAAGGCCGATGAAATCATCGCCCATGGTATCGAAATGCTTCGGGAAGGGGTGCTAGAGCGGCAATCAGCTGATGTGGTCAGAACATACCGCGATTCAGCTTTGGCCATGCAGCAAATAGAGTTGGAAAAAGCGTTAAAAATGCTGGAGCGGGGTGTAGAGCCTCAGGAGGTACTCAATCGGCTCGCTCGTGACCTGACCAATAAACTCATCCACGCTCCGACAGCAGGTCTTCGCCAGCTCGCCAAAGATGGAGGCAAACAGGATGTCTCCAAAATGGCAGCTGTTTTGGGCCTCACTGACTTTGAGGAAGAGCGGGATGAGGGCACGACGCTACAATAGCGCCGCTCCACTGCCACTTCAGTGAAATCCTCTTTACTCTCCAAGCTTGAGAACCTGTCTGATCGGCATCAGGAGGTTGAAGCATTGCTGGGCGATCCCGAGGTGATTGGCAATCAAGCCCAATTCAGGGAGTTGTCTCGCGAGTTTGCTCATCTGAATGATGTGGTAACTCAGTTTCAGCATTGGACAACGCTGCAGGCCACTGTTGCTGATGCGCGGGACATGCTTGGCGACACCGATTCCGAACTTCGGACTCTTGCTCAAGAGGAGATTACCGATGCGGAAGCCGCTGCCGAATTGATCGAATCAGCACTACAACTGCTGCTGCTGCCTCGGGATCCTAATGATGCGGGCAACATATTTCTGGAAATTCGGGCGGGCACCGGCGGCGATGAAGCTGCGATCTTTTCCGGTGATCTGTTTCGCATGTACCACCGCTATGCCGAACATAAAGGATGGTCAATTGAAATCATGTCGGAGCGGGCGGGTGATCATGGTGGATACAAGGAATTGATTACCCGCGTCGCAGGAAAAGATGTCTACGCGCATCTTAAATTTGAATCTGGCGCTCACAGAGTTCAGCGTGTGCCGGAAACCGAATCTCAAGGCCGCATCCATACGTCAGCTTGCACGGTGGCGGTCTTACCTGAAGTTGAAGAGATCGATACCGTTGAAATTCGAAAAGAGGATCTTCGTGTTGATACCTTTCGGTCTTCCGGTGCGGGTGGTCAGCACGTCAATACCACTGATTCTGCAGTGCGACTGACACACCTCCCGACGGGCATTGTCGTGGAATGTCAAGATGAGCGCTCGCAACACAAAAATCGCGCCAGGGCGATGTCACTGCTTCAAGCACGTTTGTTGTCAGCAGAACAAGAGAATCGGCGCGCGTCTCAGGCTTCTCAGCGTCGATCTTTGGTGGGGTCAGGGGATCGTTCTGAGCGGATTCGCACCTACAATTTCCCTCAGGGACGTATCACGGATCACCGGATTAATTTGACGCTCTATAAGTTGGATGAGGTCATAGGCGGCGATCTGGACTCCGTGATTACGCCGCTTCGTCAGGAACATCAGGCGGATCAGTTGGCTGCGATGGCTGAAGAATGACGGTCACGGGCCTCATTCGGGAAGCGACGATAAGTAGACAGGATGCAGAAGCATTACTGGCAACCGTGCTCGAAGTTGAGCGTGCATGGATTTATGCGCACGGTGATGAACAGGTCAACCCCGGTAACATTGATCGTTTCAGGAAGATGGCTGCAGCCCGAGCGGATGGTGAGCCACTCGCTTATCTGTTGGGCTATCGTGATTTTTGGACGCTGCGATTGCGTGTTAACCGCGATGTGTTGATTCCACGAAGAGAGACCGAGCATCTGGTTGAATGGGCTAACGAGTGCATTACGGCCGGTGCCCGGCGGGTACTTGACCTTGGCACTGGTAGCGGAGCTGTCGCACTGTCCTGCAAAGCAGAGCACCCTGAAGCAGATGTTTGTGCCACTGACCTGAGCCCTAAGGCGTTGGCTTGCGCTAGGGCTAATGGAGACGACCTTAATTTGAGCGTTGATTGGCGAGAGGGAGACTGGTTCGATGCGGTGCCAGGGGAGCGCTGGCAATTGATCTTGTCTAACCCTCCCTACATCGCTGCTGCTGATCCGCATTTAAATGAAGGCGACCTGCCTGCAGAACCCGCCAGGGCACTGATTTCCGGGGAGACGGGATTGGAGTCTCTGCGGCATATTATTGGACGCGCCCCGGACTTTATTGAGCATGGGGGTTGGCTTTTGTTGGAGCATGGGTTTGACCAGGCGTCACCGTTGCAAGAGGCGCTCTTCGCTGGGGGGTTTATCACCATATCGACCCGGCGTGACTGGTCAGGACAGGAGCGCATTACGGGGGGGCAATGGCTGAGCTGACCGACAAGCAATTAACCCGTTACGCTCGCCAAGTGATCTTGCCTGAGGTCGATCTAGAGGGGCAGCAGCGCTTATTGGAAAGCAGTGTGCTGATCGTGGGTGCGGGGGGCTTGGGTTGCCCTTTAGCGCAATATCTCGCCGGTGCGGGAGTGGGCCGTATTCGCCTTGCTGATAATGATCTAGTTGAACTCAGTAATCTGCCAAGACAAGTCGCTTTCTCCGAGTCTGATATTGGCCGATCCAAAGTCGAGGTGCTGGCCGGGCAGTTATCAAGGGCCAATGGTGATACCGAAATTGATCTAAGAGTTGAAAAATTTGACGCGCGTTCGGCGGGTGACATGCTCAGTGGCGTTGATCTGGTAATTGATGCCACGGACTCTTTGCAAGCACGACTGGACATCGACAGTACAACCCGGCGTGCGGGCTTGCCCTGGATTATGGGCTCGGCAGTAAGGGTGGCAGGTCAATGGGTCGCTTTTGACGCTGGCCGGGTATACGGATGCTATCACTGCCTGATTACCGAGCCCGCTGCTGCTGACAACGCTGGATGTGCTCAACTGGGTATATTGGGTCCGGTGGCGGGGTTGGTGGCTATGCAACAAAGTGTCACCGCAATCAGACTGCTGATGGGACTGACTGTTCGCTGGGGCATCCTGCATGTCGCAGATTTGTGGTCCGGAGAATATACGGCGATGTCGATCACGAAGAGATTGGACTGCCCGCTCTGTTTGTCGACGTCTTGATTGTGCCGGAAGCCCTGTTCAATCCAGAGCGCGCAGTATGCGCCTCACGCGCCAACTGATGAGTGCGGTGGCGACCGCGATGCCAAGAATGGTGGCATACCAAAAACTGAGCGTTCCCTCGGTGCTGTTATTTCCAGAGGCGATACCCAGAAAGTAACCCAGCGGAAGTGCTAGCCCCCAGTAGGAAAATGTCACAACAATAAAGGGGAAGCGTGTCTCTTTGTATGCGCGCAAAACAAAGGACCCCAATATTTGTATGACGTCGATCATGATGAACAGCGCCGCCAGTCGGAGCAATTTCACTGCCAGTGTGTGGATGTCTGTTGACTGGGTATAGGCGCTAATGATGACGTCAGGAAACAACAGTAGGAGCAGCATAGTCAGTGCGCCTATCAGTCCCGATATTAGGGCCCCCACTCGCAACGCCATTTTCACACCATTGGGATTGTTTGCTCCGATTGCGTGCCCCATCCGCGTTGCCATCGCGCTACCGATACTAATCATTGGAATATAAAAAACATCCCAGATATTGATCGCGATCTGATGTGCGGCAACAGCGACATCACCAAAGGTCGCGATGAGCAGTGTGACCGCAGAGAAAACACCTGATTCGAGAAAAAAGGTCAGGCCTACGGGAATGCCGACGATGAGAATTTCGGTGATGCGCTCTCTGTCGGGGGCCTGTAGCCATTTCTCGGGTAGGTAGGGTTTTAGTGTCTTTGAGGTCAGCGTATATATCACGATGATAGCGGTACTGATCCACATTGAAGCGGCAGTAGCCAATCCACAGCCCTCTGCGCCGAGCTCGGGTGCCCCCCAATGACCAAAGATGAGCATGTAATTTAGCGGCACGTTGGCGATGAAGCCTAGTACGCTAGCTGCAGCAAAGGGAGCGGTAATGCCCAGGCCTTGGGTGTGATACCGAAGTGCCATAAAGATGCCGAGCGCTGGGAAGCCGAGTCCGACCCGACTGACATAGGCGGCGGCTTTCTCGGCAGTATCAGTGGGCAAGCCCAGAAGCTCAATTATCGCGCTGCTGTTGAGACAAAGCGGTGTCATGACGGCGCTCAAGACAATTGCAACCCAGAGACTTTGTGGCAAGAAGCTGCGCACACGCTCAACACGCTCCGCGCCATAATCCTGCGCCACGATGGCGGAGCAAGCAAACAGGGTGCCCAGAATGATCAAATAAAGTGGCAGCCAAATGTTAAAGCCGACCGCAATGGCCGCTAGATCAGCGTCACCATAGTTGCCGGCCATCAAGGTATCGATCACGCCGGTTCCCATTTGTGCGGTCTGGGCTATCAATATAGGCCATGCGATACGCCACAGTGGACGGAATTCGTCCAACAGCGGTGTTGGTGTCACCGCGCTTTTACTTTTCTCAGACGGTGCGATCATAGTGGGCTTTGGAGGCATCTCATGCCCGCATTCTAACGCGCTTGCATGTGCTAGACTTCCGCCTCATTTTTCCTCCAGTTGATATTGTGCGAGAAAACGCAGAACCCGCAGTGCAGCAGACGGATAACGATAACAACGGTGCTCCTGATCCAGTACGGTTTGCCAGTTTGAATTTAGAAGGCACTGTTCAAAAAGGAATAGATTCCCTCGGATTTGAATTTTGCTCACCGATTCAGGGCCAGATACTGCCGCACACGTTGGCTGGTAACGATGCGATTGGCAAGGCGCAGACGGGCACGGGAAAAACGGCAGCATTCCTCATCACCATATTTAATGACCTGCTTTGTCATCCAGTCGATGGAGAGCGGTTTTTGGGAGAGCCGAGAGCGATCATTATCGCTCCGACACGTGAGCTGGTGATGCAGATTGCGGCAGATGCAGACGAGCTTGGTAAATTTACTGGACTAAAAACCGTTACTTTGATCGGTGGCGCAGATTACCAAAAGCAGCTCGGCAAAGTGAACTCATCGCCCGTCGATGTGATTGTAGCAACTCCCGGACGACTGATCGACTTCATGGAGCGACGTGATCTGGCGCTGGATCGAGTTGAAATCCTAGTGTTGGATGAGGCAGATCGAATGCTGGATATGGGGTTTATCCCGCAGGTTAAGCGGATTGTCAGAGGGACTCCTCATAAGGAAGACCGCCAGACCCTGTTGTTCTCTGCAACCTTTACACAAGATATTCTTAATCTGGCCAAGCAGTGGACCTACGACCCCATTACCGTCGAGATCGAGCCAGAGCGTGTCGCCACCGCCTCAGTTGATCAGCGGGTTTACCTCGTAGCCAGCAGGGAGCGCTTCTCGGTGCTGATGGATTTACTGGATACGGCCGACGTTGAGCGCATTATCATCTTTGCCAATCGGCGCGATCAGGTGCGCAGGCTTTACGAGAAACTCCGTAAAGTGGGCGTCCATTGTGGGATGCTCTCGGGGGAAATTACGCAGGCTAAACGCACGCGGACATTGGAAGATTTCAAGTCAGGCAAAACCAAAGTGCTTGTAGCAACTGATGTCGCTGGCAGGGGCATACACGTCGAGGGTATCTCTCATGTCGTTAACTACAATCTTCCAGAGGACGCGGAGGATTATGTCCACCGGATAGGCAGAACAGGCCGAGCGGGTGCGACAGGGGTCTCCATCAGCTTCGCCAGCGAGGACGATGCGTTTTTATTGCCCGATATAGAGGCTTTGTTGGGGCACACACTCCCTTGTGTTGCTCCGCCCTCATCCAAAAGTCCGGTGCAGCATTAGCGGAGTGGGCGAAGCTCCTCGCACCACAGGAGTGTCGCTCCAATTACAGCGGCGGGAATCATAATTAGATTTAATAAGGGAATTCCACTGAGCAGCGCTATGGTTCCACCAAAGCCAATGGTGGACAGGCGCCGGGCGGCACACGCCTCCGGCACCTCTCTAAAAGGAAGATGATGGTTGTCCATTGGATAGTCCAGAAACTGCAAGCTCATCATCCATGCTCCTAATAAAAACCATGCCAGTGGGGCGAGCGCATTGAGACCCGGTATGAACGTGAGTATCAGGACAGCTAACGCCATCGGGAGATAGTAAAGCAGCTTTCGTATTTCCCTGAAAAAAGCGCGTGGCACCTCGAATAAACTTGCTCCCAAACCCTCAATAGCAGGCGGAGATTCTCCCGTAACATACGCTTCGACTTTTTCGGCAAGAAGCGAATGGAACGGCGACGTTAACAGCAGCACTGCTAGTGTGGAGGTGTAGCCTGAGACCAGTCCCCCAATCATCCACAACAGGGGTGTGATGATCCAAGAAAGGAACTGAAGCCACTCGGGTACAGACAGCATGGCAGCCTCGTAGAAATCTACCATCACTTGATAGAGGGCCCATCCCATGAGGCTAAACAAAACAACATTGGCGGCTAGTGGCACGATGACGAAACGTCGCAGCCCCGGTTGAAATATCATGGCAAAACCGCGTAGAAAATAGCTGGCCCCGGTGAGGAGATTTCCGTTCATGTAGATCACTGTCTCAAACCAGTCTTTATTATACTGGGCTGGTCGTAAAAGAGTGTCGAAAGCTGTGAGTGATGAGGACCTATTTGCTGAAGAAATGACAGGTGTGAAGCCACTTAGCCGAGAGGCACGCGTCCGATTAGTAAAGGAAAGGCTGTCAGAAGATCAGCAGCAGGGCCGTCGGCTCGCCGCCGAGGGTCGGGAGGAGGTGATCAATCCTTTGGTAGACGAAGGCGTACTGCCTCTGGACGCCTGGTATGTTCTCGAGTTTAAGAGATCTGGAATACAGAACGGCGTTTACCGTAAATTACGTCTGGGCCAATACCAAATCGATGCCCGTTTGGATTTGCATCGTATGACGGTCAAGCAAGCCCGGCAGGAGGTTTTCTCTTTCATCAGCGAGGCAGGTCAGTTGGGACTGCGCACCTTATTGATTGTTCACGGGAAAGGCCAGTCTGCAGCGGGTGCTGCGCCAACAGCAGTATTGAAGGGTTTCGTGAATCACTGGCTCAGGGAGTTGCAAGCGGTGCAGGCCTTCCACTCAGCGCAGCCGCTACATGGTGGGACAGGTGCGGTCTATGTGCTGTTGCGAAAAAGCGCTGAAAAAAAGCGGGAGAATCGTCTCAACTTTACGAAAGGCCGTACTCAGGATTGATTGTTAAGTTTTTTGATCAGTAACTCATTGAGTAGTTTGGGATTCGCCTGTCCCTGTGATGCTTTCATGATTTGTCCAACGAAAAAGCCGCTTAACTTTTTCCGTTTTGTTTCATCTGCGGCAAGGTACTGAGCCAACTGATTGGGATTCGCCGAAATCACGTCGTCCACCCACTTTTCCAACTCTCCGGCGTCGCTGACCTGCTTCAAGCCCCGCGCGGCAATGATTTCGTCGGTGGTACCCTCCGCTTGCCATAGCCCTTCAAACACTTGCTTCGCCAACTTGCTGGATAAAGTGCCGTCTTCAATACGGACAATCAATCCAGCGAGAGCCTCAGCTGATATCGGGCTTGCCTCGATTGTCAGGTCAGCGCGATTGAGTGCACCCGTAAGATCACCCAAAATCCAGTTCGCAGCGGGTTTTGCTGCCCCTGAGAGCCGGGCTACTTCTTCAAAAAAGGCCGCCGCTGCATGATCGGGGACCAGAAGGGCGGCGTCGTATTCGCCAAGTTGATATTCACTGACTAATCGAGCTCGCTTGGCGGCGGGGAGCTCAGGGAGGGAATCGCGAACTGCATCAATATAGGCTTGATCAATTTCGATCGGGAGTAAGTCGGGCTCGGGGAAGTATCGGTAATCATTTGCCACTTCTTTGGATCGCATTGAGCGGGTTTCGTCGCGCTCGGCATCGTAAAGCCGCGTTTCCTGTGTGATCGTCCCACCACTGTCTAAAATATCCGCTTGCCGCTCCACTTCTCTGTAGATGGCGCGTTCCACGAAGCGAAATGAGTTCACATTTTTGATTTCGGCTCGAGTGCCGAGCGTCTCGCTACCTTTTTCACGAAGAGAAATATTGATGTCGCAACGCATAGAACCCTCGGCCATATTGCCGTCTGAAATGCCGAGATAGGTGACGAGAGAATGTAACGCCTTTAAGTAAGCGACGGCCTGATCGGCATTACGAAAGTCGGGCTCGGTCACGATCTCCAGGAGCGGTGTGCCGGCCCGGTTTAGATCAATACCTGACTCTTGGCTGAAAATATCGTGAACAGATTTACCCGCATCCTCCTCTAGATGCGCGCGGGTAATTCTGATGGGCAGCAGCGAGCCATCGCTTGATGGCACCTCAAATACGCCTTCGCAGACAATAGGGTCAAAGAACTGACTGATCTGGTATCCCTTGGGGAGGTCTGGATAGAAATAATTTTTCCGGTCAAAAATCGATCGTTTCCCAATTCTTGCGCCGATGCCAAGGCCAAACTTCACCGCAAAGCGCACCGCTTCCTCATTAAGTACCGGCAACATACCGGGCATTCCCAAATCCACGGCGTCAGCTTGCACGTTGGGTGAAGCGCCGAACTGAGTCGAGGAGCCAGAAAATATCTTGGATCGGGTCGCCAGTTGCAGGTGAACTTCCAGACCCATGACAACTTCCCAGGTCATGCGACATGATCCTCGATGGCTGGGCGCGCCCGATGCCAGTCCGTATCGAGCTGCAGCCGATGCGCGGCGTTAAGGATGGTGCTTTCGTCGAAGGGCTTGCCAATCAACTGTAGCCCGACCGGCATGCCATTGACGAGGCCTGCTGGTGTAGACAGGCCCGGTAGGCCGGCGAGATTGACCGCGAGCGTGTAGATGTCTTCCATGTACATGGCAACAGGGTCCTGTTGTTTCGCACCGAAGGGGAATGCAACTCCCGGAGCAGATGGCCCCGCTATGATGTCTACGGATTGAAACGCCGAGCGGAAGTCATCACTGATCACCCGACGTACCTGTTGTGCCTTGTTAAAATAGGCGTCATAGAAGCCCGCTGAGAGCGCATAGGTACCCACTAAAATACGTCTTTGCACCTCCTCTCCAAATCCCTCGCTTCGTGAGCGAAAATAGAGATCTTCGAGGTCCGCGGGGTCGGCGCAGCGATAACCGAAGCGGACCCCATCGTAGCGAGCCAGATTGGCTGAAGCTTCTGCAGGAGCCAGCACATAGTAGGTGGCGATGGCATAGTGGCTATGTGGCAGGTCAATATCGACAAGTTGAGCGCCCGCTTTCTCGAGCTCTGTCAGGGCCGACATCACTTGGGCTCGGACTTCCGAGTCTAAATCATCGTTGAAGTATTCTCGTGGCATTCCTATGCGTAATCCTGAAATGTCACCAGTCAGTTCGGAAAAGAAATCGGGCACTGCGCGGTCGGCTGAAGTTGAGTCTCCAGTATCCAGCCCTGATATGGCGGTCAGCATATGAGCACAATCAGCCGCGGACCTTGCCATAGGTCCGGCCTGATCTAACGAGGAGGCGAAAGCGATAATGCCCAGACGAGAAACCCGTCCGTAGGTCGGTTTCAAACCGGTTACGCCACATAAAGAGGCGGGCTGCCGGATGGAGCCCCCAGTGTCAGTACCGGTCACTAGGGGCGCCATTCCCGCTGCAAGTGCGGCAGCCGAGCCCCCAGAGCTTCCTCCGGGCACGCAATTTGTGTCCCACGGGTTTTTGACGGCGCCAAAAAAACTGGTCTCATTGGAGGAGCCCATCGCGAACTCATCCATATTACATTTACCCAGCATGACTACGCCGGCGGCCTTTAATCTGGCAACAACGGTGGCGTCATAAGCTGGGACAAAATGCTCCAACATGCGTGAGCCGCAGGTGGTAGTGACACCCTGAGTACAAAAAATATCTTTGTGTAGCAGAGGGATCCCCGTCAGGATATTACCCTCTCCACGCGTCCGGCGTTCATCAGCGCGGCTGGCGTCCTCAATAGCTTGCTCTGCGCAGACGGTCACTACTGCATTGAGCTTGCCATTGAGGAGGTCGATGCGTTCTAAATAGCCCTTTGTCAACTCCGCGCTGGACACTTGACGAGTTGTGAGCAGCTGATGCAGTTCGCTCACTGAGGCATTTAGCAGTGCACTGTCGATCATCAATCAATTACCTTGGGCACTAAAAAATACCCCTGATCCTGCGCTGGGGCGCACGACATTAATGCCTCGCGTTCGTCGCTACCTGTCACCACATCAGGACGCAGCCTCTGCACCATATCGTGGGGATTGGACATCGGCGCCACGCCCTCTGTATCAATGGTATTGAGCTCATTGACCAATTGGAGAACGCGACCGAAGCGTTCGGTCACCTCTGGTAGATCAGTTTGTGCGATAGAGAGTCGAGCGAGCAACGCCACTTTCTCGACATCTTCTTGAGAGATTGACATGAGTGCTATCCTTGCCACAGGCCGCGAAAACTAACACACTTGCGGCTTGCCCAAAAACCCCTGCGTTGCTACATTCTCGTGGCGTACGCTGCTTCAAGCGCTATTTCTTTGGGCGTTTTTCACTTTGAGTATGCCTTAACCCGTCGCTTCCCAGCGGTTAAGATGGCGTATTACATGCTGTGGCAGCAAGCCACCTTTTTAGTCAGGAAACGATAATGCTCAAGCGCCTCCGGGGGATGTTTTCCAGCGATCTGTCGATTGATCTCGGCACTGCCAATACGCTGATCTACGTGAAAGAACGAGGCATTATTCTGGATGAGCCGTCCGTGGTGGCGATCCGCATTCATAATGGTCAAAAATCGATTGAAGCCGTGGGGAAGGAAGCCAAGCGTATGCTTGGGCGGACCCCGGGAAATATTCAAGCAATTCGTCCTCTGAAAGATGGCGTGATTGCTGACTTTCAAGTTACTGAAAAAATGTTGCAGCACTTCATTGCCAAAGTCCATGAAAGTCGATTTATACGGCCGAGCCCGAGAGTGCTGATTTGTGTGCCCTGTATGTCTACTCAGGTAGAGAGGAGAGCGATTCGCGAATCAGCGCTAAGCGCGGGAGCAAGAGAAGTTAAGTTGATTGAGGAGCCAATGGCGGCAGCGATTGGCGCTGGACTGCAAGTTGAGGAGGCGTCCGGGTGCATGGTGGTCGATATCGGCGGTGGAACGACCGAGATTGCGATCATTTCCCTCAACGGCGTGGTTTACCGGGACTCGATTCGCATCGGTGGCGATCGCTTTGACGAGGCGATAGTGGCTTATGTGCGACGTAAATACGGTAGCCTAATTGGCGACTCCACCGCTGAGCGCATCAAGCAGGAAGTCGGCTGTGGCTATAAATCGGGCGAGCTCAAAGAGATCGATGTGCGTGGGCGCCATTTGGCTGAAGGTGTGCCGCGCAGTTTTACGATGACCAATGAGGAAATTCTAGGAGCCCTAGAGGAGCCGTTGGACGCCATGATGCGAGCAGTGAAGCTGGCTTTGGAACAGTCCCCTCCTGAATTGGCAGCCGATATTGCCGAGTCCGGTATTGTATTAACCGGTGGCGGTGCGCTGCTGACGGATCTGGACAAGCGCATTGTGGAAGAGACCGGTCTGCCAGTGATCGTTGCGGAGGATCCATTGACTTGTGTGGCCCGGGGTGGCGGCAAAGCGCTGGAACTGATGGATCGTCATGTGTTGGATTTGCTCTCGACAGAGTAAGCCACAGGCAACCGGAGTAGCGCTATAAAACCGCTTTTCCTAAAAGAGAGCCCTATCAGCGCCTGGTTTATGCTGTTGGCGGCGCTCTGTTTATCTTCACTCTTTTTTTTCCGGGATCACCCTCATGTTGTGGCCGTACAACAGAGTGCAATAGACACAGTAGCGGTTGCCACAGGCGTGATTCTAGCTCCTGTTGAAGCATGGGAACGCATGGCCGCAGCTATGAATTCACGCAGCGAGCTGCAAGATGAGGTGCTCAGGCTGCAGCAGGAAAATCGAGTCCTTAAGGGGCAGAGTCAGCGGCTTGCGGCACTTCTGTCTGAGAACGCACGTTACAAAGCGCTGCTTCGATCTGCGCAACTGATTGACGACGAGCTTATCGCAGCGCAGATTACCGCGGTGTCGCCTGATCCCTCTCGACACATTGTTGTCATTGACAAGGGGCTCCTCGATGGGGTGAGAGAGGGTCAAGCGATGCTCGGAGAGGAGGGGCTGATGGGGCAAGTCATCCTCAGTGGGGACCGGAACAGTCGTGCGGTGCTGATTACTGATAGCGTTCATGCCCTGCCGGTTCAAGTTAATCGGTCGGGTCTGCGAGCCATTGCAGAAGGCAGCGGGCTGATTGACCAGTTGCTGATCCGGCATCTGGCCGCCAAATCGGATATCAGGGTGGGCGACCTATTGGTGACGTCCGGCTTGGGAGGGCGCTTTCCCAATGGGTATCCCGTGGCGCGGGTAACCGAGGTGGTGATATCGGAAGGAGAGGCTTTTGCATTGGTGACAGCTGAGCCAATATCAGCACTTGACCGAGGGCGCCATGTGTTGGTGTTACAGAGAACCGTGGGGAGTGAGGCGGAATCTTAGTGGAGCAGGCCAGATCCTCTTGGGTGATTTACCTGTCTCTCGCATGTGCCCTATTGTTTATGTTGCTCCCCTTTCCGTTGGAGTGGCGAGTACTCAGACCCGATATCGCTACTTTGACACTATTTTATTGGGTCCTTGCGCTGCCACATCGGGTGGGAGTGACCACTGCGTTTTTTCTCGGTCTGGGTCAGGATCTGATTGAAGGTTCTCCAATCGGTCTATCCTCGTTGGGCCTCATGGTCTCAGTTTTGGTATTACAGTCGAATTATCAACGCATTCGTCAGTTTGATGGTGTTCAGCAATCGTTAATGATTTTGGTGCTGCTCATGCTGAGTTCTGGATTAGAGCAATGGTTAAGAAATGGCATTGAAATGCCGAATTTACCCTGGATGGGATTTATGGGGCTCCTGTGTTCTGCGGGGTGTTGGCTGGTGGTGAGAGAGATTCTGCGTTTTTTCAGACGCTATTACGAGGTTAACTGATGAAGCTCTTGCTCGCATCAGCCAGCCCTCGGCGCAGGGCACTACTGTCTCTGCTGGTTGATGAGTTTGATACTGTCGACCCGGATATAGACGAGTCGCTGCTACCTCATGAAAGCCCCATTCACTATGTTGCGAGGCTTGCAGCAGAGAAAGCACAAGTATACGAGGCTGGAGATCGTGCTGTTATCGGCGCTGACACGACAGTTGCAGTTGGTTCAACCGTACTAGGCAAGCCCGACAACCTCCAGACCGCGAAGGATTCGCTACGGCGTTTGTCGGGCCGCGCCCATCAGGTGCATACAGCGCTTTCGCTGAATATTGCGGGGAGTACTCAAACCCGGGTTGTCAGTACTGTGGTTAATTTCACCCATCTGTCTGAGGAGGCTATCAGTCAATATTTGATGATGGATGAGTACATGGGTAAGGCCGGCGCATATGCGATACAGGGATACGCGGGTGCTTTTGTGAGCAGGATCGAAGGCAGCTACAGCGCAGTAGTGGGTTTGCCACTGTGCGAGACTCGCGAACTTTTAATGAGTGCCAACATTCCGGTCAGATATGGCTAGGGCGATTCCTCAAGTATTGGGTCGCATTGTTTGGCCTCTGATGGTGCTGACATTAGTCTCCCTGGCGGTCTATATCAGTAGCGGTCGATTGGCGATGAAAGCGCTCTCAAGCGCACGGCCTGATATTGCAGAGTTATTGTCCTCGCTCGCACAGCAAGAGGTTTCGATAGGGGGTATTCGAGGTGAAATGTCAGGTTTTTCCCCGCAGATCCAGATCGAGGATTTTGCCATTCAAGATGAATCCAGCGGTGAATGGCTGAATCTCCCCGCTGTATTAATTCGTCTTGATGCATGGGCAAGTTTGCTGGCGGGTGCGCTGCGTTTTGACGAAGTCATTTTACAAAAACCTGTCTTTTGGAGTCCGCCTTTTTCCTCCAAGCAAGAGCAGAACTTTCCGCGCGGCATAAAGAATTTTCTGAGCGGATTTGAGCGAATAGTGATTCGCGAGGGGCGCTTTTTAGAAAACCCGAAGGCACATGACTCATCGCTACTGACCCAATCGGTGAGGCTCGATCTCGATATGTTCAGGGAGGGTAGCCAGCGAGATCTGAAGATTTCGATCCATTCTGATAGTGGGGTGGTGTTCACGGCTGAAGGATCTGGTACGGGTGATCCTCTGGATCTCAAAAGATTTTCTGGTGATTTTCATGGCTACGTTACGGGCAGTGGAGTCGCATTGGCTGCGCAGGCTCTGGGGATAGAGCTGATCGCGGAGGGAAAAGCAAATTTCTGGCTAAGCGTTTCGGAGGGGCAAACTCGCGTTACGTTACAGGCTGATCTTGAGAATATTTCCCAGTCTCACAGCAATCAACGCTTTCTGGAGGGGCTATCGTTTTCTGCTGCCTTGGACAGTGTGTCGGATCGGCCCCAATTGTGGATTCAGAATGCGACACTGACACACGACGGGACAGCGCTTGCTTTGCCGAGAATTCAGTTTGCGAAATTGGAAGATGGCTGGCGGTTCTTGGCGAGGGGTTTGGAGGTCTCTCCACTAAAAGATATCGTGTTGGCGAGCGAATTGTTGCCAGAAAAAGCCAGCAAAATACTCAAAATACTGGATCCGGCTGGTTACATTGAGGCGATCTCTCTGAACATTGCCTCCCTAGAACAGCCTTTGCGATCGTGGGAAGCGTCCATCGTAGTCGCGGATGCTACGACGCAACCCTCTCGTAACGTGCCGGGTCTGTCGGGTATCGACGCGAGTGTCACGGCGAATCAGGAAGGCGCTCAGGCCTGGATTCTCACGAAAGACTTTACGCTGGATTTACCGACGGTGTATGAATCGCCTATTCGATTTGAGTCCGTGACGGGCGCGCTATCTGGGCGCTGGCAAACCGATGCGCTGTTTCTGGAGGATGGCGTCTTTTTGGCTGCGGCGTCAGACCACAGTGCCATCGTGCAGTTTGAGATTGATATTCCCCTTTTCAAAACGGCATCCATTGAAAGAAATATGCGACTGGCGGCGTCGGTGACTGATGCTCCGATCAGTGCGCGCGACGTCTACATACCCTCTAGATTGCCACCAGCTGCCTATCGGTGGCTGCAAAAAGCCCTGCCAAGTGGGCATATCGAGGCGGCCGCTTTTCTGTGGTTTGGCGGATTCAAACCTTACGGCGACGCATCGCAAAGTATGCAGTTGGCAGCAAATCTTCGCGATATCACCCTCGCTTATCAAAACGACTGGCCCGACGTGCTGCAGGCTCGGAGTTTTTTACGGCTCGACAATACTCTCATCGACGTCTGGTCGCCGCAGACTTCGATTGCGGGGATCGAGTTGAGCGATACTATTATAGGCTTACGGTTACGATCTGACTCGTCTTGGCTAAGTATTCAGTCCCAATCGGATAGCGGAGTGGCCACTCTCAAAAATGGATTGAATGCGTTACCGTCACTGTCTTTTGTTGGACCATTACTTAACGATCTGACCGCAACGGGAGCGGCTAGCACAGACCTGAATATTGGCTTTGATCTCCGTGATATCGCCGGATCACTGGAGGTAGAGGTCGGTGCGCAGCTGACATCGGTTAACCTCTATTCTGCTTTATTAGATTTGTCGGCAGAGGAGATTTCGGGAGCATTGTCTTATCACTATTTGCGGGGTTTTGAGAGCAGTGATTTGCATGGCACGTTGCTCGGGCGTCCACTGGCAGTGGAGATGGGTCCTCAGTTTGCCACCACCCCCGATACTATTCTCGCTGCACGCCTTAACGTCGACGTTGATGTAGGGGATATTTTGGAATGGCGCGTAGCACCCATTTCGCTGCCTATTGATGGAATAGCGCCTCTGGATATTTCAGTGACTGTGACAGATGACATTGCGGTGCAAATTGAGTCTGATTTGACAGGAGTACAGGTCGATTTGCCATTGCCATGGGGGAAAAAACGAGAAAGTGCGGCGCCCCTCGCGCTAACGTGGAGCGATCGTGGGTGGGCGGATTGGGAGGTGTTCTGGTTCGGTCGTTTTTCGGCTGTTGTCGACACGTTGGAAAGTGGGTCAGCAACATTCGCGATCGATGTGACCCCAAGAACACGACCGGCCTATCAATCTCGGGTGGGTAATGGCGCAGGCATCCGAATAACCGGAATGTTGCCGGAGCTTAATCTTGACGAATGGCTTGGTTTTGCACCCGATGGTGCCGTTGATGGCGTTCATTTTCCGCCGATTCAGGTGGAGGATTTTCGTGTAGAGCAATTAATGTGGCGAGGAAAATCGTTGGGTAGCCTGGCGCTGTCTGCGACATCAGAACGAGAATCTTTGCATGCGGACTTCGTCCTACCCTGGTTGCGGGGGCGCTATCAGCAGCAGGTTGCCGCCCCAGTATCCGAGGCTGCAGCTGAGTTTGATGCTGCGCTGGAACAGTGGTTATCGATCGAATATGTAGATATCAATGGGCTCCCTGACTTTGGGGATCGCTCGGCGGAGGAGGTGACGGAGTTCACCTTCTCCTGGCAGCCACTCCCGGTCACTATCAATAACGTGTTCCGGGGAGGAGATCGCCTCGGTGATATCGACTTCACGATTGCGGAGCTTCAAGCAAAGAGCTGGCGCGTTACTGCGGTGACAGGGGACTTGGCCGGAGTGACTTTCTCGCCCAGCAGTGAGATGAACTGGCAAACAGCAGGTGGTGAGGAGGTTACCTCACTCTCTCTGGCTGCCCAGTTTAGCAATCTTGAAACGAGTCTTAACTCGCTCGGTGTCGAGCCCATCGTGCAGACGCGAAGCGGCAGTCTCGACATCGATTGGTCGTGGGTTGGGGGCCCTAATGATTTTGATCTAAGGGCGATCTCTGGGTCTATGGATTTGACGATGGACTCTGGTTCTTTTACCTCTGCCAATGCTGAAGCTACCGGGGCATTGCGGCTTCTGAGTTTGATGAATTTGGCGGGATTATTTCAGCGAGCAAATATCAACCAGCTTTTTGATCCGGGCGTCACCTTTGATCGCGCCATGGGCAATATGGAGTTTGACGAGGGTGCGCTTCGAATTCCGGGGTTTTCTGTAGAGGGATCAGGAGGCTATTTCACTTTCGCCAGTGACATTGATTTGCTGACTGAGACCCTCGAAGGTGAATTGGTCGTGACATTACCGCTTGTTGACAATATCCCCTGGGTAGCGGCATTGGCCGGTGGCTTACCCATTGCGGCGGGCACATATGTGTTGAGCAAAGTTTTTGAGGAGCAAATGAATCAACTGTCCAGCGGTGTGTATTCAGTCAGTGGTGACCTCAATGACCCCGAGGTCATGTTCAAGCGGGTATTCGATGCTAAGGCGACCGCTCCAGAGTCCGCGAGTCAGTCGGTTACAGAGTCTTCCTCGTCCAGCCCGGCTAGGTAACGAAATAATTTCCTGCGGTGTGCTCTTTCATTACCTTTTTTAACTTCTCTCGGATATTGACGATGCCATTGGCGGAGCAGAGCGGGCTCAGCAGAGGGCCATGCGGAGAGGATCTCGCCTAACGCGTTGTCGCCGTCCGATAGCAGCTTGTCTCTTGCCGATTCGATTTGGTGGAGTCGCTGTACACTGTTGCCATGCTGCTGATCTCTTGCCTTCAACGCCGCCTCGATGGTTGAGGAATCAATTGAGCGCATCAGTTTTCCAATAAATTGGAGTTGTCGCCGCAGTCCGCCTCTGGCTTTAATGCGCCTTGCCTGATCAACGGCTTCTCTGAGCCTTTCGTCCTCAATATTAATGGCGTCTAATTCAGCTTGGGGAAGCGCAACCAGACGTTCCCCTAATTGCTGGAGCGCATGCATTTGTCGCTTGCGTTCGCTCTTACTCGGAGCGCCCTGCTCTGACTCATCTGCCCATTCATCGCTCATCTTCAAGATTCACTTATCCGTAACACCAAGTTGCGAGACCCAAAAAAGTCAGGAATCCGACGATATCCGTAACTGTTGTGACGAGAACACCACCCGCTAGAGCAGGGTCGATATTCAGACGTTGCAACAGGAGTGGCAAACCTGCCCCTGATAATCCGGCGGTGAGAAGATTGATAAGCATCGCAGCGGCGATAATCAAGCCCAGCGTGATGTCGTTAAACCAGATGCATGCGGTAATCGCAACAACCGCTGCCCATAGAATGCCATTGAGCAAGCCAATGAGTGATTCCCGTCCAACCAGCCAGAGCTGGTTTCGATCGTTTATCTGGCCCATGGCCATGGCGCGGATTAGAATCGTCAAGCTTTGAGTCCCTGCAATACCTCCCATTGAGGCGACCACTGGCATAAGTACTGCCAAAGCGACGACTTTTTCGATAGTTCCTTGAAACAGACTGATAACGGAGGAGGCCAATAATGCTGTTGCCAGATTGATCGCCAGCCAAACAGCTCTTCTCGGCGCTGACTGCCAAGCGGTGGCGAATGTGTCCTCTTCGACCAGGCCGGCCAGTGAAGTAAGCGAATGGTCCGCCTCTTCCATAATGACGTCGACCACATCATCGATG
>JADHNP010000122.1 GCA_016779445.1 Luminiphilus sp. | reverse complement strand
CTCGCGCGGATTCGTCGCCGCCGCCGCATCCTGATGCGCTTTTTCAGCAATACTCTTAGCCGCCTCAACAGGTACCCCTATGTCCGACAACGAGGAAGGAATGTCGAGCCGATCCAACATCTGACAGATTGCCGCGTCAAAAGACGCAAAATCGGCACTCTCGAGACCGAGTGCCCGCGACATGGCAGGCAGCTTGTGGCTGATGGCCGACGCATTAAAGCGAAGCACCGTGGGTAACACAATGGCATTGGTCAGCCCATGGTGCGTGTCGAACTCTGCCCCCACCATGTGACTAATGGCGTGAACGAGGCCCAGTCCTTTTAAAAACGACACGCCTCCGAGACAGGCGCCAACCTGCATGCCACCGCGCGCCATAATACTATCGGGTTCTTCTACCGCGCGGGGGAGCCACTGAGCGATCAGGGCCAACGCCTCCAGCGCGACGCCATCACACATGGGATGAAAATCGGGTACGCAATACGCCTCTATCGCATGCACCATGGCGTCAATCCCCGTCCAGGCGGTGAGCGTAGCGGGCAGACCTATCGTGATTTCCGGATCCAGCAACGTGAGTGAAGGCTTGAGATCCATGTGCCATACGCACAGCTTCATCTCTCTATCGGTGTGCGTGATCATCGCCGTGCTCTCGGTTTCAGCGCCAGTCCCCGCCGTCGTAGGAATACAGATCAACGTGGGAAATTCGTGACCTGTAGGTAATACCGGACTCTCGCGGTCAAAATCGAACTCCCAGACATCGCATTCATTGTTGGCGGTCAAGGCAGTCGCCTTACCCGCATCCATTCCGCTCCCTCCCCCGATGGCGATCACGGCATCATGCCCGCCTTGACGATACATTTGCCGCGCCGACGCAACGTTGGTGTCCTTTGGATTCGGCGCAACATCGGAAAAGACATCGCTGCTGATACCCGTCGCCTTCAACGCACGCTGCAACGCGCCAATAAACGGCAATTGAGCAGAGCCGCGATCCGTCACGATGAGCGGGTTGGCCAGCCCCATGTCCATGGCTCGGGGGCCCAATTCAGCCAACCGGCCGGGGCCGTAAGCAATCGGAACCGGGAACGACCAGTCACAGTGGGACAGCAAATTTTCCGTATTCTTATCAATCACTTAAATATTTATCCTCATAATCTAAACAACACCCTATGAAGTGCAGAATGCCGCTATGAAAAAAAATGGCTCCCACCCCTTAAAAAGAGGTGCATCAGCGTACCTATTTGATTATATTTCCGCGGCAATCCGCGTGCCACGCTTCACTGTAGCACGCTTCAACGGCTCCACCCTGCATGATAAAAACAGGTACTGACATGACCCCATAAAAGCGCCTCCAGCCATCCGGCCAGAGAAGCGCTTCTGTTAGATAAGAGAGCTCAGCCCATGAATGCACCCGTCCTTTCCCTCTCCAGACGCCTTCGCAAGTCTCCTTTTGAAGCCCGTTCGCATCACGGCGCCAAAGCCACATCGGTTTACAACCATGTCGTCCTGCCCACGGCCTATGTGTCGCTGGAAGATGACTATTGGCACCTAAGAGAACACGTACAAATCTGGGACGTCGCCTGCCAGGTGCAGGTCGAAGTCAAAGGCCCTGATGCGTTGAAGCTGGTGGAGTTCCTCACACCTCGGGACCTATCGAGCATGGTGCCGGGCCAGTGCGTCTATGCACCCCTGCTCGACGAACGCGCAGGCATCGTTAACGATCCCATCATCCTTTGCCTAGCGCAGGATCACTTCTGGCTTTCCATCTCGGATTCCGACGTATTGCTGTGGGTAAAGGGGCTAGCCCTCGGCGCGGGCTTCGACGTGACGGTATCGGACCCCGACGTATTCCCGCTTTCACTGCAGGGTCCCAAATCAGAAGCCCTGCTCGGTCGGCTGATCGACGAGCCCGTCGGCGATATCCGTTTTTTCCGTTTTATCGAGACACAGATAGCCGGAATACCGCTGATCGCTGCCAGGACAGGTTGGAGTGGTCAGGGAGGCTTTGAGCTTTACCTGAAAGAGCCTGCTGAAGGAGAGCGACTGTGGGACACCATTTCAGATGCAGGGATAGACCTCAACCTCCGACCGGGCTGCCCCAATTTAATCGACCGTATCGAGACCGGACTGCTGTCGCATGGCAATGACATGACCCTGGACAACAATCCGATTGAGGCCGGACTGGATCGTTTCTTCAAAATTGGCAAGCCCGCTAACTACCTCGGCAGAGAGGCTCTGGAAAAAATTGCGCAAGACGGCCCCTTGCAGCAGATGGTGAGATTGGTCGTTTCAGGCGAGCCCTTGGCCAATCCTCGGGTTACCTACCCGATGTCAGTGGCAGGCAGCGCTGGGACAGGTTGCGTAACAAGCATGGCGTATTCCCCCCGACTGGGACACAACGTGGGATTGGGCTACGTGCCCACAGGAAGCGCCGGGGTGGGTAACAGCGTAACGATCGAGGTCTCTGGGGGGCACGTGTCGGGGCAGATCGCTGACAAGGATTGGCAATGCACAATTCCGAGCTTGCAGCAGTGACCCAACCCGCGGCGCCAAGCAAAGATCAGATGAGCTCAATTTTTACTTGAATTGTGGCGAAGATATCGTCTCAACGACGACAAAAAGTGTCGCAAAATGTGGCGCATGATTTCCACCGTTTTCTTATATTCGCGTTTTTAGAAATTGGCCAATATCGCCGTATCACACCGCCTCAATGAGCAGTTACTGCGCCGTGGTTTATCGCTCTCACGGTCTGATTACGGGCGAGCACGACGATGACTCGGTATTTTGCACGTTAAAGGTAAACGCTCATGACCACACCACGACTTTCCCTAAATCAGCGTCTACGTAAATCACCCTTCGAGGAGAGATCTCACGTCGGGGCCACATTAGCATCGGTCTATAATCATGTTGTCTTGCCGTCTGTTTATGCATCTCTCGAGGAAGACTACTGGCATCTTCGAGAGCATGTTCAGATCTGGGATGTAGCGTGTCAGGTACAGGTCGAGGTGCAAGGGCCAGACGCCTTGGCACTAATGGAATACCTCACTCCGCGTGATCTTTCACAGATTGTCCCGGGACAATGCGTTTACGCGCCTCTTATCGATGCAGACGCGGGCATTGTGAACGACCCGATTATTTTATGTTTGGCGCCAGATCGATTCTGGCTTTCCATCTCCGACTCAGATGTATTGCTGTGGGTTAAAGGACTCGCGACTGGCGCAGGTTTTAACGTGCGTGTTTTCGACCCAGACGTCTTTCCTGTCTCGATACAGGGCCCAAAATCGGATCTACTCCTAAGCCGCCTCATTGACACTCCCACGGAGGACATACGTCGGTTCCGATTCATTGAAGCAAAAATTGCTGATACCGATCTGATCATTGCCAGAACAGGCTGGAGTGGTCA
Source organism: Luminiphilus sp. (assembly GCA_016779445.1). Classification (GTDB taxonomy): domain Bacteria; phylum Pseudomonadota; class Gammaproteobacteria; order Pseudomonadales; family Halieaceae; genus Luminiphilus. The sequence goes on along the minus strand of JADHNP010000122.1, from coordinate 2,469 downwards.
GGGCGGCTTTGAGTTTTATCTGGCCGAATCTGCAAAGGGCGTTGATCTCTGGGATACGATCGTGGGGGCAGCGACTGACCTGAATTTGAGATCCGGCTGCCCAAACCTGATTGATCGAATCGAGACGGGACTGCTGTCACATGGTAATGACATGACCTTCAGCAATAATCCTATTGAAGCAGGCCTCGACCGTTTCTTTAAATTGGGTAAAGACAGTGATTATCTGGGCCGCCAGGCACTTGAGGAGATTGCTTCAGCCGGGCCTTCGCAACGAATGGTGAGGATAATGGTGCCGGGTAGCGGCATTACCAATCCGCGAGAAATTTATCCAATGACAGTGTCGGGTAGCGAACAGCTCGGCAGTGTCACCAGCATCTGCCACTCGCCACGCATGCGCTGCCACGTCGGCTTTGCCTATGCGCCCGCAGACTCCTGCTCGCCTGGGACGCGGATCACTATCTCCACGCCCGCGGGTGACGCTGAAGGACAGATTGCAGATGAGCACTGGCGGGTGGACGCCAGCGACCACTCAGTCGGCTAATCTATACCATGAACCATCTTGGTCTCGAGGAAGTCCTCGAGACCCATCTCACCACCCTCTCTTCCATTTCCCGACGCTTTGTAGCCGCCAAACGGCGAGCCATATTCGTAGGCACCTCCATTGATATGAACAGCTCCTGCGCGCAGTTTCTTGCAAAGTCGAGCAGCTCGATCGCGGTTCCCGGTTTGTACGTAAGCCGCGAGCCCATAGGGCGTATCGTTTGCGATAGAAATAGCGTCTTCTTCAGTATCAAAAGGAATAATGACCAGCACCGGGCCAAAAATCTCTTCGCGAGCCACCCGCATCGAATTATTTACATCCGCAAAGATCGTAGGCCTGACGTACCAGCCCACATCAATCCCTTCGGGTCGCCCCAGCCCTCCGGTAACCAGCGTCGCACCTTCATCTAACCCTACCTGAATCATAGTTTGCACACGATCAAACTGAATCTGGTCAAAAAGCGGTCCGATATGATCTCCCTCTTCCTCCGGATTACCGACCCGAGTGGCTTCCGCAGCACGCTGCGCAATAGCAACCGCTTCGTCATAACAACTACTCTCGACCAACAGTCGTGTGGGCGCATCGCAGGACTGACCAGTATTAAACATGCACTCAGCCACTGATTGGCTGACTCGTTCCTCCAAGTCGCAGTCCGCAAATACCAGGTTCGGCGATTTACCACCCAACTCGAGCGTCACACGCTTAACAGAGTCGGCTGAATCTCGGGTCACCGCAGTGCCTGCTCGCGTGGAGCCGGTAAAAGACATCATTTGCACATCGGGGTGACGCGAGAGCGCCGCCCCAACCACCGGACCGACACCATTCACAAGATTGAAGACACCCCCTGGCACCCCTGCCTCGTCAAGTATCTCGGCGTAAATCATCGCTGAAATCGGCGTATGCTCACTGGGCTTCAGCACGCAGGTACAACCGGCTGCGATAACAGGCAAAACCTTCAAAACCATCTGATTAATCGGCCAATTCCAGGGCGTAATCAAACCGCATACGCCAATTGGTTCACGCAGTAGAATCTCGCCATTATCAAAGTTTTCTCGCTCTTCGAGCTTCTCAAGCGCTTCAACAAACCCGTCGAGATGTCCCAACGCCGCATCTGCTTGAGCGGCTCGCGCCATGGAGATGGGCGCCCCCATTTCCATACGCATAGCTTGCGCTAGCTCTTCAAATCGGCTCTCGCTCACCTTACGGATACGGTCCAGTAAAGCCAGCCTGTCCGATTTGGTCGTCTGCGAGTAGGTAACAAAAGCTCTCGATGCTGCAGCGACTGCCCGGTCAACATCGGCTTCATTACCGAGCGCAACCGTACCCAACTGGGTGACCGAGGCGGGATTCAGCACCGGCATCGTTTCACTCGAAATGGGATCAACCCAGTCGCCGTCAATGTAATATTTTAAGAGCTTATCCATAATTTTCTCTCTTAAGGTGACTAGTACGTCACCCTTTTCAGGGAGTGTACCTTCGTACCGGGTGGCAGATGCTGGCTTGCTGAAAAGTACAGCTTTTTCGAGCAATCTTCGGCTGGCGGAATAATGGTAGGCACTCTATCGCTTAACTGAATGAATGCTGCTCGATGAGCATCGTATCTTGAGTCGCGTCAAAGTGCGCGATGTAAAGACTCATGTCTCCATTGCTGACCAAGTCAATGTACCGAGCAGTGACTTGTGTACCTTCCCTCTTCCAACGGCCAGAAAACGATCCCGCGAAAAAAGTACCGTCTTTCATAGCACCTCGCCCTGACCCGTAACACGCACCCCCACTCCGATCAGGTGATGTAGCCGACACGAGCGTAAGGGAAAATCGCACTTTCCCGTAGTCATTCATATTTGTCATGCAGTGAAAAGTGACGCCTTCATCCTTCACTTCAGTGCTGGTGACCAAGCAATTCAAATCATCCTTTCTCTCGAGCATGG
>JADHNP010000121.1 GCA_016779445.1 Luminiphilus sp. | reverse complement strand
CTAGCAATTTAAGCGATGGTTTGACCATATCTTCAGCTTACCAAAGAGTGGCAGGAGTGTAAGAAACCACTTTCTCGCACCTCGCACGCTTTGGCTCCCATAAATTCAAACACAAAAAGGTCCTCTGTGAGCCCCTATGATGGTGATTTGGAGCGGGTGATGGGAATCGAACCCACGTCTAAAGCTTGGGAAGCTTTCGTTCTACCATTGAACTACACCCGCAGCGAGCCGCGGCCCGACGGGTCATTGTACAACCGCACGGAACCGCTGGTTAGCCTAAATCCAGAGCCTTCAGGGTCGTAAGTAATTCGCTGTGATGATTCTTGGTTTTGAACTTGTCCATCACCGCCTTCAGTTTTCCATCCTTCCCAACGATAAAAGTCGTGCGGAGGATGCCGTCGAACTCTCTCCCCATGAATTTCTTCGGGCCCCAAGCGCCGTACTTATCCGCAGTAGCATGATCTTCATCACTCAATAATTGAAAATTAAGCCCGTCCCGCTCAACAAACTTTGCGAGTTTTTTGACGGGATCCGGGCTGATACCAAGCACCACAGTATTAAGGCTTTTCAGCGCTTTCACCGAATCCCGCAGTCCCTGAGCCTGCACAGTGCACCCGGGTGTCATTGCCTTGGGATAAAAGTACACCACCACGGCCGACTTTCCCTTGTAGTCCGAGAGCGACACCATGTTGCCCTCGTGGTCATGGAGTGAAAACTTAGGTGCCAAATTGCCCACCTTGGGGAATGCCATAACAACCTCTTTATGCTGGGTTAAATACTGAATTACCTACGAGCGAGGTATCGCGGAGGATCAAACGAGGGACGCTAAGGCAGATCGTCACAGTTCGGTAGGTGGTTTGCGCCCGTAAGAGATGACCGTATTGCGGATAGGGAACTCATTTGTTTTTCTATCCACCAAATACTCCTGAAGCATTTCTCGCACAACTGGGAACGCGAGCTCATCCCAGGGAATTTCCTCCTCGGTAAATAAAGCGCTCTCCAGAGATTCAGGGCCAATGCCGTAAGCATTATTCTCGAGGTGGCATCGGTAAAAGAGATAAACCTGATTAATATGGGGCACGTCAAAAATCCGGTATAAAACCTGATCGATCGCCTTGGCAGCGGCCTCTTCCCATGTCTCGCGCGCAGCGCCTTCCGCCGAAGATTCACCGTTTTCCATAAAACCGGCGGGCAGAGTCCACTTGCCGTATCGGGGCTCGATAGCACGTCGGCAAAGTAGGATCCGATCTCCTACCACAGGCAAACACCCCACAATCACCTTCGGATTGAGATAGTGGATCGTTTCGCATGCGCTGCAAATATGACGCTCACGGTCATCATCTACCGGCACCTGCAAACTCACCGTGGCGCCACACTGGTTACAAAATTTCATGCGCGTTCGCCCCGCTCCCAACGCGCCCTGCGCTGACCATCGCTCTCACAACTCGCCACCCACCGAGCACCACTGGGTCCCTGCTCTCGCTTCCAGAAAGGTGCGTCGGTTTTGAGCATATCCATCATACATTCGCAGGCGCTGATCGCCTCTCCGCGATGATCAGCCATCGCGCCCACCCAAACAATCGTCTCGCTGACAGGCAATACACCGAACCGGTGCACAATGCGCCAACGGAGGAGCCCAAAACGCTCTGCCGCCTGTTGTCCCAATTCCTCGAGTACCCTGAGAGCCATCTCAGGATAATGTTCCAATTCCAATGCACCCACCGGATTTTCTCCAGTGTGATTACGAACATACCCTGTAAAAGTGGCTACTGCCGCGCCCGGTGCCCCACCCACCAACGCTGCGTACTCTGCCACCACATCGATCGGCTCTGCTTGCAGCGATACAGTCACGTCACCCGCCCGTCATGGGCGGAAACAACGCCAGCTCATCGCCATCTGCCACTATTGCATCAAGGTATACCACCTTATGATTCAGGGCGTGCACCAGATTGGGCTGATTCAGCGCATCGTGCCATTGACTCCCTCGCGCGGACAAAGCGGCTTTGATCGATGCCACATTGATCACGCTACTGGCTTCATTTTCGACAGGGATTGCACCCAGTTCCAATTGGAACTCTGACTGGCCCAACGCCTCCCGCAGCGAGGCAAATAATTTAATCGTGATGCTCACGTTGCCATTCTCCACTTGCACCACCCACTTTACGCATTAGCCGTGTGTGCTCAATCGTCATCCCACGATCGATTGCCTTACACATATCATAGAGTGTTAACGCCGCCACTGAGGCGGCCGTCAGCGCCTCCATTTCGACACCGGTTTGACCCGTGACTTTGCACGTTGCCTCGATTCGGAATCCGGGCAATTCCCTATCTGGCACTAACTCAACCTTCACCGAAGACAAGGGCAATGGATGGCACAGCGGGATCAACTCGGCGCACTTCTTTGCCGCTTGAATCCCGGCAATGCGCGCTACTGCAATGACGTCACCCTTCGGCATGGCGTTGTCGGTTATTGCTGCAAGGGTAGACGATTGCATCCGTACGCACGACTCTGCCGTTGCTTCACGAGCAGAAACGATTTTCTCGGTAACGTCGACAATGTGCGCCTGACCCGCGTCATCGAGATGTGTCAGGCGATCGGTTTGTTCTGGCATGCTCCAATGCTAACACTCCGGTGCGGTAAACGGCACAAGCTGTCATGATGCACCAATAAAACAGAGAGCTGAACAAGCCATGACCCAGGAGCAACCTGTGGCAGAAAGCACGCGCTACCGATGGACGGTCTTGGTCATGCTGACTCTGGTTTACACGTTCAACTTTATTGATCGACAAATCTTAGTCATTCTTCAGGAGCCCATCAAAGCCGATCTGGGTCTCAGTGATGCACAGCTGGGCTTGCTTACAGGTTTTAGCTTCGCGCTGGTCTACGTCACAGCGGGTATCCCGATCGCCTGGCTGGCAGATCGTGCCAACCGCCGCAATATCGTTGCGGCCTCTTTGGCTTTCTGGAGCCTCATGACTGCAATGTCAGGGCTGGTGCAAAACTACGGACAATTACTCGTTGCCAGGCTGGGTGTCGGTGTGGGCGAGGCGGGCGGCACACCACCCGCTCACTCTATGATAAGTGATTATTTTCCGCCCAGTAGCCGCGGCACAGCTCTGTCTTTTTACAGCATGGGCATCTATATCGGCGTGCTGTTTGGATTCGCTGCGGGGGGCTGGATTGCTGAAAACTTCGGCTGGCGAAATGCGTTTTTCGTCATCGGGATCCCCGGCATACTCTACGCGTTCGCGGTATTGTGGGTAGTAAAAGAGCCCAAGCGCGGCCATTTCGACCCAACCGGGGCCGGGGCCCCCGCCCAATCGAGTCCGTCTGAGACTATGGCTGGACTTCGCCGGCGCCCTACTTTTTGGTATCTGTCAGTAGGCTGCGCATTCAGTGCTTTTGTCTCTTATGGCAATGGCAACTTCATGCCATCTTTCCTGATGCGCAATCACGGGCTTTCGCTCACCGAGGTGGGTGTCATCCTAGGCCTAATATCCGGGCTTTCTGGTGCCACCGGCACGTTTCTGGGCGGTTATATGGCAGACCGGTTGGCGACTCGTGATATGCGCTGGTATTTGTGGATCCCCATTCTTGGCGGACTATCGGCGATGATTCCCGCGTACTACACCCTGCTCGGGGAGAACACGACTTTTATTGTAGCGGCGATGATCCCCTCGCAAATTCTTAGCGCGCTCTATCTCGGGCCTTGTATCGCTACCTGTCATAATCTTGTGTCTCCGGGTATGCGTGCAATGGCATCGGCAATTCTCTACTTCGTGCTGAATCTCATCGGCCTTGGTTTAGGGCCACTCACCGTTGGTATCTTGAGTGACTTTTATGCCGAACCTTTTGGGGACGACAATTTGCGCTACGCGATGGCCTCGGTGCTGACTATCGGCTTTTTAGGCGTTTACTTCCTGTGGATGGGCACCCGCAGCCTTAATCGGGATCTCGAGGAAAACCGGCGGGAGCTTACAGCCCAGCGTTGATAATGTAAGGTACCTCACAACACCGCGCGTGCCCGATACCGGTAACCGTGCATCGGTAGCGAAGGCTGTCTTTTTTCAGGCTTCCCTTTAACGCGACAACAGCGCACTCTCTTAGACTCCACGATTTAGAGGACATCACTATGCGCGCAGCGGTATTTCACGAACCGGGCACCCCTCTCGCCATTGAGAACGTCGATGACCCAGCCCCCGCGGAGGGGCAAGTAGTCATAGCGGTCAAACGCTGCGGGATCTGTGGTACCGATCTGCACGCCACACAGGAGCATGATGGGCTCCTCCTCCCCGGCACTGTGATGGGTCATGAGTTCGCCGGTGAAATCGTCGAGGTGGGGGCAAACTGCCCGAGTGACTGGAAACCGGGTCGGAAGGTGACCGGAATGCCTTCTCTTTCCTGCGGGCGTTGCCTGCCCTGTCGCACCGGAAAGCCCATGCAGTGCGAGAGCAACATTATTGTTGGCCTACAACAGTCTGGCGGCTTTGCAGAATATATGGCACTCGACACCCATAACTCACTACTACTACCCGACAGTGTCGATTGGGTCGAAGGCGCACTTATTGAACCCCTCGCGGTGGGCCTGCACGCGGTCAATATGAGTGCAGACATTCGCGGCAAACGTGTGCTGATATTGGGTGCTGGCCCAGTGGGTTTAGCCGTTTCCTTTTGGTGTCGATTCATGGGGGCGTACCATATAACCGTAACGGAACCCGAGGCCATCCGCCGCGAGAGTGCCCTGCAATTTGGCGCGGATATCGGTCTCGCCTCTGGGGCGCCTGAAGCGCTACTGCCTGAAGTTGAAAAGGCCGCGGGCGGGATGCCCGACGTCATCTTCGAGTGTGTGGGGGTGCCCGGAATGATCTCCGAAGCGATCGCATATTCGCGCCACGGCGGTGAAATCATCGTTGTTGGTTTCTGTGCGCGACCCGACACCTTTGTACCTGCCGCCGCCATGATGAAAGAGTTATCAGTGCGATTTGTGGTGGCCTACGACAAAGCTGATTTCGATATGATCGCTGGGCTACTGGCCATGGACAAATTGGACGTGACACATATGTGTACCGGAACGGTCGGGTTCAAGGATTTCTCACAGGCCTTCGAGGGGCTCAGAACCCCCAATGCACACTGCAAAATCATGCTCGACCCTGGTATCACCTGAACAAAAAAGCCCCGGGGAATGACGCCCATTGGGGCTCTCAGGGTAACGCTTCAATCTCGCGGCTGACGTTATCTGACTGCAGAAATTTGAGCTTAAGCCTACCCTCTTCGCGCACCAGATATGCGCTCTCTAGCCAAACGTTGCGCTCACGCAATGCCTGCCCTGGGTTGTCAGGATCTGGATAGACGAACTCGCCGGTGTTGACGTAGCTGACGTGAGCCGAGCTCCCAGACAAGCTCACTCGAGCCTCAGAAAATTGCCACGTAGTGGATGTCCAGGCGCTATATCCAGCGTCATTCAGAAAATATTGAAAGCGCTCCCAACTGAAAGCTTTTCCCATTTCAAAAATCAGAAAATCGTCAGTAATCCGATCTTTCATCTTTGGATCCGGATAGTTTTCTACCGAAAGAGCGGTAAAAAACCCCCGTAGTGAAGCCATTACCCTATCTTCATTGATGGTTTCCTGCGCGTTTGGCTGATACGAAATGAGGCATACCAGCACGATGGCTATCGAACGAACCGTCTTCATTAGGGCATCCTCCACAAGCGCTTGTCATTTTCCTGGCGGAACAAAGATGAGAGAAGCGATGTGATTATCGCAATAATCTTTGTCCCCTAACCGATGACTTGCATCGTACTCCCTCTTGGGAGTAATTTGTCCTCTGCACATAAGCGAAAGCATAACAACCTAGGAGAAAAAGATGTCTGAACTCGACGTTTTCGGCTTCATTGGAGTCAATCGATCTGTCTTTTCCACGCTGTTTTTGTGTGGCGTACTGATGCCCCTATCGGTGGTGATAGTGGCCTACCTTTTTAGAAACTTCTCAACCACGATTAGGGGAGCAGCAATGGTATCTGCGCTCATCGGCGTAGTCATGCTGACTTTCTTTACCATGGGTTCTCAAAATGCATTTTTTATGATGCTGAC
>JADHNP010000026.1 GCA_016779445.1 Luminiphilus sp. | reverse complement strand
ACTTCCTTCGGGAGGAAGGGGTCGGAGGTTCGAATCCTCTCACACCGACCAATATTTCTCCGTTTAAACAATACCTTTTGCGTTAGGCAGCTGAACATATTTGTGGCTAAAATTTTCTGGGCAACAAATAATCAAGACACTCTCTCCACCGACTAGATGGTGAGGAGCTTCTTCACCCACTCGCTGTTATCAGTGGGCGGGGCAGGTGGCCATAGGGGTGAGTTGACGACGCAGATGGAGGCAGACGCACTGGCAGAGAGCAGTGGCAACAGGATCAAAAGCAATGCACCGGTGCGCAACAGCAGGCGCCATGGAATACGGCGCCCACTGTCTTGGTACTCAGGAAGAGATCATCTTGGCGACTTTGGCCTGATTTTGTGTAATGTCAGCCGCGTTTTTCAAAATTCCCTCGCGCCTAGACATTATTGTCGCTTTGTTTTTATCAATTTTACCGCGGTTCTTTTTCATTTCCCTCGCCATAGCGTCCATCTTCTTTGAATTGGCGATAGCATTACTCTTGATGGTTTTTGCTCTGGCAGCATTTTTCTTAATTCGTGCAGCGTTGGTTGCGGGCGTGGCTTTACTCATAGCTGTACTGCCACCGACGAGGAGTTTATTGTTTGCCGCTATTTCCTTTGCATTAAATCGAACTATTTCCTCATTAGCTTGCATAATCGTGTCGTTGACTTCGATTAGCATCTGGTTAACCGCGACCATCTTTTCATTGACCGCAAGCACTGCAGCGTTCAGTTTGGAGCGGTGTTCTAAGAAGTCTAAGTTTGCTTCGTTCGTCATAGACTCTTTGAAGTTTTCTTCCGCTTCCGTTGATGTATCTAGATTAGCGAGAATCGCTTTCCTATTTCGAAAGACATCATCTGTATTTTGGTTAGCTAACTGCCTATTGCCCATGAAGGCAGCAGTATAGTTGCTGATAATTCCAGCTCTGTTTTCTTCCACACTGGATCTTGCGGCATAAGCTTTAGCCCTGTTGGATGTCACCGCAGCTTCAACTTCAAATATTGCCCTACGGTTTTGCTGTACCTTTTTTTTGTTTCCTTTTGACGTCGCCATTATCACCGATCTCCAAATTTATTTTTTATTGTGTTCGACTAACACCTGAATTTAAGGATCCAGACACCTACTAATATACATAAACTCCTCGGATAAGTTATATTTTTTGCTTCTTGAGTGCATATTGTTTTGGCATGTATTGAGGCAGCCATTGTGATAACGGGTTATGCAGCAGCCCTCCTCAGCACCGCTGTTTGAGGAGTGTGCCCCCGAGAGCGCTACTGGCGGGCGTCATAGGTGGTCGGTTGAGGTCTTTGGCGGGCGATTGAAAAAGCAGGGGCGTGTGGAGTAGGGTTTTGTCAGCCACAGAGGAGTTCGAATATGTCTGCGAGAGTTGTATTGACGACTACTGCTAGCGTCCCCAACAAAGAAATTAAAGAAGTAGTGGATATTGTGTCTGCGGAAGTCGCAGTTGGTATGAATATTTTTAAAGACATGTTTTCAGCGGTTCGTGACGTTGTAGGAGGTCGCGCAGGTGCCGTTCAGGACACGCTGAGAGATTTACGGAGTCAGGCGTTAGAGGAACTTCGTCAAGAAGCATCAAAAGTAGGAGCCGATGCAGTTGTAGGTGTTGACTTGGATTACTCTGAATTTAGTGGCGGCGGGAGGTCAATGCTATTCATCGTGGCTAATGGGACGGCTGTAAAGCTACGATGAAGCTCAGCAGCCCTCCATCCATCCGCTTGCGTAACCACCTGCAAACCAGCGACTCTATTATGGCTTCACTCTGACGGATGTTCGTCAGACCCTTGGTCACGCCTGAGCACAATCAGTTGCCAGATGCCCCAAACAAATGGGACACCAAAAAATAACAGTGCCTGAAGCCCCTTGAAGTCGCTGTAATCCATATGTAGAAGGTTAATGGATTCTGCTAGGCATTGAGTCCGATGAAATAATCACCGCCCACCGCTTGCTCAAGCACCTGCAGATATTTGTGGGACGTCTAGCGCTTGACAGGATGATGAATAGTTTAGGAAAACCCCGCCCCCAGAGCACGGTCTGCAAGGTTATACGCAAACTAGTGCATTGTTGGATTCGTTTCTGAGGTTCGAATCCTCTCACACCGACCAATCAAACACTGGGCGCTGCATACGACTCGGGCTTTTAGGTTTCGGGAGCGCCCCTACACCCATTCGAGCGCAGACCAGAAAGGCCACCGTGGTTGCAATATTCTGAGAACTTGGCCTTACGCGCCACAGACATCTGACGGTCATGCGCGATTGCGGCCAATTTATTCAATAGACCTAAGCATCGTCTGGTTGCGCTCGACATTGAAAGGGTCGAGGATTAGACGCTCGTTATTTTCTACCTACCGGGTATATTCAACAGCTATCGTGATGACCCTATATGAAAGATCCATTGGAGATCGGCATCCGTGATCGCACGCATTCTGACCATTCTGGCCATTGCAGAGCTCTCCTACCTCGTAGTGATTAACGCGGCGCTCCAGTTGCCGATAACTCAGGATTTGGTGAACAAAATCCGGCCGGAAAAGTTTTATGTCTCTTGGGAGCGCGCTTGGAGCTGGTATCCATTCCGGGTGCACGCTGAAGGCGTCTTTGCCAACGGGCAGGCGCGCACTCAGCAATGGCAAGTGACGGCCACTTCAGCCTCTGGATCCATCTCGATAGTGCCGCTCGTTCTGAAGCAAGTGTACTTATCGAACATCACAGCTGAAAATATCGATTACCGGCAGCGACCGCGATTAAAGCCGAACGTTGATTATAGCGGCCGACTGGCCTATTTCCCCGATATCAAAGATCGCGAGATCATCCCGGTAGAATCCGGTGAGCTGAAGAAAAAGCGACCATGGAAGATTCACGTCAGTGATGCAACGGTCGCTGGCGAGCACCGATTTTGGATCCTCAATATTCAAGGCACCGCAACGGGTTCTGCCTTTGGAAATCTCTATACGGAAACCCGTCGAGGTGCCTTCTGGTTGGATATTGAACAGTTCGATCTCGAACTCGGCCCCGCGCTATTGAATGGTGCTGCCGAAGCCTTCCACGGCGGTCGTGCCGTTGGTTCACTGGGTTTTTCCCCGCTAGTCCGTGCCGAAAATCCCGGCCGTCGCATGCTGCGTTTTGCCTACCTTGATGCAGATCTAGACCTGAATCTGGAAAGTCTCGATTTCATCAACCTGCTGGCTGGAGGATTGGGTAACTTTAATGTCAGTGGTGCAGGTCATGCTGCAGGCCATCTAGTAATCAGTGACGGCCACGTGCGCGCCGGGACAGATCTCTTAGTAACGGCCGATGACCTAGGCGTCAGTATTTACGACACGGGGATAGCGGGCATTGGGGAGGTGAGAGTTCACACGCCAGAGGCGACTGATATACCGCTTGGATTGGATATTCATTACGACCAACTGAGGGCCACAAGAGTTGGTGACGAAAAGCCTTTTCTAACGGGAGAGACGCTGCAACTCGCGTATCGCGGATCGAACTTCATTATTCCTGATCCCAGCCTGGGATTATCTGACTTATGGGATGACGCAGAGGCGAAGCGCCGCCGCAAGGGCAACACGTTTGCACTGCGGGTAGCTCAGGCCACAGTGCCAGATATGGCGGCACTGAATCACTACGTCCCACCAGACACTACCGTGCAGTTCTCCGGGGGCAAGACAGAACTCAACGCCGATATTCAATTCACCGAGTCATCGTTGGAAGGGTCGATCCGGCTTGACTCTGCAGCCACCCAGCTACAAATTGACGACTCGACACTCCGCGCAGATCTCGATATGGATATCCGTCTTGGTAGCGGCAATCCCCGGTTGCTCAGCGCAGACTTCAGCGGCTCGACGCTGCGCTTGTTTAACGTATACGTCGATGGCCAAAAAGACCAGTTTGATGGCGAGTATTGGTCCTCCCTGATGGAGGTTGTGTCAGGTCGCGGCACTTTTATGCGGCCCACCACTCTCAGTGCCGATGCCCTAATCACTATCAGTGATACGCGCCCGTTGGTTGTGCTGTTTAAAAACCGGAGCCGATCACCGAAGTGGCTTGCCAACATGATGGCAGTCAAGGATCTATCAGGTGAAGCAACAATTAATCTGGGTGACGGCAAGCTCAGAGTGCCAAAGGCTTTCGTTACTAGCGAGAAAGCGGAAGTCGGCATCAAGGCGACGTTCTACCAAGGTGAACGTGAAGGCATGGTTTACGCGCGCTTTAAGAAACTCGACACGCTGGTCAAGCGGTTCGACGGTCAACGTGACGTCGACGTCATCAGAGCCCGCGAAAAGTTTGACGCGTTCGAGCTGGAGGATTAGGCGTGCTCTCACGGCGGCTATAGCGATACCTATTGCCATCCTGTTCAACTAGTCTGGTAAGTCTGGTGCCACTGGCGAACGTGATAGATGGTCAGTTGGGAGCTGTGGCAGTCGATTGAAATAGAAGTGGCGTGTGGAGTACCTTTCTGAAAGACATGAATATCTAGGGAGCCGGAGCATGTTGAGATTATTTACCGCCTCGCTACTTAGTCTGTTTCTCGTCGTCTCGGCGGGCTTCGCCGATGAGGTTTCTGTTAAGCGAAGCTACGTGGACCTTGAGTGGGGGCAGATGCACTTGCGGACCGCGTATCCTGTGACCCTGAGTGATGCGTCGCCGGTAGTGTGTTTTGCGCCTAATCCATACTCGGGAAATTACTATAGCCTGTTGTTGAAGGAGCTAGCCCGGGATCGGGTCGTGATAGCACCGGATTATCCGGGGTTAGGACAATCTGATCGCCCGGAGGCAGAGCTCGACATAGCTGATCACGCCGACATCATGGCCGAGGTACTGCTCAAAGCAGGTTGGGGGCCCAAGGGGCGTGGCCCAATAGATGCCTGCGGTTACCACACCGGCACCTTTATCGCGACAGAACTGGCTTTGCGGCACCCGGCTCTGGTGCGGCGGCTGGTGCTGATAGGTATACCGTTTTATCGGGGTGCTGAGCGCGCTGAGCGCTATGAAAAACTAGGCAAGGTGAGACCGCTGCCTGAAGCGCTCGCCGCGTTGGAGCAGGATTGGATCTTCGCTGTTGAGCAGCGCGCAGAGGGTGTCGCTCTCGAAAGAGGCTTTAAGAACTTCATTGAGTCGGCAGCGGCCTGGCAAAATAAATCCCGAATTTACGGCGCGGTATTCCAATATCCGGCAGCGCAGCGCGCGCCATTGTTGATACACCCTACACTGGTGCTGAATCCTCACGGCAGTCTGAAGGGGCCGACCGAAGACTTTTCATCGCTAATAGCGAATGCGGAGCTCGTCGAGCTCCCGGATCTCAAGTATGGCATTTTTGATATCGCGCCCGATGTGATCGCGGGCCAGTCTCGAGCTTTTCTGGACGGCCCCTAGCCGAATCCCCTGAAACCAGATTTCCGCTTCGTAATTACAGCCACTAAAGAAATCGGTGCTATAGGCACTGTGCGTCGACTCACGTTATCTTTGCTAGCACTAAATCGTTAAGGAAGCGCTGCAGGCATGAATGATCTTATCCTTTACCCCATTCTATTTATGGGGGCACTCAGTTTCGTAATGATGCTCATGATGTATGCCACGCGTATTCCAGCGGCAAAAGTATTGGAGACCCAGGGTGTTGATCTCCAGAAGCTGTCCCATCCGTCTCAGCTGGGGGGTGTTTTCCCCAGCCATGTGGAGCGCGTGGCGGATAATTACAATCATCTTTGGGAGCAGCCAACTCTTTTTTACGCCATTATCGGTGTCATTTGGGGCCTGGGGCATACCGACACAGTGCATCTCTACTGTGCCTGGGCGTACTGTGGTTGCCGTTTGATTCACTCTATTGTCCAGATCTCGATTAATCACGTCTGGCTGCGATTCAGCCTCTTCATACTCAGCTGGATAGCATTAGCAACAATGTTGCTCAGAGAAGTGCTGGCCGCCTTGACTACATAGTGCGTTTCGGCGGTGCTCGGTCGAAGTGTTATAGAAAACCGTAGTACAGCGGTGCGTTAGAAAAGCGCTTTTTTATCTTTGCAGAAGCTGAAGTACGACTTCGGGCAGGGCGTTTGCTTGAGCGAGCATGGCGGTGCTCGCCTGTGTCAAAATCTGGGTTTTAGCCAGATGTGCGGTCGTCACCGCATAATCGGTATCAAGAATCGTGCTACGGCTGGAGAGTGTATTGGTGAACGTAGTGCTCATACTATTGGTCGCATGAACCAATTGGTTGTGTAAGGCGCCCAGCTTGCTTCTTGAGGCGTTCACGTTATCCAGCAGGTTGTCGATGTTAGTGACTGTGTCATCAGCTGAGCCAATGGATACTTGTTTGCGATAGTCGGCATGTGAAGGATCTAGGACCTGATTGGAGAACATGCTGGCACTCGGATCGTTTCGAAACGGGCCTATGACGCTGTCGCTATTGCTGTTGGAATTCATGTAGAAGAAATATCCCCAGCCAGAGAGCACCTCTGAATCGACAAAGGAATAGCTGCCGCCTGCACCATCCGCCGTAAAGCTGGTCGAGATCGTGCCGGTATCCCCCAGCGTAAAAGACATGTTCATGACCACGGCTTGCCCATCATTGCGCCAATCCAGATGGCTTGATAGCTGTCCAGAGGGGTTGAAGAAAACGTTATAGCCCTGATAGGTGGTATGAGTAATCACGGACTCAATGGAGCCGACGACAGCGTCAAACTCGGCCTGGAGTATTCGTATGTCCTGCTGACTGTTAGTGCCGTTTTCTGCTATCAGGGCCAGTTCCCTCAAACGCTGGTACATCTCACCCATCTCAGCGAGCGCGCCATCAACGGTGCTCACCAATCCGATAGCGTCGGAGGCCGCTTTGATACCGGTGCTGAGCCCAATCACTTGTGAGGTCATCCGAGATGCAATTGCCAATCCTGCCGCATCATCTTTGGCACCATTAATTCGTACGCCGGTGGAGAGCTGCTCCAAAGCGGTGTTCATTTGCCGGCCGGTCTTGACCAAGGCGTTTTGGGCAAAGGCGGCAGCTGTATTGGAATTGACCACCAACATGGGGCATCCGATTCAGGGGAATATCCTGAATATCGGCTTTTTTGGACAAAAATTGATGCCACATTGGCGACGGGATATACCCTGTGAGAGACCTCGGGTTGCCAAAACCCCAGTAGAGGGGGATTCCCGTTTATATGGCCACGATGCCCAATACTGTGAGGACAATGGCAGCGGTCAGTAACGAGGCCGTTTCGGAGTGGCTGAGTTGGATGTTTTTCATACTGATTTGACGTTTTACCGGTGTGAGCTTATCCCGACTTTCCATTTTTTTATGATGGCGGGCGGGCCCTTAGTTATGCCACCGGTATGTGTGTTCGGGCTCAGGGGGCACTTGTTCGAATAGGGATTGATATTGCCGGCTCAGCCGCGTTAACTCAGGACCATTCTCGAACGGAAGGCTGGTTATGCGACTGGAAAATATGAAGTGTGTGGTTACCGGAGGTGCCAGTGGCATCGGTGCCGCTACTGTCAGACGATTTGTCAGCGAGGGGGCAGATGTCTGTATCCTGGATCGAGACCTGGTCTCTGCTGAGCGGCTTGCGAGCGAGTGCGGTGGCGAGACGTTTGCGCTGGAACTGGATGTCAGGCAGGAGACCGCGGTTCGGCGTGCTGCGGAGCGGGTATTGTCTCGCTGGGGCGTGATCGATGTGCTGGTCAATAATGCGGGCTCCGAGCTCAATAAAACCTATGACGAAACCACCATGGATGAGTGGGACCGAGTGCTGGATACAGATCTGAAAGGACCCTGGCTGCTGTGTAAGTACTTTGTGCCCTCTATGGTGGAGCACGGTGCTGGCAGCGTGATTAATGTCTCGTCCTTGAATGGTCTGGTAGGGTTTCCCCTGTCAACAGCTTACGGAAGTGCCAAGGGTGGATTGGTGGTGTTCACCAAGGATATGGCAATTGAGCTTGCCACCAGCGGCGTACGCATCAATTGCGTTTGTCCGGGTGTGATTCAAACCCCCATGATGGAGCGCTGGACTGACCTCATGCCCGATAAAGAAGAGGCTAAGGCAATGCTGCGCGGGGTGATGCCTGTTGGTCGCATGGGAACCGCGGAAGAGGTCGCGGGCGCCATCCTATTTTTTGCCTCCGAAGATTCGAGTCTTTGCCAGGGTGCAGTACTCAGTGTCGACGGTGGTTTTACCGCGCAATAGACACGTTGCTAATTCACGGGTTTGGATAAAATCGATTCAAACCTATAACAGGGAGTAATGATGTTCGCCGCATTACGACATTATTTAATTGCTGGCACGGGGTTAATGTTTTGTGCCGCTTGGGTGCAGGCACAGTCCTTCGACCAGACAGTAGAAGCATACGGTGGTGCACCTGCTTTTGATCTTATTTTGGTTCAGGACTGCTCGGTGCTCGATAACACCTCAGGTGTAGCACTCGATCAGGAATATAACGCTAGGCTCTGCTCAGCAGAGGCAGAGTCAGCACTCGGGGAAGTTGTTGAACTACTGCGCTCTAAAGGCTTTAACACTGTTCAAGTGGCGCTTTCCACTGCTGGCGCTCAGATCCGTCCAGAGTCGCGCAAAACCGTCGCGGATATCCATGACGTCTATACAGCGCCTGACCTCTCTGATGCTGCAAGGGAGGCATACATTGCCACCCTAAGACGTATTGCGCGGGGTATCGATGTCGATGCCGAGGCGCACGAACTCCATGCGAAAGAGCTTGCTGCACTGGGGTTGGCAGATAATCAAGTTGTGATATTCATGGTCACGGATGGTCAGCGAGTGACGGCTGCTGAGAGTATTGCACAAGGCGTAGCCACCACGGTGCTGACCTTGGGCTGGCTGACGGCCTGGGAGGAATCAGGGTTTTTTACCTTGGCGACGGCGATCGATGCGGCGGGCGAAGTCGCTTGGTATGGCTACCGGGGGCCTTATTCCGTTTCGGGCCCTGAGGCATATAAAGAGATGATCCTGTCGGTGTTTGACCTCTGATCTGAAAGCGCACCCAAACCGCGGTATCAGCCTAATACACCCTCGTATTTGAGCGCGTCGATACGGCTATTAGTTAGCCCAAAAGAATGCAACACGGACTCGGTATGCTCACCATGGGCCGGCACGGGCCTCGAGGGTTCAAGTCGTTCTCCACCAAAGCGTGGCGGCGCTTTTACGATGCGCATCTTGCCTAGATGAGGGTGATCTACCACCGCCACGCTGTCGTTAGCGCTTAATTGTTCCTGTGCCAAGACTTCGTCACGGCTTAGGCACTTCGCGCAGGGTACTTCGACCTCACGCAGCAGCACGAGCAGTTCATCGCTGGTATAGGTCAAACATTTTTCAGTGATGAGCTCCCGGAAAACGTGCAAGTTCTCTACCAATTTTTCCATACTGTTAAACCGCGCATCCTCAAAAAGGTGCGCGAGTCCTATCGCTTTGAGCATGCGCCCCTGCATCTCCTGATTGGCCGCCGCTATGGTGATGCCACCGTCTTTGGTCAGCGTGAGTTGATAGAGCATATCGATCAGTAGCCCCCCAGGAATAACATCGGCATCGAGGAGGGCGTGATTCTGAAACCCGTCCGGAAACATAAAAAATAGCCCGGAATCCAGCATGGAAAGGTCGATCAACTGCCCCTCTCCTGTTCTCTCCCGGGCGAATAGCGCACTGGTGACCGCCTGACAGGCGGTATAACCGGTGATCTTGTCGCACAGGAGCGAGCGAATAAAAGTGGGAGACTCGTCGCTGCCTTGTGTCGCGGCCATGCCTGACTGAGCCTGAATAATGGGGTCATAAGCTGGCGCTCGCCTCAGTGGGCCCTCTGTACCAAAGCCTGAAATCGCGGTGTAGATGAGTCGGGGATTAACCGCTTTCAGCGCCTCATAGCCGAGGTTGAGCGTCTCCATAGTGCCGGGGCGAAAGTTGTGAATAACCACGTCGGCCTGAGTAATCATCTCGCGGATCACGGCCTGGCCGGCCTCGCTTTTGAGGTCGATCTTGATGGACTCTTTGCCGCGGTTGCATCCCGCAAAAAGTGAAGAGATATCGCCTTTGCGCGAACCGAGGTATCGCATAGGGTCGCCAGCGTCGCGGGGTTCTACTTTCACTACGCGCGCACCCTGCTCGGCCAGCATCATGCTCGCCAGCGCTGCGGTAATCATGGTTGAGAATTCTAGAATCGTAATTCCATCGAGTGGTTTCATTACAGAGGCCTGATTATGGTTTTTTGGTGATACATTCACTTGAGCCCTACGTGCACAATGGGAGCGCGGCCGCCCCTCTCTTCCCGCTTAAACTAGTTTTAATAACTGACAAAGGCAATGCTCGCGTGCTGGCGGTATACAGTGAGCAGTGCCATGCTGTGATCAAAAGACAGATAACCATGCCGTGGGTGCTCGCCCCGCGATGGGAGGGAACATCATGAAGCGATTTCTATGGACTATGCTCTGCGCCATCGCACTGAATGCTCGCGCCGATGATACCGCTATTCTGGATAAGGACTTCCAGACCATGATGGCGTGGTTGCCCGGCGTATACGACAATCAGGAGCAGGTCTACTTTGAAGAGGAGCAGGGGGTTGACGAAGCGCTTCGTCATCAACGCATTCACTCTGTTTTCGAGCCGGTTGATTTAAAGGCCTTTGGCGAGCACGTTTTTTATGTGCAGCAGCATCTGAACGATGACTCTGACCACATTTATCGGCAACAGATTTATTCATTTCGTCCCGACTACGCCCAAAATGCGATCCGGCTGATCATTCATACTCCCAATGACCCAACGGCACTCACCGATGCTCACGATAATCCCACGCTACTTGAGGCGCTGACGCCGGATCAGACGACCGTGGCGCCCGGTTGCGATATTATTTGGCACCGTCAGGCGAATCAATTCGTCGGCTATCTGCAGCCTGATGCCTGCACTTATGTGTCTGAGGAAAGTGACCAGCGCATCACCGTAAACGATGACTTGCTCTTAACTGAGAAGGCGCTTTGGATGGCGGAGCGTACGCACGATGCGGCGGGTCGTCTGTTGACTGGGCACCCAGCAGGAGTGCCCCACAAGAGCCTCAAGGCGCGCAGATTCGAGTGCTGGATGACGGCAATGCAGCGGGATGGAGAATGGACTTTTCGCCGTGGTCTCGAAATATATGATCAGGGTGGCATGATCTGGCTCAGCACTGATGAAAAGGATCCGCAACAGATCGGGATCAAAATGCGTAACGTCAGCTGGCCATATGGTACCAATCGCCCTTCGCTTGTCTTATACGCGCATCGCCCCGAAGAGACGCGCGCGGTTTCTTATGCTTGGGCCGAGCCCACTGCGAAACGACTTGGCATCAATCTCCGCTGGATGCAGGCGAGTTGCACCTATGCACCTCGATCGGGGCGCGGCTAGTGTGGGGCAAAATAGGGGCCGCTTGTTCGTTACAACTTAGGCAGCGACATTCGCTAGCAAGGCTTGGCCATGTGACCTGCAGTAGGACGTGCGGGCTTGCCTGCGCCTTTGGAATACCGGCCGTTTTCCACTGAGAGCCATTAATAAGCGGCGGCTAACCGGTTCCCTGTGTATTGGAGTGCACAAGAAAAATTTTGAGCATAGGCATCCAAATGCCGCGATAATGCATAAAAAGCCCAACAAACTACTGATATTGGATGGCTTGTGCCATGAAAGCGTTAGTTAAAAAGCATGCGCAGGAGGGCCTCTGGCTCGAGGATGTACCCATTCCCGAGGTGGGTGGCAATGAAGTCCTGATCAAGATCCATAAAACCGCGATTTGCGGGACCGACGTTCATATCTATAACTGGGACCAATGGGCACAAAAGACCATCCCGGTGCCAATGGTGGCGGGGCACGAATATGCGGGCGAAATTGTGGAGCTTGGCACCAACGTAACGGGATTACAGGTGGGCGATATTGTCTCGGGCGAAGGCCATGTTGTCTGCGGCCGTTGTCGTAACTGCTTGGCGGGACGCTTGCATTTGTGCCCCAATACTCAGGGTGTGGGCGTCAATCGTGACGGAGCATTTGCAGAGTATGTTGTGATTCCTGCCACCAACGTTTTTCGACCCAATGTTTACATCCCCACAGATCTTTTGAGTATTTTTGATCCTTACGGCAATGCCGTTCATACCGCGCTCTCTTTTAACATGGTCGGAGAGGATGTCATTATTACCGGGGCGGGTCCGATTGGAATTATGGCGGCGATGGTGGCGGGCCACTGTGGTGCGCGTAACGTAATCCTCACCGACGTCAACGAATATCGTCTGGATCTTGCCAAGCGTATCGTACCCAAGGTGCAGCCCATCAACGTCACCAAACAGGGAATTACCCGTCATTTCATGGAGAGCCTGGGGATCCTGGAAGGGTTTGATGTGTGTCTGGAGATGTCGGGTTCGCCCAGCGCATTTCGCGATGTGCTGAGTAAAATGATCAATGGAGGCAGCATTGCCATGCTGGGTTTGATGCCAGATGACACCGGTATTTCCTGGACTGACGTTGTTTTCAAGGGTCTCAACATAAAGGGTATTTACGGCCGCGAGATGTACGAGACCTGGTACAAAATGGTGATGATGGTACAGAGTGGGTTGCCCGTGGAGCGCGTGATTACCCATCGATTCCACTACACCGATTTTCAGCAGGGCTTTGACATCATGCGCTCTGGGCAATCTGGCAAAGTCATCCTCGATTGGAAGGACTGACATGAGTTACCAAGTATCTAAGCAGAGTTATGTTGACGAGATAGCAGAGATCAAGGCGGCCGGACTGTGGAAGACCGAGCGTGTGATCGTTTCTGAGCAGAAAAATGACATTACCCTCGAAGACGGTGCCAATGTCGTCAATATGTGTGCGAATAATTATCTTGGTCTGGCCAACAATCCCGACGTGAAGCAGGCGGCCAGCGATAGCTTGCAGGAATGGGGCTTTGGTGCCGCATCGGTACGTTTTATTTGTGGCACACAGGGGATTCACAAAACGCTTGAAAGGCGTGTCAGTCACTTTTTGGGCATGGAAGATACGATCCTCTACGCGGCCTGCTTTGACGCCAATACGGGATTGTTCGAGACTATTCTTGGCCCCGAAGATGCGGTGATTTCAGACGAGCTGAACCACGCTTCCATTATTGACGGGGTCCGTCTCTGCAAAGCCAAACGTTATCGCTACAAGAACAATGACATGCGAGATCTGGCGGCCAAATTACAGCAGGCCCGCGATGAAGGGGCGCGGCGGGTACTGATTACTACTGATGGTGTTTTCTCAATGGACGGCACCGTCGCGCAACTGGATGCTATCTGCGATCTGGCCGATGAGTATGGCGCGATGGTTCATCACGATGACTGCCATGCGACGGGCTTTATGGGAGCGCAGGGCAGAGGTGTGCATGAGTATTGCGGCGTCATGGACCGTGTCGACATCATCACCGGCACCTTTGGCAAGGCGCTGGGCGGTGGTTCCGGTGGCTTCACATCTGGCCGGCAGGAGGTCATTGATATCTTGCGCCAGCGGTCCCGTCCCTATTTGTTTTCAAATACTCTGGCGCCAGCAATTTGCGCTGCCTCTTTGAAGGTGCTCGACATGCTGGAGGCATCGACGGTGCTCCGGGACCGGCTCCACGACAATACACGATATTTTCGAGAGCAAATGCAGGTCAATGGTTTTGCCGTGCCCGAGGGCGACCATCCGATCGTTCCAGTGATGTTGGGAGACGCGGTGGTGGCGCAGCAGATGTCAGAGCGGTTGCTGGAATTAGGTATTTACGCGATCGGGTTTTTCTACCCTGTTGTACCTCAGGGTAAGGCACGGATTCGCGTTCAGATTTCGGCAGGGCATACTCGCGCTGATCTCGACAAGGCGGTCTCTGCTTTTAGCCACGCCTATAAAGAGATGTCGCGATAGCGAAACCGCCGCTAAGCAACAAAAGCCTATCGCCATCCCATAAGGCCCGGCTAAGAAAAACCCCCGGCCTACAAGCCGATTAGCGTGAAGCGAGTGCCCGAGAGCGCTTTGCCTTAACGTTTTAAGGGGCAATTAGTTCAGTACGTTATAGCCGCGGCCGAGCATGCAATTCTTGACGATCTGATCTTTTTGCGCGGTTGCATTGGCGCTTGCGTTGCGTCGTTCACTGCTGTTTCGTCCGGCGGCCAAAATGACACCAGCTCCGGCACCTTTCTTTGCCGCCTTTGAGCCTGACCCCCCGCTGACGGCTCCTGCGGCTGCGCCGACGGCTGCACCCTTAACAGCCGTGCCCGCTACACTGTCTCGTTGAGGGGCGCTGGGCTGATTTTGCACTGCTAACCCCTCACACTGCTGCAGATCAGTTTGATACTTTGTGTAGTCTTGAACCTGAGACATATCGACCACCACATTGGCGTAGGCGCTTCCAGCAGTGGCCCAGACGAAGAGCATGGCGGGTAAAGTGCGTTTGGTGAACATGTAAGATCTCCTGTGAGCAATGGCGCGCTATTTTCCGGCGTCAGTGTAGACTATTTTTTCTTCCAATCGATATCTCTGGGGGAGTCAATAAGTGACACATGACCCTACCTATGGGGGTGTTAGTCGGTGTTGCACTGCGGCGTGCCCGCTTTCATTATGGGTGGTCAGGAGCGAGGCAAATTGATGGATAATTCTTCTTATGAGCCCAATGATGAGCAACCCAAATGGCGCGGGCGCATAGCAGTGCTTTTGCTAGTGATTGGGGGGTTGGTTCTGTTGATGCCCACTTTGGCTATTTTTCTGGCGGGTGGCGATTAAAAGCGCAGTACCATGGGAAAGCGGAATTGACTGCAGCCCCTAATATTGTCCTGCGCACGAGTTGGTCCGGGCAAATGATCTTTGTTGCCGTTACATACCAGAGGATAAGAATGGGCCCATGACCAAACGTTTTGCGCCCGCCACTGACCGTAATAAGCACCCGCTGCTGACAGTGTTGAAATCGCACTTACCCGATTCAGGCACTGTACTCGAAGTGGCCGCTGGCACAGGGCAACATGCAGTATTTTTTGCTTCGCAGTTGGCGCCGAGGCTATGGTTGCCTACTGACCAATCGAGCACCAATGTGGCATCCATTACTAGCTGGGCTGCAGATCTGCCTGCGCCGAATCTGCTTCCTGCACAGATGCTGGATGTCATGGATGACGAGTGGCCTGTCGAGCGGATCGCACTATCCGCGCCAGTGTCGGCAGTGGTGAATATCAATATGATCCACATCGCTCCCTGGGAATGCTGTATCGCTCTGTTTCGGGGTGCCGCCAGAATGCTTGAGACTGGCGGCGTTGTGTTGCTTTATGGGCCGTTTAAGCAAGGGCAGAAGAATACGGCGCCATCAAATATAGCCTTTGACCTGCAGTTGAAGGCGCAAAACATCCAATGGGGTGTCAGAGAACTCGAAGCAGTGCTGAGCGTTGCAACGGATACGGGATTTGAATGCAGAGAAGTCATCGCAATGCCCGCCAACAATCTCGCGGTGATTTTTAGCCGGGAGAAACTCTCCTCTCCCTCGTGAGGCCTTTTGATCACGCTATCTGGGCGGGGCAATAAACCGTGATACAACAGAAAAATGAGCTAGAACCGCAGCGCCGGCGCGAACACCAAGATGAAAATCCCGTTGGCATCGGTCTTACGGCGTTGTCGTGGATTAACCTTGCTTTGCTGCTCGCCGCAGTGTTGAAATTTATACCGTTGATTTACTCTTATGCTCAAGGCGTGCGATTGAGCCCGGATCAAATCGCCATGGGTTTCGCAGAAGAGAGGGTGTGGGCGCTCGATCTTATTTCTGACACACCGTACCTTTTAGCGGTGTGGCTGTTAGTGGGTAAGTATCTGCAATGGCGCACCGGAAAGCCGCGATTTATGCCGTGGCGTTGATAGCGCGACTTATAGGGCGAAGCGTCGGAATATGAGCGCGACGATGGCGTATCTTTGGGACACGTCACAACATGAGTTGAGGGAGAAAACCCAATGGTAATTGTGGTGGCGGCACTGGAATTTGCGAGCGAGCAAGATCGGAATCACGCGGTTACGCTCACTGCAGATGTTCAGCGATTGACCAGAGAGGACGAGGCAGGTTGCCTTGATTATTGCTTTGCTCCCGACCCGGCTATTCCAACCCGTATGCAAGTGTATGAGCGCTGGGAAGATGGTGAGAGTCTGGCCGCCCATTTTGATCACCCTTATTACGAGCGCATGGCCGGCCTGTTACAGGGAGTAGGCATCGTTAGCAGTACCAATCAGGCTTATCTGATTGAGCGTGGCGAGCCTGTTTACACTGAAACCGGAGAAAAGAAGACTGCGTTTTTTAAAGATCCCGTCTAGATTAATGGCGGATTAGCCAGACATGTGTCTTTGTAACGAGCGTGATCTATGAAGCCGATGCACCACGAGGTCCGGCATGTGTTTTATATCGCTACTTTTGGAATCATGCTTTTTTCCATGATGGATGCGGTGATGAAGGCCCAGGCCATGGCACTCGGAACTTTTAATGCCATTTTTTGGCGTATGGCGATGGGCGCGATCTTCGTCTCGATATTCTACTTGCCCACGCGGCCGGCGCTAGCGTCAGGCAGGGCGCTCAAAATTCATTTGATTCGTGCTGGACTGAACGCCGTCATGGCTTATCTATTTTTCTTTGGCCTGACTCGTATCCCTCTGGCCCAGGCGATTGGTCTCTCTTTTGTAGCGCCCATTGTGACGTTATTTCTCGCGGTACCAATGCTGGGAGAGCAAATAGGCGCCAACGCCAAACTTGCCGCTACTCTGGGCTTTGGCGGTGTGATGACGGTCGTGGGAGGCGAGGTGTTTGCGGCGAGCCCGGGTAGCGATGTTCTGGGAATGTTGTCGATACTGTGCTCGGCAGTACTTTACGGCGTCAATTTGATCTTGCAACGGATGCAGGCGTTGATTGCCAAACCTATGGAGGTCGCGTTTTATCAAAATCTGATTATTTTTTGCATCTTACTCTTGGGAGCACCGTTTTTAGTTGTAGTGCCGACAGAACTCGTCCATTGGGGAGGTGCTGCTTTGGCGGCCGCGCTTGCGGTGATATCGTTAATGCTCATGTCCCATGCTTACAGTCGGGCCGAAGCGCAGCGTCTCGTATCGGTCGAGTACACGGCATTTATCTGGGCAGCGATACTGGGTTGGTGGTTTTTTGCGGAGCCCGTGAGCGCACGCACCTTGTTCGGCACCAGCCTCATCGTATTGGGGTGTTTGATTAGTGCTCGTGGTCAGTAACTGACGCCCCAGTGACTATCGACGTTGTGTTGGGCGCTTCGCCGACGGCTCATCCTTGGGTGTTTTGCGCCGCGCGCTTCGCCCCTAAAAAGTCGTTGTGAGTTAGATACAGCAGATCGGAGACTTTGCGAATAACGTGCTCCTCATATCGACTCAATGCATTATCGGCTAACGCGACCTGCCACATCAGGGTAAGCAGCGAGCGCTTTTGCTCTGTCGACGCTTGCTCGTTAAGCAGTCTGGTAAATTCGAATAAACACGTGGCAGCGTCAACGCGTCCGGCGGCTTCGGCGGCAAGATCTGCTACCTCGTCATCACTGAGTGAAAAGTGCGCCACCAGCAACGACCTGATAGCGTCTAGCTCAACTTGGTCGGTCGCAAAATCGGCGCGGGCTACTTCCATCATCAACGCGGCACTGGCAAGTTCCAATGGATCGCGTGCAGCCGACGTTGCCGGATGGGGCTCGGCGCTGAGCAACGATTTCAGTTTACTTAACAGCATCAAAAAGTGACCGCTTAATGAAAACTCTCCTCATTGTGGTATTTACGGACCGCTGTAGCCGCAGCGATTGCCACGACCGATATCACACATTCTCCGACAACCTCGGTCGTTGTACCCGCGCCGCCATGCACCTCGGTTGAAATGTACGGTCCGGCGCCACGAGACCAATGAGGCCTCCGCCCGCCACAATCAAGTGAGCGTCTGCGCACAGCGTGTCCCACAACAGTATGCCACTTGAGCCAATGAAAAAAGCCGCGGAATCACCGATCTGAGTGCTGCGGCCTCTGCCCTCCAGCAAGCTATGCCATTAGTGACCAAACTTGTCTCGAAGACTGTAAAACAACATGCCGGCAACAAGCCCGGGCCATCGAAGTAGCGTGCCTCCGGGAAACCGGTGGGTGGGAATCGAAGCCATGAGATCAAAACCTGGTGAATCGCCGTCGATTGCTTCGGCCAGCAGATGTCCCGCCATGGTGGCAGTGGGTACGCCATGGCCCGAGAACCCCTGGGCGTACCAGAGGTGGTCACCGATCCGGCCAAAATCCGGCATGCGATTGAGTGTAATTCCCACTGCGCCGCCCCATCCGAACTCAATCGCGGTCCCCTCAAGCTCTGGATAGATTTTGAGCATATGCGGTCGCACGAAGGCAGCGATATCTCGGGGGAAACGGCTGGAGTAGTTTTCGCCGCCGCCAAATATCAGCCGACCATCCTCCGATAGTTTCCAATAGTTGATGACAAACAAGGTGTCAGACATGGACAGGTTGTCGCGGTTGATACGCTGTAATAACTGGGAGGGCAGTGGTTCAGTGGCGATAACAAAATTGTTTATCGGCATAATGTTGCCAGCGAGTCGCGGCATCAGCTTTCCCAGATAAGCATTGCAAGCCATTACGACATGGCGTGCTTTGACCCGGCCATATTGGGTAATCACCTCGCCCGTCGATCCGTCGGAGGATGGACGGCCGTGAGTCCCCTCGAAAATTTTAATGCCTGCTTTTTGGGCAGCTCGAGCGAGACCCAGCGCGTATTTCAGTGGATGGAGGTGCCGGCAGCCATTATCCAACAGAGCGCCATGGAAGCCCCGCGCGCTGCTCAGTTCGCTGATCTTGTCCGGAGAGACATAGGACAGTTGTTCATAGCCGTAAACGGTTTCCAGATGCTCCAGCTCATCCTGGAGTCCGCCCGCGTGGCTGGGCTTTGCGGCAAAATGAAGATTCCCTGAGCCCAATTCGCAATCAATCTGATACTCATCAATCAGATCGCAGACGCGCTGCACTGCCTCGAGACTCAATTGCCACAACCCTTTTGCAGCTTCCAAACCCACCCATTTTTCGATCGCAGTCTGGTCTGCACGTTGTCCAGTACCAACGTGGCCCCCGTTGCGTCCCGAGGCACCCCACCCCACGCGTTCAGCATCCAGTACCACCACGTCATAGCCTTTTTTTCGCAGGTGAAGCGCGGTGGAAAGTCCCGTGTACCCGCCACCGATGACGCATACATCGGTTTGAATATCGCCCTGTAAGGGTGTGAACGGAGGCAGTAATTGTGCCGAGGCGGCGTACCAACTCGGCGGATAATGGCGCGGCGCTGCGTCTATGGCGAAGGTATGCATAGGTGGCATTATGCCGCTTGCCGGTACCCCGTTGCCATCAGATACTGTACGGATGTTTGGCTGCCCGCGGGGCGTTATGAGTGAACCAAGTCATAAAACAGCATCCAGTAAACCCGGTGCCTATGCGCCGCCCAATGCGGTAGGGGCTTCTCGGATGCCTACTGTCGATATGTCGACCATCGAGGCCTGGCTCAAAGAGCACAAGATTTCTGAGGTGGAGTGCCTTGTTCCCGATATGACAGGGAACGCTCGCGGCAAGTTCATCCCAGCGCATCAATTCACCGCCAGTCGTGAAATTAAATTGCCCGAATCCATTATGGTCCAGACCGTGACCGGAGAATATACCGACGACCACTGGGATTTCGTTGAACCCACCGATACCGACATGTTACTGCGACCCGATGCCAATACGTTGCGCATGGTGCCATGGGCTCGAGAACCCACCGGCCAGGTCATTGCCGACTGCTATACGGCAGAGGGGCAACCCCACCCACTCTCTACCCGCAACGTTTTGCGATACGTCTTGGGTTTGTATGAGGCTGCAGGGCTCAAACCCGTGGTGGCGCCCGAGGTAGAGTTTTACCTGGTTAACAAAAATACCGATCCGGATTATGAACTGATGCCCCCGAAAGGCCGGTCAGGTCGGCGCGAGGTCGCCCGTTTGTCTTACAGCATTGATGCCGTGGCCGAGTTCGAGGATTTTGTCGAGGATATGTACGACTTTGCAGACCAACAACAACTGGATGTCGATACCCTCATACACGAAAACGGAGCGGCACAATTAGAGATCAACTTCAATCACGGTGATCCGCTGACAATGGCCGATCAAGTTTTTGTTTTTAAGCGCACCGTGCGCGAAACCGCACAGCGCTACAATATGTATGCGACGTTTATGGCTAAGCCCATGCAGCGCGAGCCGGGCTCTGCGCTACATCTTCATCAAAGCCTGTTGGATCTTGAGACAGGGCGCAATATCTTCGCCACTGCTGAGGGCAAACCGAGTCAGGCGATGATGGAGTATATGGCGGGGTTGCAGCGTTATACGCCAGAGCTCATCAGTTTTTATGCACCCAATGTGAATTCTTATCGCCGCCTTGCGCCGGATATTTCAGCGCCTATTAATCTGAGTTGGGGTTTTGATAATCGGACAACCGCGTTTCGAGTGCCTAATTCGGATCCAGCGAATTTGCGCATAGAAAATCGGTTCCCGGGTGCCGATGCCAATCCGTATTTGGCGATTACCGCCACTTTGGCGAGCGGACTGCTGGGGATGCGTCAGCATTTGGAGCCGACTGCGCCACATCTGGGTACCGCCAACGAAGACAGTATAGGTGTCGCCAGAACGCTGGAAGAGGGTGTTCGTAAGCTCAATGACACACCAGAATTGCAAGCCATGATCGGAGAACTTTTCATGCGCGCCTATGCGGCGGTCAAACTGGATGAGTTTGAGGAATTTAATCGGGTAATCAGCTCTTGGGAACGCGAGCATCTTTTGCTTCAGGTGTAGCTCGGTGCCGTCACGTATCAAGACTAGTAGCAACAACGTAAGGTGAGTGAGACCACCGGAACAGGTTTGCAGCTATTTCGCTGGGTGAAGTATGCGACCTATCTGCTGCTGTCGCTAAACATCTGGCTCTTTTTTGCCGAGGAGGTGGACAGCGCCCGTTTTGCAGTGGCATCGGGCGAAGCCGTAGCGACCGGTATTCAGTTGTTTTCCGCCACACTCGACACAGTCGCCTGGGTTATCCTTTTACTGCTGTTTGAGCTTGAGACGGCAGTGATTCCCGACCATCGCCTGCAAGGACGACTGCGTTTAGCCATTCACGGAATTCGCTTCGTCTGCACCGCGGCCATCGTCATGGCGTTTTTAGGTTACGTTGGAGAATGGCGAACTCTGCTGCCCAGTGAACCACTGATGGGAGACGCCTGCGCTCGGATCAGCGAAGGTTGGTCAGTCATGATCAAGCTCGATGACTTTGTTCCCCTGTTGGCCGAAAACTGCTCACAACTGGCGACAGACACTCGCCTTGTATCGGGTTTGGAACAGGTTATGGCGTCACCTGAAGGATTGCTCGAGGCGCAGCGGTTAGCTTTGTTGGACGTGGTGAATTCGGCAGCCTGGATCCTGGTGGTGATTTTGCTGGAGATTGAAGTGAGAGTGCTGACGCGCTGGGGAGCCGGCTTAAGGCCTGCCACGCGCATGACGAATGCGTTCAAAATGATGCTCTACGCCACCTTAGTTGTCGCGGCTATTTACTGGGGTTTCAAAGGGGATTTTCTGGATTTTTGGGATGCGGCACTCTGGCTCTTCGCATTCGTTTTTATCGAGCTGAATGTCTTTGAGTGGCAGCAGGAAATACGTGATCAGTCTGCCGCTACCTAGGATAATTCACCCCTAAAAATCCTCGTCAAACTCCAGATCGTAATCCCCCAGTTCTTCCCGCAAACGGAACACCTCAAGACGCTCCTCGGCGCGTCGTCGTTTTTCCGCTTTCAGTGCTTTTTCAGTGACGGACTCGGCAAAGTCCAGCGAATCAAGGTCTTCGTCGCTTAGCTCTCCCGTCGCCTCAAAAAAGTCATCTGCCGATTCGCCTGTCACCGCATTGGACTTTCCCTTACCCACAAATCACCTCCCGATGATCCCGAACATAAAAGACCAGCTCCCTCGGCTGGTTGATGGCATCACAGCGCAAGCATCCGTTCGCCACAAGAAACTTTTTGGACTGAACCGTTATGCCCCAAATAACTAATTAAGCTAAGTACTGTGGTCGGTTTAGCGGTATAAAGATGAGTTCCCCTTGATAAAAAGCGCGAAGTGCTACTTTACGTGTTGCGCGACACGTTATGAGGGCGGTGCGGTTTGCGTTAAATGAGCCACAATGGTCTCGGCGACCTCTTTGGGAGAGGTGTTATCGCAATCCACCGCGAACTCGTTGTAGCGTTCGTAAAGAGGAATGCGCTCATCGTATATATCTCTGAGGCTTTGTGAGCCGTCCGCGGCGATGCCACGTTGCGGGTCTAGTGATACGCGATATTCAATGGTCTCAAAGCGCGCACGCAGGTAAACCACCGTGGAGGCGCCGCGCAGGCGACGCATAATTTTGTCGCTATAAACCACCGAGCCCCCAGTAGAAATAATGCATGGAAACAAAGGCATTTCGGTCAATACCTGTTCTTCTATGGCCCGAAAGGTTGCGTTGCCCCGCTTGTCCATAATTTGCTGAAGGGTTTGTTTTTCCTGCGACTCAATCAATCGATCGGTATCGACTCGTTCGAGGTGGAGTTGTTCGGAGAGCACGCGCCCCACGGTGCTTTTTCCGCTACCCGGCATGCCGATTAGAGTAATCATCAAATCTGAGTTCACAAAGGGGAGCTTCCTTCAGCCTGTATCCAATCGGCAGATCGCTATGTTACCAAGGGGTAGTTGCGTGCCAAAGCCCTTGTGAGGGCTTACCGGAACCTCGCCCGATTCGATCATAGCGCCAGTGCATTAACAAACCGGTGTCCAGAGAAGTGGGTGGATGTGTTTCTAGTGAGCCCAATCCCGCTCCGCTTTAAACTGTTGCGAGAGGTAATCCATTTGATCAGTCAAAATCCGGTCCTTCGCGAGATAGTGCCACTCGAAGGTGTTGGGTCGAAAAGGTACCGCCAGGAGAGGCATGTGGGCTTCTTCTGGAGTCTGGCAGTCCTTTAGCCAGTTACAGCGCTTGCAGGCGGCCACCACGTTTTCCCACTTGTCGGAGCCGCCGCGGGAGATAGGTCGCACATGGTCTCTAGTGAGCTCGCTCCGCTGATATTGGCCGCCACAATACAGACACCGATGGTCATCTCTCCGAAAAAGCGTGCGATTGCATAAGGGAGGCGTGAAGTGGCTGAGTACACGACCTTCGAGGGCGACGATCGGTTGCAGTGTGATTTCGGATCGAATCCCTGTGAGCCGCTGCACGCCACCGAAAA
The DNA here is from genome assembly GCA_016779445.1 of Luminiphilus sp. Taxonomy (GTDB): domain Bacteria; phylum Pseudomonadota; class Gammaproteobacteria; order Pseudomonadales; family Halieaceae; genus Luminiphilus. The sequence continues at coordinate 5,663 of JADHNP010000026.1, read as the reverse complement.
CGGGGGGAAGGAAATCCCCGATGCCATAAAGAACATCGCCGCGGGCGTATGCGGTTACCGCCTCATTCAGTGTCAGCCACCCTCTGGGTTGGCCCGACACGTCCAGCTTGAGAATCGCTTGCATGGGTCTCACTCACTGGTTTTTTCGACGGTACTGAAAAACTCGCACCATGACAATGATTGAAGCTGAAAATGCTGAAAGCGATATCGATCAGGGGCAGCTAGTAGCGTTCAATACGAAAATCCCTAGATGGCTTTTGGCGCAGCATCAGTGTGCTTGCCAGACAGCCTGGGCCAGCACTTGCTCGCCGGCTAAAACCCGGCCGTCAAAGCACTCACCCGATTGCACTGGGCCCACCCCGGCTGGTGTGCCGGTCATAATGATGTCGCCGTCCTCAAGCGTCAGAAATTGTCGTAGCTCTTCCAATATCACTGCGAGGGGGTAGAGCATTAGGCTGACATCACCCTTTTGCCGCAAGGCATCATTTACCCGCAACTCGAGACCCAATTGACTGAGATCTTCAGGTGCTTGAACAAATTCACTGAACAGAGCAGATCCGGTAAACGCTTTGCTGCGTTCCCAGGGGAGTCCGGCGGATTTGAGTTTCGATTGGGTCTCTCGTTTGGTTAGATCGAGCCCAAACCCGATGCCCGCAATGTTGTCGTGCTGCACAAGTAGACATATTTCCCCCTCATAGTGCAGCGGTTCATCCAAAACAGCGTGTAGTTCAGTGCCGATGGACGTCGCCGGTTTCATAAAAACCACCATATTTTCAGCCGGGACCGAATCCATTTCGGATATGTGGGCAGCATAGTTTTTGCCAACGCAGATCACTTTTCCGGGACGAACAGGCTTGCCATTAAATTGAATAGCGGTCATGACCTACACTCCTTCAAGATCGTCACTATAAACTGCTTCTCGATACGCTGTTCGCGTCGCCAATGAGCCCACCTTCAGTTACCCTCTCCGTAACAGCATTATATTGTCAGTGGAGTAGGGTATGTGCCGTTCAATCGTCCAAATTGCTTTGTCAGCACTGTGTGTCTTTTGTAGCGCCGTGGCCGCGATGGAGAGACCGAATATTTTGGTGATTTGGGGCGACGACATTGGTTTTTGGAACCTCTCTACCAACAACATGGGCATGATGGGGTATCAGACCCCCAATATTGACCGCATCGCCAGCGAAGGTGCCAAGTTCACCGATTATTACGGGCAGCAAAGCTGCACCGCAGGTCGCTCAGCCTTTATCACCGGTCAGTCGCCTATCCGTACAGGTCTCACCAAGGTGGGCACACCCGGGGCGGATCTGGGTATTCGGCCCGAGGATGTCACCCTTGCGACGCTGCTCAAAGAGCAGGGTTATGCGACCGGGCAATTTGGTAAGAATCACCTGGGCGATCGCAATGAGTTTCTGCCTACCGAGCATGGGTTTGATGAGTTCTTTGGCAACCTGTATCACCTGAATGCGGAAGAAGAGCCGGAAGACCCGGATTATCCGACGAATCCTGCTTTTAAGGCGCGTTTTGGTCCCCGAGGGGTGGTGCATAGCTTTGCGGATGGCCGCGTGACCGATACGGGGCCCCTGAACAAGAAACGCATGGAAACAGTAGACCTGGAATTTCTCGATGGCGCACAGCAGTTCATTGAGCGCGCCGCCGAGGAAGACAAGCCCTTCTTCGTGTGGTTCAACTCCACGCGAATGCACTTTTGGACACACACCCCCGAAGAGGAGAAGGGGCTTTCTGGTCAGGGCTTTTATAACGACGCCATGGTGGGCCACGACAATCTTGTGGGGCGCCTGCTGGACCAGCTCGACGAGCTTGGTATCGCCGATAACACCATCGTTGTTTACAGCACCGACAACGGGCCCCACTTCAATACCTGGCCTGATGCCGCCATTACGCCTTTTAGAAGCGAGAAGAACACCAACTGGGAGGGCGGGTTTAGAGTACCAGCTATGGTTCGCTGGCCCGGCAAAATCCCGTCGGGCACCATCCTGAATGATGTCATGTCACACGAGGATTGGGTGCCCACCCTGATGTCCGCGGCAGGACGCCCGACGGTGGCGGAAGAATTAAAGGCCGGGGTTAACATCAATGGTCGTGACTATCACAACCATTTGGACGGCTTTGATTTTTTACCTTATCTGACCGGCGATGTTGGCCAGGGCCCTCGTAATACTTTCTATTACTGGAGCGATGACGGCTTACTGACAGCCATGCGGGTGGGTGACTGGAAGGTGGTATTTGCAGAACAGCGAGCCAAGGAGTTTGACGTATGGCGTGAACAGTTCGACACCCTGCGTATTCCTAAGGTGTTTCATTTACGCCGCGATCCTTTTGAGCGCGCCGATGAGCACTCTAATACCTATAACGACTGGTGGGTTCGCACCGCATTGCCTCGTCTGACCATGGCGCGGGTGGAACTGCAGGGCTTTCTTGAAACGCTGAAGATCTATCCGCCAAGGCAACGCCCAGCGAGCTTCACTATTGATCAGCTGATGGAAGGACTGTATCAGCGCGCTGAGTAGCGCTCACTGTAAGGGTTGGGGCAAACACTACCGCAATGAGCTGAGACGAACAGACACGCTTCAGCAAGCGAACCGAGTGGCTCGCTTGCTTTTTACTAAGGGTAAATTAATGATTACCCGAGGGGTCAACTTCCCAACTCTCACTGAGAAACGCATTCACGACACCGCCGTCAACCGCGATCGTCTCTCCGATCACGTAGTTGCCTGATCGAGCGGCGAGATAAATCGCCACACCTGCCATGTCCTCATCATTACCGATTCGACCTGCTGGAACATGTTGCCCCACAATATTCTCCAGATCGCGCGCGGCTTTGTTCATCTCAGAAGCAAAAGCGCCAGGCGCGATACCCGTAACGAGAATGCGGTCTTTGACCAGTCGCGCGGCGAGTCGCTTGGTGAGGTTGATTACGGCCGCTTTTGACGCCTGATAGCTGTAGGTTTCCCAGGGGTTGAGTCGTAAACCATCTATCGAGGCAATATTGATGACCTTTGCCGGTTGTTCCGCAGAGGCGGCGGTCTTTAGCAGCCCGTGCATTGCCTGAGTCAGAAAAAAAATCGATTTAACATTGAGGTTCATGATTTTGTCCCACCCCGCTTCGGGAAAGGTTTCGAAGGCCTCACCCCATGCAGCGCCGGCGTTGTTAACCAGAATATCGACCCCTGATTCGTGCTCGGCCATGGTCGCTGCCAGCGCTTTGCAGCCGTCCACCGTAGAGATGTCCTGGGGCACGGCAATACAATTAGGTCCCAGCTCGTCGGCAACGGCCTCACAAACATCAGCCTTGCGACTGGAAATATAGACTTTGGCACCCTGGGCAATAAACCCACTGGCAATCATTTTACCGATACCGCGGGAGCCCCCGGTTACCAGCGCAGTGCGCCCAGCAAGTGAGAAGAGGGATTGGGTGTCCATAGGTTTGTCCTGTGTGGAGTATGACCAGCGAGCCTGGGCTCAATTGGCACGGATTATGCCATAAGGCTCCGCCCGCACGAACTGATGCAGCAGCACAAGGAGGAACTGGCACTAAGCAAGCTCGCTTTTCTGATGGTGTAGGCGGCTGGGCAGCTGTGATGGGTGTGAGCCGCGGTGCGCTCTAGCAAGCGCCTGCGGTTGGCGGGTTTACGCTGTGGCGCTCACGTGCCAAAACTGTCCCTCGAGCGTCATGCCGGACGTCTCGGTGTAGTAAGCCGAAACGGCGGCAATGACTTTGTCACGCACCGGCTGCTGCAGATCACCCGGCGCCTCGCGCACCATTTGTGCGATCGGGCCAATCTGGACCAGACGCTCGACAATATCGGCAAGCGCAAGCCCACGACCAAACACCAAGGGATGACTGAACGGTGCAACGCTAATGCCGTTGAACCCTGACTGGGTCAGGATGCGCTCGACGTACTCGGGTTCCTCAAAAGCAAAGGGTCCAGGGGTTCTTGGCGGCATCTCGGGCGGCGCTGGCAACAGCTCGAGCGCGGCCATCGCCGGCAACGTCATGAAGGGGTTTACGGCTCGAGGCTGCCAGCAGCAGAACCCCAAGCGGCCGGAGGGCCGGAGGGCATTACGGATATTGCTAAATGCTGCGACGGGGTCCTCGAAGAACATCACACCGAAACGTGAAAAGACCGCATCAAAAGAATTGGGCTGAATGTCGTGTGTTTGTGCATCGGCCTCCAAAAACTCGATGGCAGCGCTCGGTTCGGCGCGATTCTCCGCCAGTGTTCTCGCGACCGAGATCATCGGCGCAGAAATATCGATTCCGGTAATAGCGCCCTCGGCGCCAACGCGATGGGCGAGACTGAGTGAGGTGTGCCCGCAGCCGCAGCCGATGTCGAGAACGCGCTCACCCGCAATCGGTGCAAGTGTTTCGATAACGGCCTCGCCCAGTGGCTGAAGCATGGTCTCCATGAGTGTGTCATGGGTGACCCAGTTTTTCCCCGTTTCTCCGTTCCAGAATTCACTTTGTGACGCATTGTGCATGGTTTGGTCCTGATCAGGGCTTGGGCAAGACGCCGATGGCCTCGGTCTGCAGACTACCAAGATACAGGTTGTTGCCACAGGGGGTGACGCCCGTGATGTAGTGGAACGGGTTGTCTTGATCCTGCAGGTTATGGATGATCTCACCTTCCAGATTGACGCCAATCACAAAGCTGCCGGGTTGAGCGGCGGCCTCCAATATGGAGATCGGCAAGAACGACAGCAGCGCGCGAAGGCGCGGCAGGCTGGCCAAAATGTCGAGGTCAGCACGGAGTGAGGGCATGGCAATCCAAAAGGTGCCTTCTCCGTCGAAGCGAATGTTGTCAGGTGTGCCGGGCAGTTCGTCGGCAAAGATATCCCGCTGACCGGCTTTGTCCCCTTTCAGCCACAGTCGATGTACCCGACCCATGCCGGTTTCGTTTACCAGCACATAGTCCTCGTTGGGGCCCAGTGTGACACCGTTGGCGAAAAAGAGGCCGTCCATCATGACTTCGGTCTTTTGGGTGTGGGAGTCATAACGAAGCAGCCTGCCCGTGCGGCTGCCCTCAAAAAAATCGAGCGCGACCTGCGTATAGTCAAAGCGCTGGCTGGCATCTGAGAACCAGATGCGGCCCTTTTGATCAATATCGAGATCGTCAACAAACCGCAGCGGTTCGCCGTCGAGCGATGTGGTCAATACTGTTATCTCGCCGCGGGCACTCATGTGAAGCAGGCCCTTCATGGAATCTGCAATCCAGAGTCCACCCTGTCCGTCGAGCCTGAGGCCTAATGGACGTCCACCGGTGTTGCCAATCATGTCCCAGTCACCGGTTGCCGTGCCGCGCAGCACTGCCCCGCCTTCTAGGCTTGTGTATAGCAGGCCTTGAGTATCGCAGGCAACGTGCTCTGGGGCGGGACCCACCGGGATCTCTGCAATCGCAGCGAGCGCCTGATTGGGTGCAAATACCCCGGTGAGACCGGGGTTAGGAGGAGGGTTCCAGGCAACGGCTTGGGCCGGCGCCCATCGAGGCGCCAGCCACAGTATGACCAGCCCCAAAACAAACAGGCTGGCCATGGTCTGTAGCGCACGCTTCATCTTTTTATTGCGCGGGTCATGCGCCGTCTGCAGAAGCTCTCAGCGTTTGATCCATGGCAGCGCGCAATCGTGTTGCCCAGTCCTTGAG